>NZ_CP117782.1:2274759-2599725 GCF_028657905.1 Burkholderia sp. FERM BP-3421 | reverse complement strand
ACGTGCGCGACCAGCGCGACGCCTGCCGGCAGCGTGACGTCCTTCGCGTGCAGCGACTGACCTGCTTCGATCTTCGACAGATCGACTTCGAGGAACTCCGGCAGGGCAGCCGGCAGGCACTCGACTTCGATTTCGTTCACGACGTGCGAGACGATCGCGCTCGACAGCTTCACTGCCGGGCTGATTTCCGCGTTCAGGAAGTGCAGCGGCACCTTGGTGTGCAGCTTCTTCTTCGCGTCGACGCGCTGGAAGTCCACGTGCAGCACGAGCTGGCGGAACGGGTGGTATTGCACGTCGCGCAGCAGAACCTGTTGCGACTGGCCGGCCACTTCGAGGTCGAGGATCGACGCGTGGAAGGCTTCCTTCTTCAGGGCGTGCCACAGGGCGTTGTGATCGAGTTCGATCATTTGGGGCGCTGCTTCACCACCGTACACGATACCCGTGGTCTTACCGGTGTTGCGCAGGCGGCGGCTCGCACCCGTACCTTGCTGTTGGCGCTCGAAAGCGACGACTTTCATAACAATCTCCAATAACTACCCGCGACCAGGTAGTAAGACGGGGTCCGCATCGATGACGTCGGACCCCCGAACGAACGGCCAGGGTTTCGTCAGCCCGGGCCGATTGTGCAAAAAGCGAAGCAGGACGCTTCGCTTTTCACGCATGCTTTGCTGCGGCAGTGGCGGTTCAGGATTCCGCGAACAGCGACATCACCGAGTCGCCGCGACGGATCCGCGAGAACGTTTCGGCCAGCAGGCCGGCGCTCGACAGCGAGCGGATCTTCGGGCAGCTGAGCGATTCCTCGCTGAGCGGGATCGTGTCGGTGACGACGAGCTCGTCGAGCGCTGAAGCGGCGATCCGGTCGCCCGCGCCGCCCGACAGCACCGGGTGCGTCGCGTAGGCGAACACTTGCTTCGCGCCGCGCTCCTTCAGCACCTGGGCGGCCTTGCACAGCGTGCCGGCGGTATCGACCATGTCGTCCATGATCACGCAGGTACGGCCGTCGACTTCACCGATGATGTTCATCACTTCGGCGACGTTCGCCTTCGGGCGACGCTTGTCGATGATCGCGAGGTCGCAATTGAGCTGCTTCGCGAGCGCACGGGCGCGCACCACGCCGCCGACGTCGGGCGACACCACCAGCAGATCCGAGTAGCTCTGCTTGCGCAGGTCGCCCAGCAGGATCGGCGTCGCGTAGATGTTGTCGACGGGGATATCGAAGAAGCCCTGAATCTGGTCGGCGTGCAGATCCATCGTGATGATCCGCTCGACGCCGGCGATTTCCAGCATGTTCGCGACGACCTTCGCCGAGATCGCGACGCGCGCCGAACGCGGGCGGCGGTCCTGGCGGGCGTAGCCGAAGTAGGGGATGGCAGCGGTGATCCGGCCGGCGGATGCGCGCTTGAGCGCATCGACCATGATCATCAGTTCCATCAGGTTGTCGTTGGTCGGTGCGCAAGTGGACTGCAGGACGAAGACGTCCTTGCCGCGCACGTTTTCCTGAATCTCGACCTGGATCTCGCCGTCGGAAAAACGGCTGACCATTGCCTTGCCGAGGGGAATACCAAGGATTTTGACGACTTCCTGAGCAAGCGCGGGATTTGCGTTGCCAGTAAAAACCATCAGGCCGTCATGGCTGCTCATCGTGCACCTGCTTCGGGCTTGGGCGGGAAATGCGAGAAATTTTGGCAGGGGAGGAAGGACTCGAACCCTCGCATGCCGGAATCAAAATCCGGTGCCTTGACCAACTTGGCGACTCCCCTACACTCAACTTTGAACTCTGCCGGAAGTGCAGGACATCCGACACAGTAAAACTTATGACGCGAAAGCGAAGAGTGGATGCTCGTTCATGCTCTCGGCTACCGCGCTGTTCCAGCCTGCCGGCAGTTTGGCTTGCACCGCTTCTGCTTCAGCTCTGCTGCGGAACGCTGCAAACACGCTAGCTCCGGAGCCGGTCATCCGCGCGGGGGTCAAATCATACAACCATTCGATCACCTGCGCAACTTCCGCGTACTGCCTTGTCACAACCTGCTGCATGTCATTCCGACCGAAGCTTTCCGGCCATCCTGCATCGCAGCTTTGCCGTGCAAGAAAGTCCGTAATTGTGATGGGTTTCGAATCTCTTGTCAACGATTTATCTGAAAAAATCGAAGCAGTCGGAACGTGAACCCGCGGTGTCACAACCAGGAACCAGCGAGTCGGCAATTCTACATGCTTCAGTTCTTCTCCGATACCCTCTGCGAACGCATTTTTTCCAAAAACGAAGAACGGCACATCCGCGCCGAGTTTGACCGCGAGGGACTGCAGTTCCTCGCGCGGCAGATCGAGTTGCCACAGGCGATTGAGCGCGAGCAGCGTGGTGGCCGCGTCCGAGCTGCCGCCGCCGAGGCCGGCGCCCATCGGCAGGCGCTTGTCGATCGCGATGTCGACGCCGAGCGGCGAGCCGGTATGGGTCTTGAGCAGCATCGCCGCGCGCACCACCAGGTCGGTATGCGCCGGCACGCCCTCGATGTCGGTCTGGCGCACGATGCGGCCGTCGTCGCGCAGCGCGAAGTCGAGCAGGTCGCCCCAGTTGAGCAGCTGGAACACGCTTTGCAGGTCGTGGTAGCCGTCGGGGCGACGGCCCGTGATGTGCAGGAAGAGATTGAGTTTCGCCGGGGCCAGGCAGCCCCGCAGCGAGCGGTTCGTATCGGTCATGCTTGCAAAGAGTCAGGCAAAAGGCGCGGGTTCAGCGGTCGAGCACGAGCTTGATGTCGAGCGGCGGCTCCTGCCGCACCAGGTTGATGCGCTTCACGCCCGTGGCCGGTGCGTCGGCGTACGCGACGTAATCGATGGTCCAGCCGTCCTGGCGGATCTGCGTGATTCTCGCATTTCCCGGATCGCGCACGGTGGTCGCCGGCGTGGCGGGCGCGGGCGTCGGCTGCAGCCAGTAGCGCAGCCCGTTGAGGGGCAGCGCGAAGCCGAGCGTATTCTGCATCAGTTCGCCGACGTCGGTCGCGTATTGCGGCTGGCGGTTCGGCAGTTCGAGCGACGCTTCGCGCGGCGACGATTTCACGACCGCGAGCGTCTGTCCGAGCGGGCTGCGCAATTCGAGCGAGACATCGTCGCCGTCTTCCTGCCAATCGAAATTGCCGTACACGTTGCGCGCGTTGCCGAGCTGATCGCTGTACTGCACCGAGAAACGGCCCGTGTAGGCGTGGTTCGCGGCGGTGGCGAGCGCGCCCTGGACGTGCGTCGCGGTGGGAGGGCGCTGCGGGGTGGCGCAGCCGGCAAGCACGAGGGCCGCGAGGGCGGCGGCGGTCAGCGCCGCACGCCGCAGGGCCGGCGCGAACCGGAAGGACGAAGGTGCTGCGATCATCAGAGCCCGTTGACCTGGAAGCGCTTGAGCGTCTGCACGAGCGTGTCGTTGTCGGGTTCGAGCTTCTGGGCCTCGCGCCACGCCGCGCGCGCCTGATCCTGCGACCCGCTCTTCCACAGCACCTCGCCGAGGTGCGCGCCGATCTCGGCGTTCGGCTGCAGGTCGTAGGCCTGCCGCAGGATCCGCGTCGCGCTCGCGTTGTCGCCGAGGCGGTACTTGACCCAGCCGAGGCTGTCCATGATGAACGCATCATCGGGCGCGAGCGCGCTGGCCTTCTCGATCAGCTTGCTCGCTTCCTGCAGCCGCTGGTTGCGGTCCGCGAGCGAATAGCCGAGCGCGTTGTAGGCCTGCGGGTTGTCCGGCTGGGCGCGCATCAGGATCCGCAGCTGCTTTTCCATCGTCGTGAACTGGCCGAGCTTCTCGCTCGCCATCGCGTAGTCGTAGCGCAGGTCGGGGTCGTCCGGGAAATCCTCGACCGCCTGCGCGAGGCGGTCCGACGCCTCCTTGTAACGCTTCGCGGTGAACAGGATCGACGCGTCGGTGCGCGCGATCACCGCCGCATCGCGCGGATCGACGACTTGCAGGTCGGCGAGCACCTTGCGCGCCTCGTCGGTCTTGCCCTGCTTCTGCAGCAGCTGCGCGCGCGTGACCTGGGCGGGCACGTAGTGCTGGCTCGTCTGGTCGATCTTGTCGAGCCATTGGCCGGCGAGTGCGTCGTTGTCCTGATCGAGCGCGATCTGGGCGAGATAGATGTAGGCCTGGCCGACATCGGCGCCGGGCTTCTTCTCGGCGACCTGGATGTACTGCTTCAGGTAGGTGGTCGCGTTGTCGAGCTGCTTCTGCTGGATCTTGATCAGCGCGATCGCCATCAGCGGCGTCGCATCCTTCGAGTCGTTCTTGCGCATCGCCTCGAACTGCTTCTGCGCGTCGTCGAGGCGATCGTCTGCGAGATACAGCTGCGCGAGCGCGAGGCGCCCGTCGCGCGACTTCGGATTCTGCTGCACGTACTTCTCGAACGACGCGATGCCGACCGCGCGCTCGTCCGGCCCCATCTGCGACAGCATCAGCGCGGCCGGCAGGTAGTCGGGCTTGAGCTGCAGCGCCTGGCGCAGCGATTGCGCGGCGGCGGCCTTGTCGTCCGTCGCCAGCTGCTGGCGGGCGAGCGCGAGCTGCGCCTCGGGCCGGTTCAGGTCGTTCTTCAGCAGGTCCTGAAGGACGGCGAGCCCTTCCACGCGGTTCGGCCCGCGCATCAGCATCGCCTGCAGCGCGAGGATCGCATCGCCGCGCGTATCGTCGGTCGCGCGCGCGAGCCCGCGCGCGAGCATCGGCTGCGCCTCGGCCGGCTTGCCGCCGAGCACGAGCAGCGCGGCGTCGACTTGCGCTGCGCGGTTCGAATCGGGCGCGTACTTGCGCCACAGGTTCGCGGCGACGAGCGCATCCGCCGGGCTCTGCGCCGCGAGCGCGATCTCGGTGGCGCGCTGCGCGTTGCGCGGATCCTGCGTGTCGCGCGCGAGCGCCAGGTAGGTCTGGTATGCGGGCGCGGGCTGGCCGCGCTGCAGCGCCACTTCGGCCGCGAGCACCTGGTAGACGATCTGGGCCGTCAGCGGGAGGTTCGGGAGATCCTTCTTCTCCTCGGGCAGCGCGGGGATCTGCAGGCCCTCGGCGACGTCGTCGTCCGGGACCGGATCCTGCGCCTGCACAGGCAGGGCGGCGAACGCCGTTGCCGCGAGGAGGGCCGCGCCGATCGCGCGACGCACCGGGGCAGCGAGCGGGCCGCGCGCAAGTGCGGTGCGGCGCTTCTGGAACAGCTTCGAGGGCAAGGTCATGGAAATCCGTTCGATGTTTCAGTCGATTGTAACGCGCCCGCTACAATACGCGCAGAATCGTTACCAGCAAGATACAGACCACCGAACCATGCCAGAGTTGCCGGAAGTTGAAGTCACGCGCCGTGGAATCGAGCCGTTCGTCGCGGGGCAGCGCGTGCGCCGCGTCGAGGTGCGCACCGCCATGTTGCGCTGGCCCGTGCCCGCCGAACTGGCGCGCACGCTCGAGGCCCGCGAGGTGCTCCGGGTCGAGCGGCGCGGCAAGTACCTGCTGTTCGAGGTCGACGCCGGCTGGTTCATCGTCCACCTCGGCATGACGGGCACCCTGCGCATCCTGCCGGACCTCGCGCAGGTGCCCGCCGCCGCGCGGCACGATCACATCGATTGGTTGTTTGACGATTTTGTATTGCGCTTTCGCGATCCGCGTCGCTTCGGCGCGGTGCTCTGGCATCCGCGCAGCGCGGGCGACGTGCGCACCCATCCGCTGCTCGCGGGCCTCGGCGTCGAGCCGCTCGAGGCGGGGTTCGACGGCGTGCTGCTGCATCGGCGCACGCGCGGGCGCAGCGTGTCGGTGAAGCAGGCGCTGCTGGCGGGCGACATCGTGGTCGGCGTGGGCAACATCTACGCGTCGGAGAGCCTGTTCCGCGCGGGCATCCGGCCGACCACCGCGGCCGGCCGGGTGTCGCTGCCCCGTTACGAACGCCTGGCCGACGCGGTGCGCGAGACGCTCGCCGCCGCGATCGAGCGCGGCGGCAGCACCTTGCGCGATTTCGTCGGCAGCAACGGCGAAAGCGGCTATTTCCAGCTCGACTGTTTCGTCTACGATCGCGCGGGCGCGCCGTGCCGGGTCTGCGGCACGCCGGTGCGCCAGATCGTGCAGGGACAGCGGTCGACCTATTACTGTCCGAATTGTCAGCGTTGAAAACTTGAAGCCACCCCGCATTCCCCCCGCTCCGTTTCCCGTCACCCCGCTGCATGCCGGGTTCGCCGCCAGGCTGATCGCGTGGCAGCGCGCGCACGGCCGCCACGACCTGCCGTGGCAGAACACCCGCGATCCCTACCGGATCTGGTTGTCGGAAATCATGTTGCAGCAGACCCAGGTGTCGACCGTCGTGCCGTACTACCTGCGCTTCCTCGAACGCTTTCCCGATGTCGCGGCGCTCGCGGCGGCCCCCGCCGACGACGTGATGGCGCTGTGGGCCGGGCTCGGCTACTACTCGCGGGCGCGCAACCTGCACCGCTGCGCGCAGGTGGTGGTCGAGCAGCACGGCGGCATGTTCCCGGCGGCGCCGGACGCGCTGGCCGAATTGCCCGGCATCGGCCGCTCGACGGCGGCCGCGATCGCGTCGTTCGCGTTCGGCGCGCGCGCGACGATTCTCGACGGCAACGTGAAACGCGTGCTCGCGCGGGTGTTCGGCGTGGAGGGATTTCCGGGCGAGAAGCGCGTCGAGAACGAGATGTGGGCGCTGGCGGAATCGCTGTTGCCCGACGCCGCGAATCAAGCCGACGTCAGTGCGTATACGCAGGGCCTGATGGATCTCGGCGCGACCTTGTGCGTACGCGGCAAGCCCGATTGCGCGCGGTGTCCGTTCGCGGGCGACTGCGTCGCGCAGTCGAGCGGGCGGCAGCGCGAGCTGCCCGCCGCGCGTCCGAAGAAGGCGGTGCCCGTGCGCCGCACCTGGATGCTGGTGCTGCGCGACGGCGATGCCGTGCTATTGCGGCGGCGTCCGCCCACGGGCATCTGGGGCGGACTCTGGAGCCTGCCCGAGGCCGACGGCGACGCGGCGCTGCTCGAGCACGCGCGCGCGTTCGGCGGCGCGTCGCTGGTGCGGCTCGCGTCGTTTACGCACACCTTCACGCACTTCAAGCTGGAGATCGAGCCGCGGCTCGCGGAACTGGACGGGGCGCCCGCGGCCGGCGCGTTGGCCGCGGGCGATGACGAAACCGCGTGGGTGCCGCTCGGCGGGCTCGATGCGTACGGCGTGCCCGCGCCGGTGCGCAAGCTGCTCGACAGTCTCGGCGGCTCCCTGATCTGAGCGCGCCTACAGCCATCCGTGGCGGGTCAGCACCTGGTGCACGGCGTCGATGCGTGCGCCGACATCGGGAAACTCCATCAGCTTCTGCCGCGCGCGCAGGTCGAGCGGCAGCACCTCGGACAGCCGGTTGGCCACCCAGGTCGGGCTGTCGAAGCAGAACGGCTCGACGAACGGCATCTCGCCCGGCTCGGTCCGGCGCAGCGCCTCGATGATCCGTTCGAGCACTTCCGCGCAGGCGCCGAATTGCGCGAGCGTCAGCTCGCCGTCGAGCGGAATGTCGTCGGGCATCGGCTCCGCGATGCCGACCAGCAGGCCGTTCGCCTCGACGCGGTGCGACAGCAGCTCGAAGCGCTGCGTGCCGATCGTGCGCAGGTAGAGCATGCCGAATTCGCCGGTGTCGCATTCGACGATCCGCGCCATGCAGCCGATCGTCTCGGGCACCGAGACCGCGCCTTCCTGCGCGACTTCCGGCCCGCTGCGCAGCAGGCACACGCCGAACGGCGCATCGTCGCGCAGGCATGCGCGCGCCATGTCGAGATAGCGCGCCTCGAACACCTTGAGCGGCAGCAGGCCTCCCGGGAACAACACCGTATGCAGCGGAAACAGCGGCAGATCGATGAGAGTGGTCGAGAGAGAGGACATGGCGCGCGCTCGAGGAGGGGCGGCCCCGCTAGGTGACGAGCCGCGACGACGCGTCGGTGTCCACCGGCGCGTCACGATGCCGCACGATCACGTTGGCCTGGCGCGCGAGACGCGCGGCGAGCGTCTCCGCGATGAACACCGAGCGGTGCTGGCCGCCCGTGCAGCCGATCGCGACGGTCAGGTAGCTGCGGTTGTCGTCGCGGAAGTGCGGCAGCCATTTGACGAGGAACGCCTCGATGTCGTCGATCATCTGGTGGACGATCGGCAGCGCGTCGAGGAACGCGATGACCGGCTTGTCGAGCCCGGTGAGCGGGCGCAGCTGGTGGTCGTAGTACGGGTTCGGCAGCGCGCGCACGTCGAACGTGAAATCGGCGTCGAGCGGCACGCCGCGCTTGAAGCCGAACGATTCGAACATCAGCACCAGGTCGTCGTTCTTCTGCTCGATGAAGCGCTTGACCCAGCTGCGCAGCACGTTCGCGCGCAGGCTGCTGGTGTCGATCTGGTGGCCGAATTCCGCGAGCGGCGCGACCAGGTCGCGCTCGCGCTCGATGGCTTCCTCGAGCGACGACAGCAGGCCGACGTCCGCGTCGTGGGACGGCGAACCGGACAGCGGATGGCGGCGGCGCGTTTCGGAGAAGCGCTGGATCAGCGCCTGGGTGCTCGCATTGAGGAACAGCACGCGCACGTCGTGGTCGACGGACAGCGCGCGGATCAGGCCCGGCATGTCGTCGAGCGAGGCGCTCGAGCGCGCGTCGATCGCGACCGCGAGCCGATGCTGGCCGTCCTCGGCCAGGTAGCGCGCGAGTTCCGGCAGCACGCGCGGCGGCAGGTTGTCGACGCAGTAATAGCCGGCGTCTTCCAGCGCGTTCAACGCGACGGATTTGCCGGAGCCGGAAATGCCGGTGATGAGGACAATGCGCATGGGAAGACGTAAATCCTGACGTTTCATCATAGCACCGGCTCGTGGCACCCGCGTGGCGCTGCCGAGCCGGCGCGCGTTACACGAGCTTGCCCGGGAACTGGCTGTCGGGATCCTGCATCGCGAGGCGCTGCCGGTCCATGAAGTCGCGCAGCGTGTCGATCCCGCGCAGCTGGAGGATCGTGTTGCGGACCGCCGCCTCGACCAGCACCGCGAGGTTGCGGCCGGCCGCCACCTGGATCGTGACCTTGCTGATCGGCAGGCCGAGCACGTCGACCGTCTGGCTTTCGAGCGGCAGCCGCTGGAATTCACCGTCCGGCCGGCGCACCAGCTGGACGATCAGCTTCAGCTTCATCTTTCGCCGTACGGCGGTCTCGCCGAAGATCGTCTTGATGTCGAGCAGGCCGAGGCCGCGCACTTCGAGCAGGTTCTGCAGCAGCGGCGGGCAGCGGCCCTCGACGAAGTCGGGGCCGAGGCGCACGAAGTCGACCGCGTCGTCGGCGACGAGGCCGTGGCCGCGGCTGATCAGCTCGAGGCCGAGTTCGCTCTTGCCGAGGCCGGAGTCGCCCGTGAGCAGCACGCCCATCCCGAGGATGTCGAGGAACACGCCGTGCAGCGTCGCGCGCGGCGCGAGGATGCGCGACATGTAGAGCCGCAGGCTGTCGATCACGGCGGCCGCGGACATCGGCGTCGTGAACAGCGGCGTGGACGAGCGCGTGCAGCGCAGCACCAGCTCGGGCGGGGCGGCGGCGCCGCCCGCGACCACCAGGAACGGCGGTTCGAGGGCGATCAGCTCGGCCATGTGGCGCGAGCGGTCCTCGTCGGTCTGGCGCTGGTAGTAGTTGATCTCGGCCTCGCCGAGGACCTGGATCCGGTTCGGGTGGATCAGGTTCAGGTGGCCGACGAGGTCGGCGCTCGAGGTCGCGTTCGATACCGTGTCGGAGGAAAAACCGCGTTCCCAGCCTTCATGCCCCGTCAGCCAGCTGAGTTTCAGCATGGCGGCGTTGTCGTCGAAGATGCTCTGGGCGTTGATGCTGGACGTATCCATGAGTCCGTCACTCCAAGGAGCCGGCGCCGCGGCGGCGCGACGAAGGTCGCGCTGCCGGCCCGGCAGCGGGCGGTGGCCGGGGGGCGGGCGGTGCCGCCGGTCGCGAAAAAAAACCGCCCGGATCAGCTCAAGGTTGCCACTGAGTGAGGAGTTGATGCAACTCGTCGCGGTCCGTACTGGTATGCAGGCGTTCGCGCGCGTCGCGGTCGGACAGCAACTGCGCGATTTCGGAGAGGATTTCGAGGTGCTGCTGGGTGGCCTGTTCTGGCACCAGCAGGAAGATCAACAGCGACACCGGCTGGCCGTCGGGCGCTTCGAACGGGATCGGCTCGGCGAGCCGCACGAACGCGGCGAGCGGGTGCTTGAGCCCCTTGATTCGGCCGTGCGGAATCGCGACGCCTTCACCGAGACCCGTCGAGCCGAGGCGCTCGCGCGCGAACAGGTTGTCGGTGACGATGCTGCGGGCGATACCGTTCTGATTTTCGAAGATCAGCCCGGCTTGTTCGAAGACGCGCTTCTTGCTGGTGACCGAGAGGCCGATGACGACGTTCTCTAAGGGCAGGATTTTGGCTAGGCGATTCATGTTGGCAGGCAAGGGAGCGGCCTGGGGTCTCCTCGCGGCGGCGGACTGATTTTCCATATCGGGCAATTAGGACGGCGTTAGGCGATGGAGACCTTGTAGAGCACGGCGAGCCGGCTTAACGCCCCCGGTAATAACGGGACATTATAGAGCACAGCAGACGGCGTGGTGCGCTGCGGCGCTGCCCATGCCTCTGCGGGCGGGCAGCAAAAAAAACCGCCCGTCTAAGCGGGCGGCCGGTATGGCGCTCGAGCGCCGTGATTCATTGCTTCATTGCGGCGGCAGTTCGATCTGCTCGACGGCCGGCTGGTGCTTGAGCGGATCGTGCGTGTGCGTTTGCAGTCGCTCCATGTGCTTGACGACCTGGCGGTCGAGCTTGTCGATCAGCAGATCGATCGCGGCGTACAGATTGCCGTTCGCGCTTTCGACGAAGATATCCTTGCCCTTCAGATGCAGATTGATTTCCGCTCGCTGCTGCTTGTCCTTTTCCTTGTGGTTGTCGACCGAGAGGATCACAGTGCCATCGATAACCTGGTCGCTATGCCGCAGCACCCTATCCAACTTGGTGATCACGTATTCGCGAATCGCAGGGGTGACTTCGAGATGGTGTCCACTGATCTTCAGGTTCATAGTGCTTCTCCAAGCTAATGACCACCTTCCGCGTAGAGGCGGCAGCGCCGGTCGACCTGGCTGCCTCCCCGTAGCGCAGCGGAGGCGGCGGAGGCATCGGCCGGCCTTTGCCGTCGACAGCGCGGCGGCCGGAAAATACCCGCCGCTGGCGCGACGGGCTACAGAGACTTGCGCAGGTTCACCGCTGGGATCTTGAGGGCTTCGCGATACTTGGCAACCGTGCGGCGCGCGACCACGAATCCTTGTTCTGCCAGCAGCTCGGCTATGCGGCTGTCCGAAAGAGGAGATTTTGGGTCTTCGGCTCCTATCAGTTGCTTGATGAGGGCGCGGATCGCCGTGGATGACGCGGCGCCCCCTGTATCCGTCGACACGTGTGATCCGAAGAAGTACTTAAATTCAAGCGTCCCGAACGGGGTCAGCATGTACTTGCCTGTTGTCACACGGGAGACAGTCGACTCGTGTAGGCCCAGCGTATCAGCTATTTCCCGCAAAACCAAGGGGCGCATGGCAATTTCGCCGTGCGCAAAGAAATTCTTCTGACGTTCGACAATCGCCTGCGCGACGCGCAGGATCGTGTCGAAGCGCTGCTGGATATTCTTGATGAGCCAACGCGCTTCCTGCAGTTGCTGCTTCAACGATCCGGCGCTCGGATCGCCGCGGCTGTTGCGCAGGATGTTCGCGTAAAGATGGTTGATGCGCAGGCGCGGCACGACTTCCGGATTGAGCTCCGCGTGCCAGCTCTGGCCGCTTTTCTTCACGATGATGTCGGGCACCACGTAGTCGGCCTCGGCCTTGCCGTAGGCCGAGCCGGGGAACGGTTCGAGCGAGCGGATCAGCGTGTGCGCGTCGCGCAGCTCGTCGTCGTTCGCCTTCAGGTGCTTGCGCAGCCGCGTGAAATCGCGCGCAGCCAGCAGCTCCAGATATTGCGACACGATCTCGAGCGCGAGCACGCGCGTCGGGGACGGATCCAGCCGCAGCAGCTGCAGCCTCAGGCATTCGGAGGCCGAGCGCGCGCCGACGCCTGCTGGGTCGAAGCTGTGCAGCAGCGCGAGCGCGGCGTTCAGTTCGTCGACGTCGATCTCGAGTTCGGCGGGCAGGTCGGCCAGGATCTCGTCGAACGACGCGGTGAGGTAGCCGTCGTCGTCGAGCGACTCGATCAGGAACATCACGAGCGCGCGGTCGCGCGGGCCGGCCTGCGTCACGCGCAACTGCGCGGACAGGTGATCGCGCAGCGAGGTCGTGGCTTCATGGACCTGCAGCGGCGGTATGTCGTCTTCATCGGACGAGGGGGCGGAGCGGCCGAAGTCGTCGAGATTCCACGGGCTCGCGTCGCCGTTGTCGGAGTAGCCGTCGTATTCGTCGGCACCGGCGGGCTCGTCGCGTTCCGGGCGCTCATTGGACGCGCCCGAACCGTTCGGCGGCTGCCCCGACATGTCGGCCGATGCCTGCGCAGGCGACTGCGCGATCAGCGAGCCGTCCGACGCGACGCGCAGCGGGCTCGTGATCCAGTCGTCGTCGTTCTCGAGCAGGGGGTTCTGTGAGACCGCCATCGCCACTTCCTGCTGCAATTCGAGCGTCGAGAGCTGCAGCAGGCGGATCGACTGCTGCAGCTGCGGGGTCAGCGCGAGATGTTGCGACAGGCGAAGTTGGAGGCTGGCTTTCATGGCAAAAAGGGAGTCATACCAGCAGTTTGCCACGAGGGCGGCGCGTTGCGTCATTCGTGTTGACGCAATCGGCTGCGGCGCCGCAACAGGGGCGTCGCGCCCCGGCCGAAAGGGAAACCGCGGGGCGGGCGCCCCGCGCAGTCCGCTTACATGCGGAAGTGCTCGCCGAGGTACACGCGGCGCACGCTCTCGTTCTCGATGATCTCGCTCGGCGCGCCCGAGGCGAGCACGCTGCCGTCGCTGATGATGTACGCGTGATCGCAGATGCCGAGCGTTTCGCGCACGTTGTGGTCGGTGATCAGCACGCCGATGTTGCGCTGCTTCAGGAACTTCACGATCTTCTGGATTTCCAGCACGGCGATCGGATCGACGCCCGCGAACGGCTCGTCGAGCAGGATGAAGCTCGGATTGCTCGCGAGCGCGCGCGCGATCTCGACGCGGCGTCGCTCGCCGCCCGACAGCGACAGCGCCGGGTTGTCGCGCAGGTGCGCGATCTGCAGTTCGTCGAGCAGCGCTTCCGTGCGGCTCGCGATCTCGTCCTTGCTGAGCAGCTTGCCGTTGTCGTTGTGCTGCAGCTCGAGCACCGCGCGGATGTTCTCCTCGACGGTGAGCTTGCGGAACACCGAGGCTTCCTGCGGCAGGTAGGACAGGCCCAGCGACGCGCGCTTGTGGATCGGCATCAGGCTGATCGGGCTGCCGTTCAGCGAGATGTCGCCGGCGTCGAGCGGCACGAGCCCGACGATCATGTAGAACGAGGTGGTCTTGCCGGCGCCGTTCGGCCCCAGCAGGCCGACGACCTCGCCGCTCTTCACGTCGAGCGACACATCCTTCACGACCGTGCGCGAGCCGTAGCGCTTCTTCAGGTTGCGCACCACGAGCGAGCTGCTCGTGCCGGCCGGCTGGCGATTCGGCAGCGCGTTCATTGCGGGGCTCCCTGCAGCGTGGTCGACGGCGCGAGCGGCGCGGGCGCGCCGTTCAGCGGCGCGGGGCCGCCGTTGCGCGGCGACAGCATGGCGCGCACGCGGCCCGTCGGGTTGCCCGGCGCGGCCACGTCCTTGCCGCCCTTCGCGGTGTAGAAGTCGCGCTGGCCGTCATAGGTGATCACGCTGCCGTGCACCGTGTCGGCCACGGTCGACAGGCCCTGCAGGCGGCGCACCGTCGCGTTCGTGGTCAGCGTGGTCAGATCCTGCTTGCCGTCGTAGTCGATCCGCTCCGCGTCGCCGTCGATGTACTCGTCGAGGCCTTCGCGCTTCTGGCGGAACGACGCATGCTTCTTGCTGCCCGGCGCCATCGTCGCGGTCGCGTACTGGTAGCCCTGCGGATCCTGGCGCACCTCGACGCGATCGCCCTTGATGATGATCGTGCCCTTGGTGATCACGACGTTGCCCGTCGCGACCGTGACCTGCTTCAGGTCGTCATAGGTGAGGTTGTCGGCTTCGACGTTGATCGGTTTGCCCTGGTCGGCCTTTTCGGCGTGGGCGAGCGGCGCCAGCCCGGCGAGCGGCAGCGCGATCAGCGCCGCGGCAAGCGACGCGCGGACGGCGCGACGGGCGCGGCCGGCAGAAAAACAAGGGAACGATTCGTTCATGCAGTCACGCGTGGAGGTTTACTTGGGTTGGCCATGGGAGCCGCCGGACGTGTCAGCGGCGGCGATCATGCCGCGCACGTTGCCGTAAAGATCGATGACCCGGGTGACGTTGTTGTACTTCATGCCATCGGTGGCGGTGGCGACCGACAGGCCGCGCTGAAGTTTAACCGGCTTTTTGGTCTCGATCACATCGTCGTTGACGAGCACCCGGAAATGTTCGGAATCGGCCTGCATCGGCGGATCGCCGCCGCCCGCCGCCCGCACGATGCGGGCGTCGTCGTACAGGTCGACGATCGACACGTCGCCGTTGACCACGCCGCGCTTCGAGGTGGTCGTCACGACCGGCTTGCCCGGCTGGAACGCGCGCAGCGCCGGCAGCGTCAGGTCGCTCGACTCGTCGTCCTCGTAGTGGACGAGCCCGGCCGCCGTCAGGCGGTATTGCGTGGTGCCGGTCTGGTCCAGCTCGGTCACCGAGAAATGATCGGCGAAGTAGTCGGGCGTATGGCTCTTCGGCCGCGCCTCGCCGTCGCCGGGCGGCGGCAGCGTGGCCTGCAGCAGCCAGTAGGTGATGCCCGCGAGCGCGGCCATCGCGACCAGCGGAATCAGCGAGGTCAGGCGAAATCGGGGATTCATCCGTCAGGCTCCGCAGGCGGCGGCGAGCAGCGCGTCGTAGCGGTGCTGCGCGCGCAGAATGGCGTCGCAGACCTCGCGCACGGCGCCGTGGCCGCCGCGCGCTTCCGCGACCCAGTGCGCGCGCGCGATCACCTCGGGGTGTGCGTTGGCGGGCGCGGTCGCGAAGCCGCAGCGCAGCATCACGGCCAGATCGGGCCAGTCGTCGCCCATGTAGCCGCATGCGTCGGGCGTCATGCCCGTCGCGGCGAGCAGCTCGGCGAGCGCCGCGCGCTTGTCCTCGACGCCCTGGTACAGGTGCCCGATGCGCATCTCGCGCGCGCGCGCGGCGACGATCTCGGAACGGCGGCCGGTGATGATCGCGGTCGCGATGCCGGCCTCGCCGAGCAGCTTCACGCCGTGGCCGTCGAGCGAATTGAACGACTTCATCGTGTCGCCCGTCGCGGTGAAATGCAGGCCGCCGTCGGTCAGCACGCCGTCGACATCGAAAATCATCAGCTTCACGCGGCTCGCGCGCTCGGCTGCCGTGGCGGGAGTGGCGCCCATCAGATTACCTTCTTCGAAAACAGGTCGTGCATGTTCAGCGCGCCGATCAGCACGCCGGCGGCGTCGACCACGAGCATCTGGTTGATCCGGTGGCGCTCCATCAGCTCCACCGCCTCGACGGCCAGGTGATCGGGGCCGATCGTGCGCGGACCGCGCGTCATCACCTCGCTGATCGGCAGGCGGCGGAAATCGCCGTCGCGTTCGAGCACGCGGCGCAGGTCGCCGTCGGTGAAGATGCCGGCGACCCGGTTGTCCGGCCCGACCACGGCCGTCATGCCCATGCGCTTCGCGGTGATCTGGAACAGCGCGTCGGACAGCGTCGCGTCGATGGCCACGGTCGGCACCTCGGCGCCCGTGCGCATCACGTCGCGCACGTAGGTCAGCAGCCGGCGGCCGAGCGCGCCGCCCGGGTGCGAGCGCGCGAAATCCTCGGAGCCGAAGCCGCGCGCGTCGAGCACGGCCACCGCGAGCGCGTCGCCGAGCGCGAGCGCCGCGGTGGTGCTCGCCGTCGGCGCGAGATTCAGCGGGCACGCTTCCTTCGCGACCGCCGCGTTCAGGTGGAAGTCGGCCAGTTGGCCGAGGCTCGAGGCCGGGCGGCCCGTGATCGCGATCAGCTTCGCGCCGAGCCGCTTGATGAGCGGCACGATCGCGACGAGCTCATCCGACTCGCCGGAGTTCGAAAGGGCGATGAAGACATCGTGCTCGGTGACCATCCCGAGGTCGCCGTGGCTGGCTTCGGCGGGGTGGACGAAGAAGGCGGGCGTACCGGTGCTGGCCAGCGTCGCGGCGATCTTGCGTGCAATGTGGCCCGATTTGCCGATGCCGGACACCACCACGCGGCCCCGGCATTCGAGCAGCAGGCCCATCGCGCCGATGAAGCTGCCGTCGAGCTGGTCGCGCAGTGCACGCACGGCGTCCGCCTCGATGTCGAGCACGTCGCGGGCGAGCGCGAGCGCCCGGTCATCATTGATTTTCGCTATCATGCGCGGAGTATAGCAAAGGCGTTTGTTCGCCGCGCCGGGCCGCTCGCGGCCATCATGCCGTTGTTTCTTCCGGCCCATTCCGGCGTCCGTTGTGCGGCGCCGCTGACGAACGAGGACGCTTTGCCTGTGATTTCCCCGCTCGAAATGACGCTCCTGCTGCTGCTGGCTTCGGTGGTGGGGGTGGTCGTGTTCCGTTCGCTGAACCTGCCGCCGATGCTCGGCTATCTGACCGTCGGCATCGTGGTCGGCCCGCATGCGCTCGGCTTTGCCGCCGATCTCGAGCGCGCCGAGCACCTCGCCGAGTTCGGCGTCGTCTTCCTGATGTTCTCGATCGGGCTCGAGTTCTCGCTCGCGAAGCTGCGCGCGATGCGACGGCTCGTGTTCGGGCTCGGCCTGCTGCAGGTGCTCGTCACGATTGCCGTCGCGCTGCTGCTCGGCGCGTTGTTCGAACGCTGGGTGCACATCACCTGGCAGGGCAGCGTCGCGCTCGGCGGCGCGCTCGCGATGTCGTCGACCGCGATCGTGTCGAAGATGCTGGCCGAGCGTCTCGAAATCGAGACGGAGCACGGCCGCAACATCTTCGGCGTGCTGCTGTTCCAGGATCTCGCGGTGGTGCCGCTCCTGATCGTGATCGCGGCGTTCGGCGGCGAGTCGTCGAAGGATCTCGCGATGTCGCTCGGGCTCGCGTCGATCAAGATCGTGATCGCGCTCGCGCTGCTGCTGATCGTCGGCCAGCGCTTCATGACGCGCTGGCTCAACGTGGTCGCGCGGCGCCGCTCGCAGGAGCTGTTCGTGCTGAACCTGCTGCTCGTCACGCTCGGCGCCGCGTTCATCACCGACCGCTTCGGGCTGTCACTCGCGCTCGGCGCGTTCATCGCCGGCATGCTGATCGCCGAGACGCCGTACCGGCACCAGGTGGAAGAGGACATCAAGCCGTTCCGGGACGTGCTGCTCGGCCTGTTCTTCGTCACCACCGGCATGCTGCTCGACCCGAGCGTGATCTGGCAGCATCCGTTCATCGTCGCCGGCTTCTTCGTCGGCCAGGTGCTGCTCAAGGGCGTCACGATCACCGGGCTCGCGCGCCTGTTCGGCGCGCCGCCCGGCGTCGCGATGCGCACCGGGCTCGGCCTCGCGCAGGCGGGCGAATTCGGCTTCGTGCTGCTGAACCTGATCCTCGACCGCCACCTCGTCGATACCATGCTGCTGCAGGCGATCCTCGCCTCGATGCTGCTGTCGATGATGGCCGCGCCGTTCCTGATCCAGAACGCCGACCGCATCGTGATGCGGCTGTCGTCGACCGAGTGGATGCAGCAGTCGCTGCAGATGACGCGGATCGCGACCCAGAGCCTCAAGCAGCAGGGCCACGTGATCATCTGCGGCTACGGCCGGGCCGGCCAGAATCTCGCGCGCATGCTGGAGCAGGAAGGGATCCCCTATGTCGCGCTCGACCTCGACCCCGACCGCATCACGGCGGCCGGGGCGGCCGGCGAATCCGTGGTGTTCGGCGATGCGGCGCGCCGCGAGTCGCTGCTCGCGGCCGGGATCCACCGGGCCGCGGCGGTCGCGATCACCTATGCGAACACGCCGTCCGCGCTGCGCGTGCTGCACAACGTGCACGAACTCGAACCGACCCTGCCCGTGATCGTGCGCACGGTCGACGACGCCGATCTCGAACGCCTGCTCGCCGCGGGCGCGACCGAGGTGATCCCGGAGATCGTCGAGGGCAGCCTGATGCTCGCGTCGCACACGCTGGTGCTGATGGGCGTGCCGATGCGGCGCGTGGTGCGCCGCGTGGAGGAAATGCGCGACGCGCGCTACAGCCTGCTGCGCGGCTACTTCCACGGCGCGGACGACGCGGAGGACGACGATCACGAGCAGGTGCGGCTACAATCGGTGCCGGTCGACGCGCGCGCGGACGCGGTCGGCCGCTCGCTCGAGGAGCTGGGGCTCTACGCGCTCGGCCTCGAGGTGACGGCGATCCGCCGCCACGGGATCCGCGGCGTCGAGCCGGACCCGGACACCAAGCTGCGCGCGAGCGACATCGTCGTGCTGCGCGGCTTGCCGGAAGCGCTCGCGCTGGCCGAGGAGCGGCTGTCGCTGCACCGGCGCGAGAGCCCGGCCGCGGCCTGAGCCGCGGCGCGGTCCGGGCCCATGGCCAGAGAGGGGCGCCCGGCTAGGGGCGCCCGGCCAGGGGCGCTCCTGGCCGCAATCCTCACGCCAATATTGACAGGCGGTGCGCAAGTCATTGCGCGCCGTTTTTTTCGGAGAAGTCCATGAATCACCCGTCGTCGGATGCGTCGCTCGACCCCGTCGCGTTCCTCCACAGCCAGATCCGCACCGTGCCGGACTGGCCGCAGCCGGGCGTGCAGTTCCGCGACATCACGCCGCTGCTGCAGAGCCCGAAGGCGCTGCGGGTGCTGGTCGACCTGTTCGTGGAGCGCTACGTCGACGCGAAGCTCGACTACGTCGCCGGGCTCGATGCGCGCGGCTTCATCATCGCGCCGATCGTCGCGTACGAGCTGAACATCGGCTTCGTGCCGATCCGCAAGGTCGGCAAGCTGCCGTACAAGACGCGCGCCGAGTCCTACGATCTCGAATACGGGAGCGCGACCGTGGAAATCCACGAGGACGCGTGCAAGCCCGGCGACCGCGTGATCATCGTCGACGACCTGATCGCGACGGGCGGCACCATGATGGCGGGCAAGAAGCTGCTCGAGCGGCTCGGCGCGGTGGTCGTCGAGGGCGCGGCGATCATCGACCTGCCGGATCTCGGCGGTTCCGCGCTGCTGCGCGGCGCGGGCCTGCCGCTGTACACCGTGACCGCGTTCTCGGGCCACTGAGCGGCCGACGCCGCGCCTCATTCCCTCACTCAAGCGAGTCCGCGATGCCGAACTTCCTGCTGTTTCTCGCCACCTCGATGGCGATCACGCTGGCGCCGGGTCCCGACAACCTGCAAGTGCTCGCGCGCGGCATCTCGCAGGGCCGCGCGGCCGGCTTCGTCGCCGCGCTCGGGTTTGCCGCCGGCATCCTGTTCCATACGACGCTCGCCGCGTTCGGCGTGGCCGCGCTGCTGCGCTCGTCGCCCGTCGCGTTCCATGCGCTGAAGCTCGCGGGCGCCGCCTACCTGGTCTGGATCGGCATCAAGGCGCTGCGCAGCCAGGGCCTCGCGAACGCGCACGCGCGCGCGCCGCAGCCGCTCGCGACGATCTTCCGCCAGAGCGTGATCGGCAACCTGCTGAACCCGAAGGTCACGCTGTTCTTCGTCGTGTTCCTGCCGCAGTTCGTCGATCCGCGCGGCGCGCAGCCCGTCGCCGTGCAGATGCTGGAACTCGGCGCGCTGTTCATGGCGCAGACCGCGGTGGTGTTCTCGCTGTTCGGCGTGTGCGCAGGCATGATCGGCGCGTGGCTCAAGCGCCGGCCGCGCGTCGGCGTGTGGCTCGACCGGCTCGCGGGCGCGACTTTCATCGCGCTCGGCCTGCGCGTCGCGCTCAAGGACTGACGGGGATGGCGATGACGTTTCCGTGCATTGCCGCCGCGCGGCGTTTCGACGCGGCCGCGCATGCGCCGTTCATGATCGACGGCCGGCGGGTCGGCTGGATCCGCGCGCGCGACGTCGCGCGGCTCGCGCGCTGGCCCGACGTGTTCGAGTTCGAGGCGGGCGAGGTGCGGCTCGCGGCGCGCTTCGACAGCGTCGATGCGCGCAGCATGGCGCTCGCGAGCCCGATCGGCGCGCTCGCGGCGGAAGGCCTGATCCCGGGCTGGCGCGACGAGATCTATGCGATCCGCAACCGCTTCGACGATCCGCCGCTCGCCCACATCGAACGGGCCGCGTCGCGCTTTTTCGGCACGATGACCTACGCGGTGCATCTGAACGGCGTCGTAGAATATGCGCCGGCCACGCCGCCGCGGATGTGGATCGGGCGCCGCAGCGCGACCAAGGCGACCGACCCGGGCATGCTCGACAACGTGGTCGCGGGCGGCATCGGCTGGGGTCTCGGCGTCGAGGACACGCTCCTCAAGGAGTGCTGGGAGGAAGCCGGCATGCCGGCCGAACTCGCGGCGCGCGCGATCGCCGGCCGCACCGCGCATGTCCTGTGCTCGCTGCCGGAGGGCACGCAGGCGGAGCAGATCTTCATCTACGATGTGCCGCTTCCGCAGGATTTCGTGCCCCACAACCAGGACGGCGAAGTCGCGGAGCACGTGCTCGCGGGGCCTGCGCAGCTGATCGCCTGGCTGCGGGCGGGCGAGGTGACGATCGACGCGAGCCTCGCGATGCTCGACAGCCTGCTGCGGCACCGCTGGCTCGCGCCCGACGCGGCGCCGGGCCTCGACGCGCTGTTCGCGCCGCCGCCGGATGCGTGACGCGCGACCGGCGATTCGAATTGAACCAGACAAGAAGGGAGTAGCGGTCATGTCGACCGATCACAGCTTTATCCTCAAACTGTCGTGCCCGGACCGGCACGGCATCGTGCACGCGGTCTCGGGCTTCCTGTTCGAGCGCGCCAGCAACATTCTCGATTCCGCGCAGTTCGGCGACAGCAGCACCGGCGAATTCTTCATGCGCGTGCATTTCGAGCACGACGGCGCCGATGCGGCCGCCGCGCTCGATTCGCTGCGCACCGAATTCACGCCGCTCGCCGCGCGGTTCGGCATGCGCTGGGAAATGCACGACGCGGCGTTCAAGCCGCGCGTCGTGCTCCTCGTGTCGAAGATCGGCCACTGCCTGAACGACCTGCTGTTCCGCTATCGCACGGGTCAGCTGCCGATCGAGATTTCGGCGATCGTGTCGAACCACAAGGATTTCTACCAGCTCGCCGCGAGCTACGACATCCCGTTCCATCACTTCCCGCTGGCGGCGGGCGCGTCGGCGGCGGCGAAGGCCGCGCAGGAAGCGCGCGTGCTGGAGGTGATCGGCGAGCACGAGGCCGACCTCGTGGTGCTCGCGCGCTACATGCAGATCCTGTCGCCGCAGATGTGCGAGCAACTGGCCGGCCGCGCGATCAACATCCACCACTCGTTCCTGCCGAGCTTCAAGGGCGCGAAGCCGTATTACCAGGCGTTCGATCGCGGCGTGAAGCTGATCGGCGCGACCGCGCACTACGTGACGACCGATCTCGACGAAGGTCCGATCATCGAGCAGGAAGTGGAGCGCGTCGATCACAGCATGACGCCGGACCAGCTGACGGCGATCGGCCGCGACGTCGAGTGCGTGACGCTCGCGCGTGCGGTGAAGTGGCATGTCGAACACCGGATCGTGCTGAACGGCACCAAGACGGTGGTGTTCCGCTAAGCGGACACGGCATGGCGGCGGGCGTGTTCGCGTCGCCGCCATGCCCAACAGGCCGGCCGGCTCGCGGCGCGGCCTCGGGCCGCGCGCCCGGGGAGGGTTTCAGGGAAGATGGCGCGCCGCCGCGCCCGGGGCCGCCCGGGCGCTTCCGCTCAGATCAGCCGCAGGTAGCTGAGTTCGCGCTTCACGTACGCGTAGAAGATCGGCGCGGCGATCACGCCGGGGATGCCGAACGCGGCCTCCATCACGAGCATCGCGAGCAGCAGCTCCCATGCGCGCGATTCGATCTGCCCGCCGATGATCTTCGCGTTCAGGAAGTATTCGAGCTTGTGGATCACCACGAGGAACACGAGCGACGCGATCGCGGTGCCCATGCTGACCGACAGCGAGACCGCGACGATCAGCGTGTTCGAGATCAGGTTGCCGATCACGGGCAGCAGGCCGACGATGAAGGTGACGAGCACGAGCGTCTTCGACAGCGGCAGCCGCTGGTGGAAGATCGGCAGCGCGACCAGCAGGTAGATGCCCGTGAAGAACGCGTTGATCGCCGAGATCTTGATCTGCGCGAACACGATCCGCCGGAACGCGTCGGCGAAGCGCGATACGCGCGTGACGAGCGCGGTCGACAGCGGCTGGCGCACCTTGTGGCGATCGACGCCGATCGCGATCATCGCGCCGATGATCATGCCGAACAGCACGTGGCCGAACACCCGCGCGACGTTTTTTCCGCCCTGCTGGAGCTGGTCCATGTGCTTGGTCATGAGGCCGGCCGCCTTGACCTTCATCTGCTCGGCGTCGACCGGCAGCACGTTGGCGATCCACGACGGGGTGCGGGTGCGCGCCTGGTCGACGATCTGCATCAGCTGGCCGAGCAGGCTCTGCAGGTTCGGGACGGTATGTTCGAAGTGCTCGATGATCGCGATCGTCAGGCCCGCGAGGCCGCCCACGATGACGGTCGACAGCAGCA
This sequence comes from Burkholderia sp. FERM BP-3421, assembly GCF_028657905.1. Lineage (NCBI taxonomy): Bacteria > Pseudomonadati > Pseudomonadota > Betaproteobacteria > Burkholderiales > Burkholderiaceae > Burkholderia > Burkholderia sp. FERM BP-3421. The sequence goes on along the minus strand of NZ_CP117782.1, from coordinate 2,577,027 downwards.
CGACCGCGACCCAGCGCGCGCGCTGGCTCGACGTGTGGCGTTCGATCGCGGGCGCGATCATGTGCACGAGCTGGTAGACGAGCAGGCCCGCGAGCAGCGCGCCGAGCAGGCGCAGGTGCAGGACGAGCCACAGGCCGGCGAGCGCGAGGAGGTAGCTGCCGATCTCGAGCGCCGACAACCTCGGCAGGCTGAAATCACTGGTCAGCCGGACGCTGCGCAGATGCGGCTCTCGGGCCTGCGTATCGCGCGGCGGTTCGGATTGCTTCTCCATGACGGTTCCTGTATTCGGCGGGGCGATCCGGCGCGCTTGTGGCGGCAAGCGGACATTGACCCCGATCGCCGCGAGTATAGCAACGAAAGCCGGGCGAAATGATCGCGTTTTCAGGAATGTAATTGGCGCCGCATCGCGCCGTGGGACGGGCGATGCGGCGCGGCGCGCGCCGGGCGGCGCGCCGCGGTCACTTGCGGCGCTTGAGGAGCGGCGCGAGGTACCTGCCGGTGAAGCTCGCCTTGGTTTTCGCGACCTGCTCGGGCGTGCCCTGGGCGATGATCTGGCCGCCGCCCGCGCCGCCTTCCGGCCCGAGGTCGACCACCCAGTCGGCTGTCTTGATCACGTCGAGGTTGTGCTCGATGATCACGACCGTGTTGCCCTGGTCGCGCAGCCGGTGGATCACCTCGAGCAGCAGCGCGATGTCGTGGAAGTGCAGGCCGGTCGTCGGTTCGTCGAGGATGTACAGCGTGCGGCCGGTGTCGCGCTTCGACAGTTCGAGCGACAGCTTCACGCGCTGCGCCTCGCCGCCCGACAGCGTGGTCGCCGACTGGCCGAGGCGGATGTAGCCGAGGCCGACGTCGAGCAGCGTCTTGAGCTTGCGCGCGATCACCGGCACCGCGCCGAAGAACTCGTACGCGTGCTCGACCGTCATGTCGAGCACCTCGCTGACGTTCTTGCCCTTGTAGTGCACTTCCAGCGTCTCGCGGTTGTAGCGCTTGCCGTGGCACACGTCGCACGGCACGTAGACGTCCGGCAGGAAGTGCATCTCGACCTTCAGCACGCCGTCGCCCTGGCACGATTCGCAGCGGCCGCCCTTGACGTTGAACGAGAAGCGGCCCGGATCGTAGCCGCGTTCCTTCGCGGTCGGCACGCCCGAGAACAGCTCGCGGATCGGCGTGAACAGGCCCGTGTAGGTGGCCGGGTTCGAGCGCGGGGTGCGGCCGATCGGCGACTGGTCGACGTTGATCACCTTGTCGAAGTGCTCGAGGCCCTCGATCGACTCGTACGGCGCCGGCTCGGCCGACGAGCCGTACAGGTGGCGCGCGACCGCGTGGTACAGCGTGTCGTTGATCAGCGTCGACTTGCCCGAGCCGGACACGCCGGTGATGCAGGAGAGCAGGCCGACCGGCAGCTCCAGCGTGACGTGCTTGAGGTTGTTGCCGTGCGCGTCCTCGATCCGCAGCATGCGCTCCGGATCCGGCTCGATGCGCTCGTCCGGGTATTCGATCGTGCGCTTGCCGGACAGGTACTGGCCCGTCAGCGACGCCGTGCTCGCCTGCACCTGCTTCGGCGTGCCTTCCGCGATCACCGCGCCGCCGTGCTCGCCGGCGCCGGGGCCCATGTCGACCACGTAGTCGGCGGTGCGGATCATGTCCTCGTCGTGCTCGACGACGATCACCGAGTTGCCCAGGTCGCGCAGGTGCTTGAGGGTGCCGATCAGCCGGTCGTTGTCGCGCTGGTGCAGGCCGATCGACGGCTCGTCGAGCACGTACATCACGCCCGTCAGGCCCGAGCCGATCTGCGACGCGAGGCGGATCCGCTGGGCTTCGCCGCCCGACAGCGTTTCCGCGCTGCGCTCGAGCGACAGGTAGTCGAGGCCGACGTTGTTGAGGAAGGTCAGGCGCGCGACGATCTCCTTGATCACCTTGTCGGCGATCTCGCGCTTCGCGCCTTCGAGCGTGAGCCCGTCGAAGTAGCCGAGCGCGTCGCGCAGCGGCCAGCTGCTGACCTCGTAGATCGCGCGCGCGTAGTCGCCCGCGCCGATCCGCACGAAGCGCGCCTCGCGGCGCAGGCGCGTGCCGTCGCACGACGGGCACGGCTGGTTGTTCTGGTATTTCGCGAGTTCCTCACGCACCGCGACCGAATCGGTCTCGCGGTAGCGCCGCTCGAGATTCGGGATGATCCCCTCGAACACGTGCTCGCGGATCGTCGTGCGGCCGCGCTCGTTGATGTACGAGAACGGGATCGTCTGCTTGCCCGAACCGAACAGCAGGATTTTCTTCACCTTCTCGGGCAGGTCCTCGAACGCGGTGTCGATGTCGAAGTCGTAGAACGCCGCGAGGCTTTGCAGCATCTGGAAGTAGAACTGGTTGCGCTTGTCCCAGCCCTTGACCGCGCCGGCCGCGAGCGACAGCGACGGATGCGCGACGACCCGCTTCGGATCGAAGAACGTGATCTGGCCGAGGCCGTCGCATTCCGGGCACGCGCCCATCGGGTTGTTGAACGAGAACAGGCGCGGCTCCAGCTCCTGCAGCGAATACGAGCAGATCGGGCACGCGAACTTCGAGCTGAACAGATGCTCCTGGTCGGTATCCATCTCGAGCGCGATCGCGCGGCCATCGGCCAGGCGCAGCGCGGTCTCGAACGATTCCGCGAGGCGCTGCTTCATGTCCGCGCGCACCTTCAGCCGGTCGACGACGACGTCGATCGTGTGCTTGTCGTTCTTCTTGAGCTTCGGCAGCGATTCGACCTCGTAGATCTTCGCGACGCCCTCGTTGGCCGTGCCGCCGCCCGAGCGCACGCGAAACCGCACGAAGCCCTGCGCCTGCATCTCCTCGAACAGCTCCGCGTGCTCGCCCTTGCGGTTCGCCACCACGGGCGCGAGGATCATCAGCTTGGTCTCCTCGGGCAGCGCGAGCACCGCATCGACCATCTGCGAGACGCTCTGCGCCTCCAGCGGGATCTCATGGTCCGGGCAGTATGGCGTGCCGACCCGTGCGTACAAAAGTCGCAGGTAGTCGTGGATTTCCGTGACGGTGCCGACGGTCGAACGCGGATTGTGCGACGTCGCCTTCTGCTCGATCGAGATCGCGGGAGACAAACCCTCGATCAGGTCGACATCCGGCTTTTCCATCAACTGGAGGAACTGCCGGGCGTAAGCCGACAGGCTTTCGACGTAGCGCCGCTGACCTTCCGCGTACAGCGTGTCGAACGCAAGCGACGATTTGCCCGAGCCTGACAAGCCCGTGATCACGATCAGCTTGTGGCGCGGCAGATCGAGATTGACGTTCTTCAGGTTGTGGGTACGGGCCCCACGGATACGGATTTGTTCCATGAACCTGGCGAAAGAGGAGGAGACCAAACCTGCTACTATAACGGCTTTTCGAGACCGTCGTTTCAGGCCCCAAGCCTTTGCAGCAAGTGTCAGCAGGGCTGCGCGGGCGACGCCCGGACCGCATCGGCATGCGTCCGTCGGACGGCGCGGCGCGGGTGGCGACGGTCCGCAGCCGGCCTGGATTTCCCGCCGCCCGGCCTCGGGCGCGGGTACCGCACATTCGAAATTCACTCCCGATGTCCAATCCGTCTCTTACCTCGACCCGCATGAGCGCGCCGGAGCTGCGCGCGACAGCGTCGCTCGCGGCGATCTTCGCGCTGCGCATGCTGGGCCTGTTCATGATCATGCCGGTGTTTTCGGTCTACGCGAAAACCATCCCCGGCGGCGACAACGTGCTGCTCGTCGGCCTCGCGCTCGGCGCCTACGGCGTCACGCAGTCGATGCTCTACATCTTCTACGGCTGGGCCTCCGACAAGTTCGGCCGCAAGCCGGTGATCGCGATCGGCCTGCTGATCTTCGCGCTCGGCAGCTTCGTGGCCGCGTTCGCGCACGACATCACCTGGATCATCGTCGGTCGCGTCATTCAGGGAATGGGGGCCGTATCGTCGGCGGTGCTCGCGTTCATCGCGGACCTGACCTCCGAGCAGAACCGCACCAAGGCCATGGCGATGGTGGGCGGCAGCATCGGGATGTCGTTCGCGGTGGCGATCGTTGGCGCGCCGATCGTGTTCCACTGGGTCGGGATGAACGGCCTGTTCACGATCGTCGGCGCGCTGTCGGTGCTCGCGATCGGCGTCGTGCTGTGGGTGGTGCCGGACGCGCCGAAGCCGGTGCACGTGCGCGCGCCGTTCGCCGAGGTGCTGCACAACGTCGAACTGCTGCGGCTGAACTTCGGCGTGCTCGTGCTGCATGCGACGCAGACCGCGCTGTTCCTCGTGGTGCCGCGCCTGCTGGTGGACGGCGGGCTGCCCGTCGCGTCGCACTGGCAGGTCTATCTGCCGGTGATGGGGCTGGCGTTCGTGATGATGGTGCCCGCGATCATCGTCGCGGAAAAACGGGGCAAGATGAAGCCGGTGCTGCTCGGCGGCATCGCGGCTATCCTGATCGGCCAATTGTTGTTGGGGCTGTCGACGCATACGATTCTGATTGTGGCGGCGATCCTGTTCGTCTACTTCCTGGGCTTCAACATCCTGGAGGCGTCGCAGCCGTCGCTCGTGTCGAAGCTTGCGCCGGGTTCGCGCAAGGGCGCGGCGACAGGCGTGTACAACACGACGCAGTCGATCGGGCTGGCACTGGGCGGCGTGGTCGGCGGCTGGCTGCTCAAGCACAACGGGCCGGACGCGGTGTTTTTTGCATGCTCGGCCCTGGTGGCGGTGTGGCTTATAATCGCCGCCAGCATGAAGCAGCCGCCGCGCAAGGCCTGAACCGACCGAGCCGCGCGTCCGCGTCGGCCGGGCCGACGAGGCGCCGCGCGGTCTTGCCAGCGCTGCTGAAATATCGAATCAACTGGAGAAACAGATGGCATCCGTCAACAAGGTCATTCTCGTCGGCAATCTCGGCGCCGACCCGGAAGTGCGTTACCTGCCGAGCGGCGACGCGGTGGCGAACATCCGCCTCGCGACGACCGATCGCTACAAGGACAAGGCGAGCGGCGAATTCAAGGAAGCGACCGAATGGCACCGCGTGGCGTTCTTCGGCCGTCTCGCTGAAATCGTCAACGAGTACCTGAAGAAGGGCTCGTCGGTGTACATCGAAGGGCGCATCCGCACCCGCAAATGGCAAGGCCAGGATGGCCAGGACCGGTACTCGACGGAAATCGTCGCCGACCAGATGCAGATGCTGGGCGGCCGCGGTGCGGGCGGCGGTGGCGGTGATGACGGCGGCTACGGCGGCGGGCGTGATATGGAGCGCGGCGGCGGCGGTGGCGGCGGTGGCCGCGCGGCTGCGCCGGCTCGCAGCGGTGGTGGCGGTGGCGGCGGTGGCGGCGGCGCGAGCCGGCCGAGCGCGCCGGCGGGCGGTGGGTTCGACGAGATGGACGACGATATTCCGTTCTAAAACGGACCGTCGTCGCCTGGCGTCGGCATAGACCCGGATGTTCGAGCTGAATCAGCGATTTGGCTTGGACCTTCGGGTCTTTTTTGTTTACGCATGGCTCCGTCGGGGCGGAGTGTGCCTGGACGGTACAAACGGGTTCCGTTCGTCGGATGGCGTCCGGCGTGACGCGATCTGCGGTTCGTGAAGTTCACCCCTGGAACGACGAACGCTCACCTTTTCGCCGCGCGACCTCAAGAATCGGACTTTTGCGCACGCCAGGACGCATGGCCTGACGGTGCGATTGACGTGCTGAGCCGTGTTGGAAGGCCGGGGCGTCCTATGCGGACAGGCCGTTCGAGATTGCCGGTCCGCGGTTTCGACAGGGATGGCCCCATCGTGCGCGGATCGGCAGCACGATTCCCCGCCGCGCACGGCGGGGAATCTCACCACGTTACGATCGCTGATCCAGTTTCGCCGCGTTTTTCATGCGCATGATGCGTTGCGGCGTCCGCTCCGACATGAACCGCAACACGTCGTCGAGCCGGACGTATCCGGTTCCGGCACGATCGATTTCCGAAAAATGGTCGCTGACCAGCCCCCAGCCGGCAGCCTTGGCCTGTTGCTGCGACAGCAGCCCGCCGGGGTTGCCCCCCGCCGCTGCGGTGAAGCGTTGCGTGATCTGGTTATCCACGTCCTGCGTAATGGAGCTTTCCGATTGCTTGGGCGGCTGGACCCAGCCTTCCGGCGGCGGCGGCGGTTTCGGCAGATCGTCATAGGCACACGCCGCGCCGATCCCCGACATTGCGACGACCACGCCGGAAACAATCAAAGTCACGATTTTCATGGCTGTCCTCGCCTGGATCACAGTAAGGAGCCGTCCGCGACACGCGCAGGCGACTGGTAATAGTTGTCGATCGCCTGTTTCAGCGGCGCGCGCGACATCTCCGTGTTGTAAATCATATGCCCGCCCTCAAACCATTTGATGGGAATCCGGTCGCCGAGGTTCACTCCTTCAAGGTCCAGCTCGGTCTGGAAGCCCGGCGTCGCAATATCCTCATAGCCGTGGAGAATCAGCAGCTTGGCGTCGGGGTTGGCTGTCAGGACTGCCTGGATGTCGGTAATGCTCTGCGGGTAATAATCCTTGCTGCCTGCCCGCTGCCATTTCCAATTGGCTATCGTCTCGTCGTTCAGCGGTTGGTAGCTCGACTTGGTCTTGTAGTTGACGAAGTCGGGGAAGTACGTTTTGAGCTGATTGAGGAAGGCGACGTTGATGTAGTCATCCGCCGCGAAGCTGTTTCCGTTCGGCACCTTCATGCGCGCATCATAGCGGCCGAGGGAATAGCCGGGAACCAACGCCGCCCTGAACGGCCGAGGCGTGTAGTTGAAACGGTTTTTCCAGGTCGCCGCCGGAATGCCGGTGTAGTCCGCCATCCGATTCAGGAGCGCCTGGCCCGCGGGGCTTGCCGCGTACGCGTTCCATTGGGCGTTCGGCCTGCCGTTCGAATCGAAGTACGTGCTGAACGTGGTTTGGAACGTCGTTCTCGCCAGCGTACGCAGCTCGCCGAGGTATTGCTCCTGTGTTTGCGTACCGCGCTTCACTGATTTCTTGAAGTAATCCGCCGTCATCGCATAGGACGGGATGTATCCCTCGCACGTTACCGCGCCGCCCATCATGTCGCAATTGGAGTTGTAGTCGACGAGCGGCGAGTTGAGGATGAATCCCGCCAGGACCTTGGCCGGCTTGCCGGACGGATCGGGTCGGTAGCCGCTGGTGCCCGCCTGCTCCAGCAGGTTGGCGACGATTGGCGTGCGGATGCCGCCATAGGATTCGCCGTACAGGTACTTGGGCGAGCTTTGCCGGTTGTACTTGTTCGTATAGCTGGTGATGAAGTCAGCGACCACTTGGGCGTCGTCGTCGGTTCCCCATAGATCGCCGTTCTTGGTCGGCGCGATTGCCGTGGACAGGCCCGTCCCGGGCGGATCGACGAACACGATGTCCGACTGGTCGAGCAGCGAGATCGCGTTGTCCTCGAACGGGAAGCTATCGGGCTGCTTCGTCGGGTCGGCCATGTTCGGCGCATCGGACTTGAGCCGCTTCGGCCCCCACGATCCCATGTGCAGCCAGATCGAGGCCGAACCCGGACCGCCGTTCCACAGGAACGTGACCGGGCGATTTTCCTTGGGCAGTGCATCCCGCGTATAGGCCGTGTAGAAGACCGCCGCCTCTGCTTTTTTGTTGGCTCCGTTGCCGCGATAGGCGATCAGGTGGCCGGCGCGGGCGACGTACGGCAGCACCTTGCCGTTGATGGTGATCGTGTGCCGCTTGACCGACGAATCCTCGTTGATCTTGGACAGTGCGATCGACCCCTCGCGAGTCGTATCGTAGGTGTTGGCGTCGTCCAGCACCTTGTCGGCCGGCGCAACCTTGGCGAACACGTCGAGTTCTGATTCCACTGTCGCCGTGGCGGGCGTCTGCGGCACGGCGGCCGGGGTATTCGCGGCATTTTGGACGGTTGCCGGTGCGTCGTCGCCGCCGCATGCGACCAGGGTCGCAGCTGCAAGTACTGCGATCGCGGTCCAGGTTGGCATCTTTTTATTCATTGAATAATTCTCCGGAATGATTCGATTCAGGCTAAATATGCTAAGTACTCCACATCATTTGGATCGAAGCGTGTCAAACAATTTCATCGCGAACGCCATCGGGCCGGACGGGAGCGGCTCAGCCTCCCAGGTGCCTTCTTTCCGGCAACGTCGCGTGCATCTTCCTGCCAAGACTGCCCGGCCAGGCGGGCTGCTGGCAGGGCGAACAAAATCAGAAGCCGGCTACTATGCATGAAAGATCGCCGAATTCCCACTCGTTGCGAGTTGCGTGTTTTTCAGAAGGATTGTTTATAAGAATTGCTAAACAAAATGAATCTAAAATCTGTAATTTTTTGAAATTCTTCAAGTCGGATGAGAGGGCATCCAAATTAAAGAATCAATGTCTTTTCACAAAAATTGACAAATAACCCGCCGGGATGTCGAGATGCGTATCGGGGCCCGCGATCATGAAATTGGCCGGCTGCGACAGTCGAAGCCCGCAAGACGAGCGGTATTTTCAGCACGCTGGGGATGCGTTTCGTTGCAATGCATCGAACGCGATGGCAAAGCTGCGTGCCGCGGCCGCCGATGGACGCAGGACGGATGGACCGCTCGCGCGCTCCGGCCGACAGGCCATTCCGATCAGGACGAAGCGGGCCGACGACCCATGAGTTTTTGATGAACGTCGTCTCGATGAAGGCGGCTGCGTGACCCGTCGCCCCAATTCGAGCCGGGCAGCGCGAATGCACCGATCGAGCGCGGGGCGAGGCGATCGAATGCGCACGCGGACTCAACTCGGGCGGTTCTGCCCTGATGGCGTGTGCGCGAACGGCGGCGTGCAGGCAAACCGCTTCCGCGGCTTGCCTGCATTCATCTACCTATTCCGTCGCTCAACCGCGCACGAACGCGAGCAGATCCGCGTTGATCGTCTCGGCGTGGGAGGTCGGCATGCCGTGCGGGAATCCCGGATAGACCTTCAGCGTGCTGTTTCTGGCCAGCTTCGCCGACAGCAGGCCGGAATCCGCGATCGGGACGATCTGATCGTCGTCGCCGTGCATCACGAGGACGGGGATCGTGGTGCTTTTCAGGTCTTCGGTGAAGTCGGTCTGCGAGAACGCGACGATGCCGTCGTAATGGGCCTTGGCGCTTCCCATCATGCCTTGCCGCCACCAGTTCCAGATGACGCCTTGCAACGGTTTCGCGCCCGCGCGGTTGTAGCCGTAGAACGGCCCGGCCGGGACGTCGTAATAGAACTGCGCCCGGTTCGCCGCGAGCTGGGCCTGGAGATCGTCGAACACCGCCTTGGGCAGGCCGCCGGGGTTGCTCTCCGTCTTGACCATCAGCGGCGGGACGGCGCTGATCAGCACGGCCTTGGCGACGCGGTCCTCCCCATGACGTGCGACGTAGTGAATGACTTCGCCGCCGCCCGTGGAATGACCGACGTGAATGGCCTTTTGCACGCCGAGGTGGTTGACCACGGCCGCCACGTCGTCGACGTAGTGGTCCATGTCATGACCGTCCCATACCTGGCTGGAGCGCCCGTGGCCGCGGCGGTCATGCGCCACGACCCGATAGCCGTGCGACAGAAAGAAGAGCATCTGGGCGTCCCAGTCGTCGGCGCTGAGCGGCCAGCCGTGATGGAAGAAGATCACCTGCGCATCGCGCGGGCCCCAGTCCTTGTAGAAGATCTCGACGCCATCTTTCGTTGTGACGTATCCCATGGTCTGTACTCCTGTTCGGTGTGTCAGATTTCGATCGGTGTCCTGCCTGGTGATCCTTGCTGCTCGGTACAGCTTTTTTCCTTTCGAGAGGGGAATAGGGGCGATGTCCGGCCCACGGACGCTTTCGTGTAATCGATCGGTCAAACCTGTCGAGTCGTTCGAGCAGCCGGCGAACGTTTGTTTGCCGAAACAATCCGGTGTGCCGCCGCGCATCGCCAGGGTCCAACTCTAGGATTAAAGACAACGTTGATGTCAATAGTCTTTCGGGATGCGCCGGAGCGCAGGCGACGCGCGGCGGCTGATCCGTTTGCACACCCATCAATGATCTGATCCCAACCCCCCGTTTTCAACGAGCGCGAATCAAGGGCTGCTGTGGAGGTCGATGCTGTCCATCCGCATCCGGGCGCTTGACCTTGAAGTCATATCGAGTCTTAGAGTGGGGGTTGCCGGCCTCTGCCCGGACGGGATCACGGACGCGCGACGGGGCCTGCATCCGTCGACTCGGCCGAGAATCTTCGATCCTGTCGGCGCATGACGAAGGCGCGACGCGCAGGCCGGTCGGCCGCGCGGGCGGAGGGCCATCGGGAACATGAAGATAGGAGAACTGGCGGAACGCACGGGCCTTACCCCTTCGCGCATCCGCTTCTACGAACGGATCGGTCTGCTGACGGCGGTCGAACGCCAGACGAACGGCTATCGGGCCTATTCGTCCGACGCGGTCCTGGGTGCTCGATCTGGTCGCGACGGCGCAGAAGACGGGCTTCAGCCTCGATGAAATTCGCTTGCTGCAGCCGCCCGATTGCGCGCGATGGCCGTGCGACGCGCTGAGCGCCGAGGTGCGGGACATCGAGGGGTTGGAGGCGCGGCTTGCCCAGAACAGGATGCGCCTGGTGTCGTTGATGGCGGAGATCGCGGCGAAGCCCGATGACGTCGACTGCGCGACCAACGCGACGCGCACGCTGGCGAGGTGGCGGGTGGGGGCGAGGAGCGGCCTCGAACCGGCGGCCGGCGTCACCCGGGCAAACCGACGCAGATCCCCCAAGTCGGGCTAACCGGCCCGCAGCGATAGAAGCGCCGCAACCTGCCTGGCCGTGGCTTTGGCCGATTGGGGATTCTGCCCCGTCACCAGCCGGCCATCCGCGACGACCTTCGGTACGAAGGGCAGCAGCCCTTTCGCGTAGCGTGCGCCGCGTCGAGCCATTTCCTGTTCCGCGTTGTACGGCACCTTCTTCGCCACGCCGGCCAGCACTTCCTCGATCCACGAGTACCCGGTGACCCGGCGGTTGGCCACCAGCAGCGCGCCGTCGCTCAACCTCGTGTTCAACAGCCCGCAATAGCCGTGACACACGGAGGATACGATCCCGCCGCGTTCATAGATGTCGCGCGTGATCCTTTGCAGTCCCGCGTCGTCGGGAAAATCCCACATGACCGCGTGGCCGCCCGTGAAATAAATCGCATCGAAGTCCGTCGGGTCGATCTGGTCGGGGCGAGCGGTGGCCGACAGGAGCGCCTGCCGGTCCTTGTCGGTCAGCCATTCCTTGACGGAGGCGTCGGCGAGCGGCCATTTGAGCGAACGCGGTTCGAGGGGGGATGGGCCGCCCTTCGGGCTGACAAGACGCTGGTCATACCCTTTCCCGGCAAAGACGTGCCAGGCGTGGGTCAACTCCGACAGCCACAAGCCCGTCGGATCGGACTGATCCGCGTAATGGGCGACATTGCTGACGACGTGAAGTATGCGCTTGGTCATGCTGGACACCTCTCCTTCATCGGTCACGGCAGGCAGTCGCGCAAACGCTGCCTGGCGTGCGGCGGACAACTGTTCCTTGCCGCGATGCGCCTGCCGTGACAAACCATAACCTTCGAGTGAGGTTCATGGTCAAGGTCTATTTGATGTCCTGAGTTTCGCTTTCGATGTGTTCAGCGCTCGATTGCCCGACAAGGGCGGCGGATGACAGACGACTTGTCGGCCGCCGCCCGTTCGTCAGTTCGACGCCGGGACGTTGAACGCCTTGGCCGGGTCGCGAACCCAGGTCGCGAGCACCTTTGCCCCGGCCGGGCCGGCGGTGGTCACGTGCATGACATGGGCGGGGAGCTGGAAGGTTTCTCCCGCGCGGACGATCTTCGGCGGCCGTCCGTCGACTTTGACCGTCACCGCGCCTTCGAGCACATAGCAAAGCTCCGGCCCCGTCGCACTATGCCGGGGCTTCTCGGCATTCGGCGGAAACTCGGCGATGCCCATCGCCATTTCCCGATCGGTTCCCGCCACGGGCACCCGTTGCAGCGTCACGGTTTCCTTGGTGGCGGGCGCGCGTTCCGCCGCCTCCGCGGCCTGCAGCGTGACGAAGGTCATCAGCAGCGCCGCTGCGCAACGAGAGAGATGCATAGGACTCCCCTGATTACCGCGCAGCATCGGCCAGCGCGGAGAAGATGCGATACGTGGCCTTGATCCGCTCGTCATTGGGAATGTTCTTGTTGGCGAGAATGACGATCCCCAATTGCTTCTCCGGAACGAACGCAACATAGGAGCCAAAGCCGTTCGTCCCGCCGGTCTTGTTGATCCAGACATCCTGACGCGGCTTGTGCGGCGGGTTCAACGCGACCACCGGCGTCGCCTCGAACGCCATCCTGGCCGAATTCCCTTCCAGCAGGGCGTCCAGCTTGGTGGGATACGGGTACTGCTCCCAGATCAGATCCTGGGTCATCGGCCCCGCCTGGAAGTAACCGGTGTGCGTATCGGTGATCGCCTGCTGGAGCTTGCCGTCGAGGTGGACGAGCGCCATGTTGGCCTGCACGAAGCGCAGCATGTCCGCCACCGACGATTTGACACCGTAGGCTTCCGCCGACAGCATGCCCGGCGCCACCCGGATCGGTGCGCCTTCCTTGGTGTAGCCCTGCGCGTAGCGACCCATTTGAGCAGCGGGCACGTTGATGAACGTGTTGTTCATCCCGAGCGCGGGAAACAGCCACTGCTCCATCAGCGCGGTGAAATCGCGCCCCATGCTTTTCGCGGTGATCACGCCGAGCATGCCGATACTCGGGTTGGCATAGGTCCGGTACGTTCCCGCAGTGTACGCAGGCCGCCACTCCTTGAAGTACTGCATCAGCTGATCGTCGGTGCCGATCCGCTCCGGCACCTGCAAGGGAAATCCGCCGGGCGTATGCGTACCCAGATTGAGGAGCTTCACGTCGCCGAACCGGGTGCCCTGCATCGCGGGCAGGTAGCGACGCGTCGGATCCGACAGGGACAGCTTGCCGCTCGCCTGCGCGTACGACGCCAGCGTCGCGGTCAGGGTCTTGCTCACGGAGCCGAGTTCGAACAAGGTGTCGCGCGTGACGGGCGCATGCGTGGCGGTCGACGCCACGCCGAAATTGAACACATGGGGCTCGCCGTCGACGATCACGCCGACCGCCATGCCGGCCACGTCGTACTTGGCCATCACCGGTCGTATGGCCTCGCTCACCACGCGTCCGAGTGTGTCCTGCGCATTGTCGGCGGCGTGGCTGGAAGTCGCGACGGCGCTCAGTGAGAAGGCGGCCGCCATCATGAGACTTCGGGTATTGAACTTCATGTGCTTGAATCCTTCGTTCCTGTCGGTTGATCGCCGTGCATGTCGTGGCAGGCGGGATGCGCCGCCGGTTCGCCGGGTTGCCGGCCTGAGCGTCACACGTTCAGGCATGCTGATTGACTGAGGGAGGCGGCATCCCAGGATATTTTTGAGGATTGCCCGAGGCGGGTATTTCGGCCAATCCCGGCCACATGCACGCGGAAACGGGAGCATCGGTCATTTTCATTTTTCTTACAATCGATGAAAATTTGACCGAGCAGAAAGAAAATATTGTGGCTGACCGATGATCTGCGATCGCCGCCACAGCGCCGCCGCTCGGTCGGGTCGGGAGGCGCGCGCGTCGACGCGCCTCCGTGTTGATCGAGGCGGGGTAAGGGGGAGGGCGATTCGATGGCAGCGGATCGTCGGGAATCCGAAAACGATGCCGAGCAGGGCCCAGCCGGCGGCCGCGCGCCGGTCGCGCGGCCAAGCTGTGATTAAATCATTCCCTCGCTTCGCAAGCCGCTCCGTTCGAGGCATCGGCGCCCGGATCAGGCAAGACGACCCCGGATCGCACATTTTCGGCCGGCGCGCGTCGTTGCCCGGATGGCGTGGACGCCGGCAGCCGGGCCACCCGCCGGCGAACAGATATCCATGTCGACGGGGCGCGACGCGTGCCGGGAATGCGATCAGAGGAGGACGTCAGGTGATGCACGTTGTATCGACGAGGTGGGAACGGAGCCCGGTTCAGGTCGAAGCCGGATCTTCCACCTATTCACGCGCCCCGCGATGACCGGCGAACTCCCCGACCTCATCGACGCGCGCCTCAAGGTGCTGTTCTGCGGCATCAATCCCGGCATGACGGCCGCCGCGACGGGGCATCACTTTGCGGGAAGAAGCAATCGCTTCTGGCGCGTGCTGCACCTCGCAGGCTTCACCCCCAGGGAAATCCAGCCGGAGCACGATCGCACGATACTCGAATACGGATACGGTCTGACGACGGTCGTGAGCCGGCCGACGGCGAGCGCCGATCAACTCGCACGCGAGGAGTTCGTTGCCGCCGCCGCCGAGTTCGAGCGGAAGATCGCACGTCATGCGCCATGCCGGGTCGCCTTTCTGGGCAAGGCGGCGTACGCGGGGCTGTCCGGCCGGCGCGACATCGCGTGGGGACGGCAGAACGCGGACATCGCGGGCGCCGCCGTGTGGGTGCTGCCCAATCCCAGCGGACGGAATCTCGCGTTCAGTCTCGACGATCTGATCGAGGCGTATCGCCGTTTGCAGGCGGAGGTCTCGGCGGGCGATCGGAGCGCGACATGCTGAGCGTCGATCGGCATGCGCCGCGATGCTTTGCCGGCGGCGATACCTCGACGGGAGATGCCGGGTGACCCGCGCGCGCACCGCGATAACCTGGCCGGGCGCCGTGTTGCCCCGCGTGTTCTTCGACCGGGCCGCGCCCGCGGCGGCGCCGCAGCTGCTCAACAAGATCCTCGCTGCGGCGGACGGCCGCGCGGGCCGCATCGTGGAGGTCGAGGCGTATGCGGGCGCGATCGATCCGGCCGCGCATACCTACCGGGGCAGGACGGCGCGCAATGCGACGATGTTCGGTCCGCCGGGGCATATGTACGTCTATTTCACCTACGGCATGCACTGGTGCTGCAACTGCGTGTGCGGACCCGAGGGCGACGGCAGCGGCGTGTTGATCCGCGCGCTGGAACCGCTGTACGGGCTCGATCACATGCGCGCGGCACGGCGTCTGCCCGCGCGCGACCGCGATCTCTGCCGCGGGCCGGCCCGGTTGACCCAGGCCATGGGCATCGACGGCGCGCAGGACGGGATCGATCTGGTTCGCGCCAAGCAGGGCTTCGCCATCGTGGACGACGGCATGGCGCCGCCCGACGACCTGACGGGCGGCCCTCGCATCGGGATCAGCGTCGGCCAGGATCTGCCGTGGCGGTGGCGTGTGCCCGGCAATCCGTTCGTGTCCGGGACGGCGGCGCAGCGAGGCTGAGGCGGGCGATCCCGGGGGCGAGCGAGGGGCCGCGCGCGTTCCTCTCGTGCGCATGAGACGCGGCAATCCGTTTGTTCGAGCGGTGCGGGCTCGGACCGCGTCCCGTTTTTCCCGAGGCGCGAGTCGATTGCCGCCTCCACCAGGACGGCTTGTGGCCGTGGGGGCGCGCCGGTATCGCCGCCGCCTGCATCGAATGTCCACACGCATCGCGCGCTTGCGCGGAGGGTACGCCACCATGTCTTTCCTGATCGACGGCATCGACCACCTCGTCCTCAACGTCGCCGACGTGGAGGCGAGCGCCGCGTGGTATGCGCGCGCGCTCGGCATGACGCGCATCGACTTCGCGTCGCGCACCGGTTCGCGCGTCGCGATGCGCTTCGGCAATCAGAAGATCAACCTGCGCCCGAGGGACGCGGATACGGTTGCGTGGTTCACCGGCGCGGCGCCCGTGTCCGGCAGCGCGGATCTCTGTTTCGTCACGCGCGCCAACGCCGATGCCGTGAAGGCGCACTGGGTGGCGGAGGGGATCGCGATCGAAGCCGGGCCGGTGCAGCGCGAAGGCGCGCTCGGCGCGATGACGTCGGTGTATTGCCGCGATCCGGACGGCAATCTGATCGAGGTCGCGACGTATCCGGCCGAATGAGCGCGGGGCGTATTGCGATGGTCGCGCGCCGCGGCACTCGGTGATGGCGTCGCGTGCTGCGTGAGCGTCACGCGTCGGCGGGATCGAAAAGGGCGGGATTCCCGCGTACGGCGGCCGCCGATCCTTCTTCCACGATCAGCCAGGACATCCGCGGTCCGCCGGCGCGGTGGATGCCGATTCCGTTCGGTATCCTGAATCAGGCCGGCGGACACGGCGTCGTTCCGCATGCGGCGCGGGCGGATCTGGTCGCAGCCGATCCATGCGCGGCCGGTGACGGCCGGAGTGGAACGGTGTCCGTGCGGCATGCGCATCGACGGCGGCGCGTCGGGGCTCACCGGCGCATCCCGGCGAAATCGCGCACGGTCACACTCAAACATCTTATGGCGTGCCAGGTTGCTGCAATGCAATCAAACGCGCGTATGTCACGCGATCCATTCCGGTGCAGGGCCCGGTCACGCGCGCGGAACGGGTGCCCGATCGAAACGTGAAAGGCTTTCCAGTAAAGGCGTGGCGCGATACGCTCAGTTTTTTCAAGCGTACCCGAGCGGCATCCCGGCGATCATTGCGGCTTGAAGGCACAGCACAAAATATGACTTGACGTGCAAGGATTCGCTGATAGCATGGTGTTTTATGCAATAAGTCGAGTGCTCATTCATCGCATCTCATGCGAGTTTGTGGATGGGGAGCAGTCGAGCGCATACGGCCCGGATGTTCCGATTCACCGAGGGGCCGGACGTGTCGTGCGCGGAAAAGGACAGAACCTTGCATCGTAGAGACCGAACCCGTTGGTCCGCACTTATTTGAGAGGTAAGTGAATGGAACGTAATCGAGGTATCACCGAGGCCGCCGGACGCGCGCGGAGTCGATCCGCACGCGGCGGACGTCCCGCCGCTAGCGGGCGGATGCCGGTCCGCCGGCTGGCTGCCCGCGCAGCATTTCATTCGTTGTGATTCGCCGGTGGGCCGGCGTGCGCCTGCGCGTTTGCGCGCGGGGCTCGCGCCTGGCCGACGACTTGGCGCAGTTCCCGTGGTGCGTCGGAAGCGCCGCGAAATGTTGAGGACTGCGAATTCGTGTCGCCGTGCATGGCGCACCGGGCGCAAGCCGGCGCGACGGCCTGAAGTGCGCTGGTATTCAACCAGGGTCTGTACATTCGATGAAATGTATTTACATCTTGTCTTTTGCACAAGCGGGCCAAGATGATTCGAACGTTACTGGGCGACGAGGTATGGGCACAAATCAAATCGGTTTTGCCTGGCAAGGAAGGCGCTCCAGGACGAACGGCAGCCGACAATCATTGGTTTGTCGAAGCCGTTCTCTGGATCGGCTGAACGGGCTGCCGGTGGCGCGATTTGCCGAAGGAGTTCGGTGCATATGCGCTTCTCGCGGTGGCGTCGCAAAGGCGTGTGGGAGCGCGTGGCGCACGCAGTGTCCGATGAAACGGAGATCAACGCGTGCTGATCGACTCGACCCTCGTGCGTGCGCGCCAGCATTCCGCCAGTGGGCCCGCAAGCGCCCTGGCGTTCGCGCGGCGGACTGACGACCAAGCTGCATCTGGCTGTCGATGAAGCTGGACGTCCTGTGTGAATGATCATCACCGAGGGACAGGTTGCCGATATTTCGTGCGCGCACGAATTGGTCGAGCATCGGCGCACGGGCGCGGTGATTGCCGATAAAGGCGACGACTCGGATGCCTTCGCGAACACTATCCATGCTGCGCACGCCAAGGTTGCCGTCCCGCCACGTTCGAATCAAAAGACCAAGTGTCGGCACAGCCGCGCGCTGTACCGAATTCGGAACAGCGTCGAACGCTTCTTCAATCGCATCAAGCATTTTCGTCGCGTCTCCACTCGATACAACAAGCGCGCGGGCAACTATCTCGTCTTCGCGGCGCTGCCTGCGCCTTTGGGACGCTGGTGAGCATGTGAACAGAACCTAGGGCTCGGCGATGGTGGTGTTCCATGGAAGGCGCGCGCGGGCGCGGCTCAATTGCCGTGTGGCGGTATGCGCCTGCCGCGGGCGCGGCCCGCGCCGGGCGGGGCCGCCGGCCCGCTTCGGCGGCGCCTGCGCGCAGCCCTGCGATCCGCGCCGCAAGCCGCGCGGCGGCCCGGCGCGGGGAGCGGAAACGGCCCGGCGCGGGGGCGCCGACGGGGTGCTTGACGGGATCCTGAAATTTCTTGACGCGCAACAAGGTGTCGATATGATTGCATCGAATGCCATATTTTGCAGTGCAATGACCGGCGCGCGCTCGGCCGCGCGTCGCGTTCATCCTGGGATGGGGCGTGGCGTACCGCGCACGTGTCCGGCACTGCCGTCACCGCAGCTTCGCAACCAGGATCCCCGCATGTCCCACTTTCCGTCCGATGCGGCCGCCGCTGCCGCACCTGTCGTCGCGACCCGCGACAACCCGTTCGTCGGCGTCGGCCGCGAGTTGAACCGCCACGCCGAGCGGCGCGGCGACGCGGCGTGGCTCGACACGCTCGCCCGTTCGCCGGGCGCGCGCTACCTGTTGCTCGACGATGCGTTGCGCGCCTACCTGACGCCCGATGGCGAGGGCGTGCGCTGGCTCGACGCGACGCAGCGCGCCGAACTGCTGCCGGCCGACGCGCCGGCGAGCTTCCTGGGCGTCGTGGACGGCGCCGGCTACTTCGTGGTGCGGCTCGACGCGGCGCGCGCGATTGCGCCGGACCAGCTGGCCGCGCGCATCGAAGACTTGCGGCAGGCGGGCCCGCGGCTGTCGGCGTTCGACGCGGGCCTGTACGCCTACGCGAAGGGCTTGCTGCATTGGCAGCAGTCCACGCGCCATTGCTGCCGCTGCGGTTCGCCGCTCGCGCTGGAGCAGGGCGGCCACCGGCTGCAGTGCGTCGCGCCGGACTGCGCGCAACAGCATTTCGTGCGGACCGATCCCGCGGTCATCGCGCTCGTCGAGCACGACGGCGCGTGCCTGCTGGGCCGGCACAGCCACTGGGAGCCGGGGCTGTATTCGCTGATCGCGGGCTTCGTCGAACCGGGCGAGAGCCTGGAAGACGCGGTGCGGCGCGAGGTTGCGGAGGAAACGGGCGTCCGGGTCGGCGCGGTGTCGTATCACTCGTCGCAGCCGTGGCCGATGCCGGGCTCGTTGATGCTCGGCTTCTCCGCGCTCGCGCTGAGCCGGGAGATGGCCGCGCGCGATCAGGAACTCGAAGACGTGCGCTGGTTCACGCCGGCCGAGATCGTCGCGGGCATCGGCGGCGGCACGCTGAGCATGCCGACGTCGCTGTCGGTGTCGTACCGGATCATCGCCGACTGGCTGCGGCAGCGCGCGGACCTCGATCTGGACGCATTGCTCGCGCGGCAGCGCTGAACCCGCCGCGCGAACCGGCGGGCAAGGCGCGCGACCCAGGCTGACGGGCGCGCGCCGGAGCCGGTTCGCATGGCGCGAGCAGGACGGGAAGGGATAGACAACGGTGACGCCACGATGTCATTTGATCAGTATTCCTATTTTAAACGGGGCTGCGCACGCCGCGCGCCGAACCAGGAGCCGAGCAACATGAGTGAGTCACGCACTTCGAGGAGCCGTCGGCCGCGCCCGGTCCGGCGGGCGACGCGCGGCCGGGAACCGACGCACCGGCGAACGAGGCACAGCAAGTCCGGGTCATCGATCCGGGCGGATGCGCGCCGCCTGTGATCGCGACGGGCGCGACGCGCGCACGCCCGGCGGAGCGCGGCCCGCGGCGCATGGTATAGGCGCGCGGCTCCGGTCGCACGCGTCGGCGGAGGCCGGCGCACGCATCAACGCATCACCAACCTGCGAACGGTCCGGCGATCCGGCCGACCGGTCACTTTGACTTAGGAAAAGCACATGATTCTGGTAACAGGCGGAGCGGGTTTCATCGGCGCGAACTTCGTGCTCGACTGGCTGAAGGAATCGGACGAGCCCGTATTGAATCTCGACAAGCTGACCTATGCGGGCAATCTGCGCACGCTGCGGCCGCTCGACGGGGACACGCGCCACGTATTCGTGTGCGGCGACATCTGTGAACGCGCGACGCTCGACGCGCTGCTCGCGCAGTATCGGCCGCGCGCGATCGTGCATTTCGCGGCGGAAAGCCATGTCGACCGTTCGATCGACGGGCCGGCGCAGTTCGTCGAGACCAACTTGATCGGCACCTTCACGTTGCTCGAGGCGGCGCGCGAATACTGGCGCGGGCTCGACGCGGCGAAGCAGGCTTCGTTCCGCTTCCTGCATGTCTCGACGGACGGGGTGTTCGGCTCGCTGTCGAGCGAGGAGCCGCCGTTCCACGAAGGCACGCCGTACGCGCCGAACAGCCCGTATTCGGCGAGCAAGGCGGGCTCCGACCATCTGGTGCGCGCCTACCATCACACCTTCGGGCTGCCGACGCTGACCACGCATTGCTCGAACAACTACGGCCCGTACCAGTTCCCGGAAAAGCTGATTCCGCTGATCATCGCCAATGCGATCTCGGGCAAGCCGCTGCCCATCTACGGCGACGGCAGCAACGTACGCGACTGGCTGTATGTCGGCGATCACTGCAGCGCGATCCGCGCCGTGCTCGCGGGCGGCGTGCCGGGCGAGACCTACAACGTCGGGGGGCGCAGCGAGAAGCGCAACATCGACGTCGTGACCACGCTGTGCGCGTTGCTCGACCGCGTGCTGCCGAAGCCGGAGGGCGTATACGGCGACCAGATCACCTATGTGGCCGACCGCCCCGGCCATGACCGCCGCTACGCGATCGATGCGCGGAAGATCGAGCGCGAGATCGGCTGGAAGCCGCGCGAGACCTTCGAGAGCGGCCTGGAGAAAACCGTGCGCTGGTACCTCGACAATCCGGGCTGGGTGCGCGAAGTCATGTCGGGCGAATACCTGAACTGGGTCGCAACCAATTACGCGCGGCGCGCTTGAGGAGGGCGTCATGGCACGCAAAGGCATCATTCTCGCGGGCGGTTCGGGCACGCGCCTCTATCCCGTCACGCAGGTCGTCTCGAAGCAGCTGCTGCCCGTCTACGACAAGCCGATGGTCCACTCTACCCGCTCGCCACGCTGATGTGCGCCGGGATTCGCGACATCCTGCTGATCTCGACGCCGCAGGATACGCCGCGCTTCTTCGCGCTGCCCGGCGACGGCAGCCAGTGGGGCCTCACTCTCCAGTACGCCGTGCAGCCGTCGCCCGACGGGCTCGCGCAGGCGTTCCCGATCGGCCGTTCGTTCATCGCGGGACAGCCGTCGACGCTGATCCTCGGCGACAACATCTTCCACGGCCACGATCTGCCGAAGCAGCTCGAACGCGCGGATGCGAACGCCGACGGCGCGACGGTGTTCGCCTATCACGTGCACGATCCGGGACGCTATGGCGTGGTCGATTTCGATGCGTCGTTCCGTGCGCTGTCGATCGAGGAGAAGCCGGCGAAACCGCGTCGAACTACGCGGTCACGGGGCTCTGCTTCTACGACAAGCACGTGTGCGACATCGCCGCCGGCATCCGGCCGTCCGCGCGCGGCGAACTGGAGATCACCGACGTCAACGGCCGCTACCTCGCGGACGGCAAGCTCGACGTCGAGATCATGGGGCGCGGTTTCGCGTGGCTCGACACCGGCACGCACGATTCGCTGATCGACGCGGCGCAGTTCGTCGCGACGCTGCAGAAGCGCCAGGGGCTCATGATCGCGTGCCCCGAGGAGATCGCCTACCGGCGGCGCTGGATCGACGCCGAACAGGTCGCGCGGCTGGCGCAGCCGCTCGCGAAGAACGGCTACGGCCAGTAGCTGCGCACCATCCTGACGGGGCAGATTGCATGAGCCCCCAGGTGACGCCCGCCGCGCTGCCGGACGTGAAGCGCGTCGAGCCGCGCGTGTTCGGCGATGCGCGCGGTTATTTTCTCGAAAGCTTCAACGCGCGCGCGTTGGCCGCGCAGGTGGAGCCGCACGCGATCTTCGTCCCGGACAATCATTCGCGTTCCGTGAAGGGCGTGCTGCGCGGGCTGCATGACCAGGTCGGGCAGGCGCAGGGCAAGCTCGTGCGGGTCGTGGAAGGCGATGTGTCCGATGTCGCGGTCGACCTGCGGCGGCGCTGCCGGCCTTCGGTCGATGGGTCGGCGTGACGTTGTCCGCGGCGTCCCCGCGGCGATCGTGGATTCCGCCCGGGTTCGCGCACGGCTTCTACGTGCTGCCGGCCCATGCGCAGTTTCTCTACAAGACCACCGACTACTGGTATCCGGAGGCCGAGCGCAGCCTGCTCCGGCGCGATCCGGCGCTCGGCATCGGCTGGCCGCTCGACGGCGAGCCGATCGTCGCGGCCAAGACCAGGCGCCCTGCTCGCGGACGCGGACGTCTACGCGTAGTCGGTTCCCGTCCTGCCGGGCGCTCGGCAGGGCGGCGTCGCTTGCGCGACGCCGCCCGTTTCCTTTGCCGGTGGTTGCGCGCGCATCCGGATGCGCCGGTTTCGTGCAGGCATGCACCGGAATCCCGCATGCGGACACGTTCTTGAGATGGAATCGGTACCCATTGCTTGAATAATTGCGAATTGCAAATCAATGCGCCTATCGTGGCGAATGCTGAAAATATAAACCGGGATTCTAATTGGGAAATTAAAAAGTTTTTTATTTACTATGGTAACTTTGCCGGGTGTCTGGCGTCACCGCGGTTTTGCATTCCGCTCGGATGATCATGACCCGTTGTCTGGCTGTAACGCCGTGAATAGGTGGAGTTTCGTCAATTCAAATAAGCACGGCGTGATTGAGAAGAGCGGATTCGAATCGAATTAATCGCGGATTTGATCGAGGCACGGGGCGATGGTCATGTATTTGAGTGCGGAAGACGCGTTGACGAATCGCGGGAGTCTCGTCGGCGCCGCGGGCGAGGTGGTTGCGCCGTACGATCTCGAACAGCCGCCGCATGTTTCGCCGGCCTATCGCCCGCTCGCCGAAGCCGCCATCCTGAATGCCGCGCGCCGCCCGTTCCGCATCGACTACCGGGAGGTGAGCCGGTTGCGGGTCGTCAACGGCATGGGCGTCGCGCTCGGCGATTCGATCATCGGCCTGACCGCGCTCGACGCGCTGCGCATGCTGCATCCGCCGCTGCGCATCGAGATCTGCCGGCCCGCGCGGGCGCCCGCCTATGTCGAGGCGCTCTATCGCCTCGACGGCGGCCCGCTCGCCGAGGTGCGCGCGCTGCCGCAGCCGCTGGCGGCGCTGGGCGGGCCCGGCGTCAGCGTCGATCTCGGCAATCACCTGTTCTGGCCGGATTTCGCGACGCTGCCGATGATCGATTTCTTCCTGCAGGCGCTGGGCGTCGAGCCGGCCGCGGTCGACCCGGCGCTCAAGGCGAATCGCTGGCTGAAGCGGCTCGCGCTGCCGGCGCTGCCGCCCGCCTGGCGGCAGCGCCGCTACGTGCTGTTCTGCGCAACCGCGAGCACGCCGTTGCGCAGCATTCCGGCGCGCCTGCGCACGCACTGGGTCGACACGCTCGCCGCGCGCTTCGGTTGCGAGGTGCTCGGCTTCGGTCCGCTCGCGCATCCGCGCTACGTGGACATCGCGCCGCTGTCGCCCGACACGGCCCACTTTCTCGCGTGGGTCCGCGGCGCGCATCGCCTCGTCGCGTCGGACAGCGCGGCGGTGCATGCGGCGGCCGGCTTCGACGTGCCGACGCTCGCATTCTTCTCGTCCATTCCGCCCGGGCTTCGGGTGCGCGATTACCCGTCGTGCCGGGCGGTGGACCTGGCGATTCCCGCGTTGAGAAACCTGCATGCGAGCAGCCGCGAGAGCGACCTCGCGCTGGTGGAACACGCCTATCAATCAATCGCGCTACACACTCTTCTGGATGGCGACCATGAAACGCATAGTGAGGGCTTGTGCGGTGCTCGCGCTTAGCCAGGCGGCGCTGGCGGCGCATGCATTCGACCTGACGGTGGCGGGGAAGATCAGCCGCTACACGGACGCCGAGCAGGCGGTCTATCGCTTCGCGCAGGCGGACCTGCTCGCGATGCCGGTGCGCCGCATCACCACCTCGACGGCCTGGACCGGGCGCGAGGTGTTCGAGGGCGTGGGCCTCGCCGACCTGGTCAACCGGGTGGGCGGCACGGGGACCACGCTCGAGGTGCGCGCGCTCGACGGCTACATGGTCGACATCCCGGTCGAGGATGCGCGCAAGTACGGCGTGCTGCTCGCCTACAAGGCCGACGGCAAATTCCTGAGCCTCGAGAATTTCGGGCCGCTGTTCATGGTGTATCCGCGCGACCAGGGCGGCGATGAGCTGAAAGGGCCCTTGTACAATTCCCGATTCATTTGGCAAATCAACCGGATCACCATTAAATGAAGCTGGGTCAAAAATTCAGCGGGAACGCCAGCCTCCTGTATTGCGCGGTGGTGGTCCTGTTGGCGGTGGCCGCGGTGACCGCCGTGTTTTGCTACAAGAACGTGGAGCCCAATTCGAGCCTGATTTCGGTGATCGGCACGCAGGAGAATTACGGGCTGTCGGTGGCGAAATACCAGATCCGCCTCAACGACTTCGAACTGACCGTCAATCAGAATCGATGGGGTTGTGTCGGGCCGTGCCGTGATCTGACGCTCGAATACGAGATCCTGAAATCGAAATTCGCGATTCTCGCGAATCACTCCGAATCCACCGCGCAGCTTTATGAGGAGGCGGGTTATCGCGATGCGGTGCGCGCGTCGGCCCAGTTGTTCGGCGGGCTCGATCCGCAGATGAAGGCGCTGGCCGCGCACGCGGGCTCGACGGCCGAGGTCAACGCGCGCCTCGAGGCGCTGCGCGGCTACGCGCACGACATGGGCACGATCGCCGCGCAGACGGAATTCCGCCAGCGCGACAGCGCGTATCAGGAGTTCATGGAGACGCGCCGGATCATCTGCATCGGGCTCGCGGTGATTCTCGCCTCGGTGCTGGTGCTGAGCGCCGTCACGATCCTCAACATCCGGCGCGAACGGCGCGCGACGCGCCAGCACGCCAAGGCGCTGCTGGCCGAGCAGCAGGCGGCGCATGCGGCGCGCGCGGCGGTCAACGCGAAGAATGCGTTCCTCGGCGCGATCGGCCATGAATTGCGCACGCCCTTGCAGAGCATCACGTCGGCGATCGACGTGATCGCCGAATCGCCGCTCGCGCACGCGCAGGTCGACACGGTGCGCCGGCTCGAGGTCGCCGCGAAGCAGATCGAGGCGCAGATGCGCGACCTGACCGACTACGTCCGGCTCGACAGCGGCAAGCTCAGCCTGCACCGTCAACCGTTCGACCTCGCCGAGCTGCTCGGGATGGCCGCCGCCGACGCGGGCTGCCGCGCCGCGCGCAAGCGGCTTGCGTTCACGTGCGACATCGACGAACGGATCCGGGCCGCCCACTCGGATCCGGTGCGGATCCGCCAGATCGTCTCGAACCTGCTCGGCAACGCGATCAAGTTCACCGACGCGGGCACGGTCGCGCTGCGCGGCCGGCGCGCGCAGACGGCGGACGGCGAGGCGCTGGTGCTCGAGGTCGAGGATACCGGCGCGGGCGTGTCGAACCAGAAGCTCGCGTTGATCTTCGAGCCGTTCACGCAGGGCGACGAGGCGGGCGCGGTGACGCGCGCGCGCGATGGCGTCGGCATGGGGCTTGCGATCGTGCGCGGTCTCGTCGATCTGCTGGGCGGCTGGATCGCGGTGCGCAGCGAGTTGGGCAAGGGCAGCGTGTTCAGCGTCACGCTGCCGATTCAATACGTCGATACGCACGACGAGGCGCGCGCGCCCGCGAGCCCGGCCGAGCGCGACGAGGCGCTGCACGTGCTGGTGGTCGACGATCACGAGGCGGTGCGCGAGTCGCTCGCCGCGCTGCTCAGGCAGTTCGGCTACCAGTGCGACCTGTGCGATTCGGGCTTGCGCGCGATGCAGAAGCTGATGCGCCGTCCGTATGACGCCGTGCTGCTCGACGTGCAACTGCCCGACAAGGACGGCACGGCGATCGCGCGGGAGGTGCGCGACGGCCGCGGGCCGAATCGCCGCACGCCGCTGATCGGCGTGAGCGCCTATCAGCCGGACCTGCTCACGCCGGAGCAGCGGGGGCCCTTCGATGATTATCTGCTGAAGCCCGTGCGGCGACGGGATCTCGATGCGGCGCTCGCGCGCGCGCTGGCGGAGCGGGTCAGAGGTTGAAGCAGCGCTCGAGCGCGGCCTTGATCACGGAGAGCTTGACGGGCTTCTCGTAGGGGCCGAGCACGTCGAAGTCGCGCATCGCCGTGGCGATCTCGGATTCGCGCTCCTTGAGGTCGAGGTAGCCCGTCAGGATCAGCACGGGCGCATCCGGGTTCTCGGACGCGCGAATCTCCTCGATGCAGCGGCCCGCCGTTTCCTGGCCGATCAGCCAGTCGATCAGGAAGCCGTCGAACGCCTGCGTGCGCAGCGCGTCGAGGAACGAGGGCACATCGTAGAACGGGCTCGCATTGAAGCCGTGCGCCAACAGGTACGTCGACAATTCATCGGCGGTCTCGACGGCGTCGTCGAGCACCGCGATGCTCATCTTGTGCACCTCGGAACAGGTCGAGCGGATTTCAATCGTTTCGGCCAGATAGTGACGGCCGGGCGGCGCGCCGTCGCCGCGATGGATCTGCCATTCGCCGTCGCGTTCGAGCGCGATGAAATCGGCGCGCTGTCCGCCCGACAGCTCGGCGCCGAGATGCACGGTGCACGGGATGCGTTCGCGGCCGATGCTGAGGACCGCTTGACATATGCGCATGCGCGCCGGCGCATCGGCGCCGTCCATCGTGTCGAGCAGCGCGCTCGGCGACGCGTCGAACGCCAGCGCGATATCGCGGACCTGGTTGATCGCCCACGGGCTCTGCCCCTTCAGCTTGCGGTGCGCCTGGGAAAAGCTGAGACCGAGAATGCGGCTGACCTCGTTCGCGTGCTGCCGCTTGCCCACGCCGTGTTCGAGCAGGAGTTCCTTGATTCTGTTCGCGATCAATAATGCGTCCGGTTGTTGATCGTCGCTGTGCATTCTGCTCCTCGGGAGGACGGGTACGAACAGCCGCTATCTTAGATGGATCCGGGATCCCGCGCCATGATCGGGGCTGACCGGGGCGGGCGCGCGCGGCAGGATCGTATGACCGGATTGTTGCAACTTGAACAGTGATCGCACGATGCGCGCCCCGCGCGTGCGGCCGGCGGTGCGCGGCTTTGCTGGATAATGACGGGTTATCGGGCGATTCCGCCCGGTGTCTACGGTCCCGTGGCGTGAATCATCATGGAATATATCGACAGCCTGCGCATCTTCTGCTCCGTCGTCGACGCGCGCAGCTTCACGCGCGCGGCCGACATGCTGGGGCTGTCCACCCCGGTCGTGTCGCGCGCGATTTCGGGCCTCGAGCAGCGGCTCGGGGTCCGGCTGTTCAACCGCACCACGCGCCAGATCTCGCTGACCGAGGCCGCCGAGCAGTTCTATGAAGGCTGCGTGCGCGTGCTCGCGGATCTCGACGCGCTCGAGGAGCGGGCCTCGATGCAGGCGCGCGAGCCGACCGGCATGCTGCGGGTGATCGCGCACGCCACCGCGACCACCCATCGCTTGCTGCCGCTCGTATCGAGTTTCAAGCGCAAGCATCCGAAGGTGTCGCTCGACGTCACGCTCGCGGAGCGGCCGGTCGATCTCGTCGCGGAAGGTTTCGACGTGGGCTTGCTGCTACCGTTCATGCTCACCTCCGACACGGTGGTGACGCGCCTGATGGAGCGCATTCCGTTCACGATCGTCGCATCGCCCGACTATCTCGCCGCGCATCCGGTGCCCGCGCACCCGTCCGAACTGGACGCGCACGTGTTCGTTGCGATCTCGCCGGCGGTGCGCAAGCCCGAACTGAATTTTCGCGTCGGCCGCGATACGCTGACCGTGCCGCTGCGCTACGAGATCGTGTCGAACAACGCCGTGTTCAATCTCGGGCTCGTGCTGCAGGGCTTCGGGATCGGCGTGCTGCCCGTCGCGATGGTGCAGGACGATCTCGCCGTGGGCCGGCTCGTGCCGGTGCTCGATACGTTCAAGATCATCGACGCGGGTACCGAACTGCGGCTCGCGTACAGCTCGCGCGCGCTGCTGCCCGCGAAGGTGCGGGCGTTCATTGATCATGCGGTGGCGTTTTTCGAGGAGCGAGCGAGTCAGGATCACGCGGCCGACGCGTGAGGTCGGCCGACGGGGAGGGAAACGATGCGCGGCCTCTTCACGGCCCGGCGCGTGGGTGCGCCGGGCCGTGGCGGCGTGAGGCCGCGCCCGGGCCGCTCAGTCCGATACCGTGCCGCGGTTCAGGCCGATCAGCGGAACGTCGGCGCCATTGCCGCGCGCGGTGCTGCCGACGAACGAGCCGAAGTTGACGCCGGCGAGCGCGCCGTAGATTTGCCCGATGCCGCCTTGATACGCGACGCGGCTCGTGGTCGACGACTGGCGGACCGAACCGTAGTTGCCGCCGGCCAGGCCGCCGAGCAGCGCATTGTTGCCGCCGGAGACCTTGCCCGAGGACGACGATGCCGTGACGTCGCCGCCCTGGCTGCCGACCAGACCGCCGACCTGGCTGGCGTCGCCGCCCCGGACATTCCCGCTCGCGGAGGCGTAGCTGACGTTGGCCCGGTTGTTGCGGCCGAGCAGGCCGCCGACCTCGCTGGCGTGGCCGCCGCTGGCGTTGCCGCTCGCGGAGGACGCGCCGATCGCGCCTGTCTGGACGAGCGAGCCGACGAGACCGCCGACCAGGCTGCGCGCGCCGGCTACCACGTCGCCGGATGCGCTGGTGTTCCGGATCTGGCCGCGGCTCTCGCCGACGAGGCCGCCTGCCTGGCCGTCCGCGCCGAGCGTGACGCTGCCCGACGCATGCGACGCATCGATGATGCCGCGATCGGACCCGACGAGCCCGCCCGCGACCGCCGAATTCCCCGCGACGACGCGGCCGGCCGCGCTCGAACTCCGGATCGTGCCGGCGTTCATGCCCGCGAGGCCGCCTGTCATGCTGTTGGCGCCCGCCGTCACCGTGCCTTCCGCGTGCGACGCATCGATCAGACCGAGATTCGAGCCGACGAGCCCGCCGATGGTGGCGTTGCCGGTCGCCTGGACGTTGCTGCGGGCCGTCGCGCCGCGAACGACGCCGTCGTTGTGGCCGACGAGCCCGCCGAGCAGACTGGCGTTGCCTCCGGTCACGCTGCCGGCGCTCGACACGCGTTCGATCGAACCCCTGTTGAGGCCGACGAGGCCGCCCGTCGGCGCGCCGTTGACGGCCGTGACGCGCACGTTGGCGTCGCTGTCGAGGATCTGCGCGACACGGGCATTGGGCTCGAGGAAGGTGAGATTTTCGCCGGCGAGCCCGCCGATCGCCGCAGCCTGTCGATCGCCGTTGACCCGGCCCGAGACGCGGGCGTGCTGGATCACGCCGCTCAGATTGGAGCCGACGAGCCCGCCGACGAACGCGCTGCCGTGGGCGCTGACGGTGACGTCGTGTGCCGCGACGTTCGAGAGGGTGCCGGTGTTGAAGCCCGCGAGCGCGCCGATCGACAGCGGCGACTGGGCTTGCGCGACGCCGCTTGCGCTGACGCCGAGCAGCGTGAGGTTGGCGATCCGGCCGGCATTGGTGCCGAACAAGCCGACCACGTTGCTGCGGGGGTTCGTGATCGCGAGCCGGCTGATCGTGTTGCCGAGACCGTCGAACGTGCCCTCGAAGGCCCAGTCGTCCGGGCCGCCGATGCTGCGGAAGTTCGCGCCTTTGCCGTCGACGGCGTTGCCGAGTACGTAGCGGCCCTGCAGGTCGGCGTCGATGTTGCGCAGGTCGGCGACGCTGTGAACGACCGCGTAGTCGTGGCCGTTGGCGCGGAACGATGCGTGTTGACCCGACAGCGTGGCGACGGCCTTGTCGCCGTCGAAGGTGTGGCCGTTGGCCGCGTTCAGTTCGAGCCGGGCATTGCGGCCGGTGAGGCGCAGGGCGTCGCGCACGTTGATCCGGTCGCTGGCGTTGACGACGAGCGCCGCGTCGTTGCCGGAGGCGGACAGCGCCTGTTGCACGTTGACGCTGCCGTTTCGCGCGGTGAGCGTCAGGGCGCGGTCGGATGCCCAGGATACGGGGCCCGCGACGTCGAGATCGCCGCGGGTGCTCGCGAGCGTGACGTGATTGTCGGCGAGATTGTCGGCGAGCGTGTTCGCTTCGATCGATGCGCCCGCCGGGTAGAGGCTGTATCCACCCGCGCGGGCGACGCCTGCATTGGCGGCCTCGATGGTCCAGGTGCCGGCGGTGCTGCCGGCGTGCGTGTCGACCTTCGTGCCGTTCGCGATGACGACCTGCCCGCCGCGCGTGAGAACCGTGCCGGCCGGGGCGCTCGCATCGGCGGCGGAGGCGTCGAGCTTGCCCTCGACCACGACGGCGCCGCCGTCGAGGACGATCTTCCCGCCGCGCGCATCGAGGCCGCGCGCCTCGACCGTACCGGTCTGGTTGACGACGGCGTCGAGCAGCTGGCCCGCCGAGCGGGCGCTCATCAGCACCTGACCGCCGTCGGCCCTGAGCAGACCGCCGTTGCTGGCCTGGGCGTCGACCGCGCCCGCGTCGACCTGGACGTTGAGCAGGCCGCTGCTGTCGAAGTTGACGGTGAAGGCGTGGCCGGCCGCGAGCGCGACGGTGCCGAGTTTCGCCTCGATGACGCCGTGGTTGGCGACGCGCGCGCCGAGCAGCGCGATGCCGCCGCCCTCGGCGGCGCTGAGCGTGCCTTCGTTGATGACGCCCTGGGCGGAGGTGCCGGAGAAGCGATAGTTGCCGGCGAGGAAGTCGGTGTCGGCGAGATGCTGGGTGGAGGCGACGAGGCCGCCGACGTTGACTTGCGCACCCGCGCCGAACAGGATGCCGTTCGGGTTGACGAGGAAGACGCGGCCATTGGCGTCGATCTGGCCATCGATGCGGCTGCCGTTGTTGCCGATCACGCGGTTGAGCGCGATGGACATGGCGGTGGGCTGGTGGAACGACACGCGCTCGCCGCCCGCGACGCTGAAGTCCTGCCAGTCGGTGATGAGCTTGTCGGAATGCTGGTTGATCGAGAGGGTCTTGCCGTTCTCGGCGCGCGCGAGATCGGCCTGGCCGGAGATGAGGGTTTCGCCGGACGGGAGCGCGAAGGCGGGCAGGGCGACGAGGCCGAGCAGCGAGGCCGCGGCGGCGAGGCGCTTGCCGACGGCGGATTTGCCGCGACGGCGCGCGGTTTCGCCGACCGCAACCCAGCGGCCCTGCGTCAGGTTCCATACCAATGCGTAGGTCTTGTTCATGCTGATTGGACTCCTCGGAATGCGTGACCGGATCGATCCGGAAATGGTTTGCATCGCTAATCAAGTGGGAGGGGCGGTCGGCCTGCTTGCCGCTCTTCCCGGGAACGCTCGTGGCATCCCCCATGAAGCCGCCCGCCGGGTCAGGCGCGGCGGCGGACTGCTCAGAAATACTGGGCCGCCTGCAACCAGACGCCGGGCGAGCGGCGGGACAGCGCCGCATGCTCGTTGCCGAGCGGCAGCGCGGCGGTGACGCTGAGCTGGCGCTTTGCGCCATACCAGTTGAGTCCGATTCCGACCGACGACAGCTGGAACGTATTGAGGTCGTCGGACAGGGGCTGCTTGTCGATCTGCGTGCGCCCGGTGTCGAGGAAGGTGCTTACCTGCCAGCCCGGCGCGGCCAGGTAGCGCAATTCCGCCGTGGCCTGCCAGCCCTGGTCGCCGCCGCTCGCGCCGAGCGCATACGCGCGCACGCCATAGGGGCCGCCGACGCTGAACTTTTCCGACGCGTCGAGATTGCGCGAGGCGAGTTGCGCGCTGAACTGCGTATACAGCTGCAGGCGCGCGCTGAGCGCCTGCAGGCGCAGCGCGCTCAGGTTCAGGCGCGCGAAGCGGCCCGGCGTGTTCGCGCGCCGGCTCGTGCCGAGCGGATCGTTGCTGCGCAGCCGGCCGACGCCGAGCGTCGCGGAGAAGCCGTTGCGCCCGCCGCCGAGCCAGTCGTCCTCGCTGCGGCCGCTGAGGCTGAACGACCACAGGCCGACGTTCTTGTCGGTGAGGATGTCGAACGCGCGCAAGCCGTCATGCAGGTTCTTGTTCTCGTACAGGATCTGCGCGCTGAGGCTCGTG
Source organism: Burkholderia sp. FERM BP-3421 (assembly GCF_028657905.1). Classification (NCBI taxonomy): domain Bacteria; kingdom Pseudomonadati; phylum Pseudomonadota; class Betaproteobacteria; order Burkholderiales; family Burkholderiaceae; genus Burkholderia; species Burkholderia sp. FERM BP-3421. Next base: position 2,545,087 of record NZ_CP117782.1, on the reverse strand, counting down.
TGCCGGCTGCGCAGCAACGGCTGCGTGACGGACACGCTTTGCACGTTGGCGCGGCCGTAGATGCCCAGTTCCTCGAGCGGCCCGCCGATGCGGTAGCGCATGTTGGAATAGCCGACGCCCAGGCGCGTCGACGCGGGGCCGACGGGCAACTGGTAGGCGGCACGGTAGTAGCGCTGCGAGCGCTCGCTCGTCAGGCCGCGCAGCGTGAGCTGGTCGCCGAGCCCGAGCGGTGTATTGACGTCGACGCTCGCGCTGAAGCGATAGCGACCCGTCTGCCATTCGCCGAAGTTGTCGAATTCGAGCCCCCCCGTCGCGAACGGGCCGCGCTCCGCGTCGATCAGGAGATCCGTGGTGCCCGGCTCGGCGCCCGCGCGCAGCGTGCCCTTGACCTCGACGCCGGGCAGTTCGTCGAGCAGCATCAGGCTGCGTTCGAGATCGGCGCCCTGCACGAGCGTATCGGCGCGCAACGCGCCGAGCGGCTGGCGCAGCACGGCGTCCCGCACGCGGCTGCGGTTGTGGAGTTCGATCCGGCCGTAGCGGCCCTCGACGACGGCGATGCGCACCTCGCCGTCCGCGACCTCCTGCTGCGGCAGGTAGGCGCGGGCCAGCACGTAGCCGTGCGCGCGGTAGTAGTCGGTGATGCGCGCGGGAGCTTCGCGCAGTTGCGCGAAGCTCAACTCGCGGCCGACGAGGTCGGCGAGCAGCGCCTGCAGGCGCGCGGCGTCGAAGTGCTGATTGCCGCTCAATTCGAAGCGGCGTACGGCGACCCGTGGGCCTTCGTCGCTTGCGTCGCCGACGGGGGCGGCGGGCGGCAGGTCGAGATCGGGCTGCGCGGGGGCGGGGACGGTCGGGCGCGGGGTCTCGATGTCGCGCAGCGCCTGACCGGCGCGCGGCGCGTCGATGTGCGGCGCGGGCGCGGTCTGCGCCCAGGCGAGAACGGGCGCGAACAGCGCATAGACGAGGCAGTGAGCGCGGCATGCGGCGTTCGCGCGCCTCGGTTCATGGCGGGGGCGGCCGGCCGGCCGCGGCGCGTCTCGCGTCGGGTTCGCCAGCGGCAGGAAGGGAGCGTGGATGCCCACGTGGTTGCGCATGTTCAAACTCGAATGCCTCGTTTTTGGTCGGCCGCGTGCGCCTCCGATATTTCTCGAAGCGCGGACGGATATTACTGAGGGTTTTATTTCGATGACATTGAACAAGTACTAGCAAAGGTATCGTGGCTTTTTGTTTTGTCGGATTTTTAAATGTATTTTCAATAATCGGATGCCAGTTCGACGAAGCACGCAAGACGGCTTGATTGGCCGTGGTTAACGCCTGCCTTCACGATATGAAAATATGAGGCGGAGGAAGTGGTGGATTTGAATCTAATGATTGAGATAAATCTGAATTAAATGAATGAGAAAATCGCGGTATTTACCGAAGATGAAGTCCATTTGCAATGAGCTCGATGAGCACCGTGGTGCTTTTGGCCGTGTTCGCGCGACGTGATGCTCCTGATCGGACGGCTGCCGCGAACGGTGCGTGACCTCGATCCGGTATGGTCGCGCGCCGCCGATTCTTGCCGTCGCGGTTATTAATTGATGCGGCGCACGACGTTGATGCGCAGGTCGTGCGCCACTAGTCTGTGCGCATGCACACTCAGCCTTCCGTCGATGACGATTGCTTTGCCATTCGGCGGGCCGCGAGGCACCTCTCCCAGTTCTACGAAAGGTATTTGTCAGATGCGGGCGTGACGCCCGCGCAATTCTGCATCCTGCGCGCGCTGTCGACGGGCGAGGAGCTGTCGATGGTGGAACTGGCGCGGGCCACATCCACGGATCGCACGACACTCATTCGCACCTTGCGCCCGCTCCTGCGCGGCGCGTGGGTCGCGCGCCGCGTGACGGCGGAGCGCGGCCGCGGCTTGCGCTTCGTGTTGACCGGAGCGGGGCGCGTGAAGCTGTCCGATGCCGCGATGCGCTGGCGCGACGCGCAGCAGGCGTTCGAGTCGCGCTTCGGCGCGCGGCGGGCCGCGCGCCTGCGGCATGAACTGTCACAGGTGGTGCGCGATGTGGCGCGCGCGTGACGGCGCGCCGGAGCGGCGCGCATGACGCGGCCGGACGCGTGGGCGGAAGCGTCCCGGTGCGGGGACGACAGCCTGGGCGCCTTGCTGTCGCGGGCCGACGCGGCGTTCGCGCAACGGCTGTCGCAACGGACGCGCGCGGCGCTCGGCGTGACCGGCATGCAGGGCCGCCTGCTGTTCATGCTGGCGCGCCGCCACGAGGCGAGCGTGGTCGAGCTGGCGCGCGCGCATGGCGTCGACGCGAGTTCGGCCACCCGCATGCTCGATCGTCTCGAACATCGCGGCCTGCTGGCGCGGGTGCGCGGCCACGACGATCGGCGGATCGTGCGCGTCGCGCTCACGGAAGCGGGGCGCGCGCACGCGGCGGCCTTGCCGGCCATTTTTCGCGCGGTGCTAGGCGACCTGCTCGCCGGCTGCTCGCCGGAGGACGCGCGCCACCTCGTACGCCTGCTTGCGCGCATGCGGGCGAACCGGGGCGGCGTGCACGGAACAACATGACTTTCATCGGGGAATCACAGGCATGGACATCAGGGCAATGAAGCGCATCGCGCGGGAGCGTACGCAATGAGCGCGTCGATCCGAATCGCGCGGGGCCGCGCGGTCGTCGTCGCGGCGGCGGCCGCGTTCGCGCTCGCGGGTTGCGCGAACTACATCGGCATCAAGAGCGACAAGCAGATCGCGCCCGCGTCGCAGTTCGAGACCGCGCGCAGCCTGCCCGGCGAAGGGGGCCCGTGGCCCGCGCTCGACTGGGCCGGCCAGTTCGGCGATCCGCAGCTGCCGAAGCTGATCGACGAGGCGCTCGCCGGCAGCCCGTCGATCGCGCAGGCGCAGGCGCGCATCGCGAAGGCGGCGTCGTATATCGATTCGTCGCGCGCGACGCTGCTGCCGAAGGCCGACGCGAAGTATTCGTGGACCCGCGAGCTGTATTCGGGCAACGGGCTGTTCCCGCCGCCGTACGGCGGCAGCTGGTACAGCGAGAACAACGCGCTCGCGAGCGCGTCGTGGGAGCTCGACCTGTGGGGCAAGAACCGCGCGCGGCTGGCGATGGCCGTGTCGCAGGAAAAAGCCGCCGAGGCGGACCTGCAGCAGGCGCGCGTGACGCTCGCGTCGTCGGTGGCGCGCACCTACAACCAGCTCGCGCAGCTGTACGCGCTGCGCGACATCGCGCAACGCGAGATCGGCAACCGCGAGACCGTGGGCAAGATCACCGACGGCCGGGTCGGCGCGGGGCTCGACACCAACGTCGAGCGGCAGACCGCGCGCGGCAACGTCGCGACCAGCCAATCGACGCTGTCGGATCTCGACGGCCAGATCACGACGACGCGCTACCAGCTCGCGGCGCTGCTCGGCAAGGGCCCGGATCGCGGGCTGTCGATCGCCGAGCCGGTGCTGAACCCGAGCGGCGCGGTGGCGCTGCCGGACAACCTGCCGGCCGATCTGGTCGCGCGGCGGCCGGACCTGGTGGCCGCGCGCTGGCAGGTGGAGGCGGCGCTGCACAACGTGAAGGAAGCGAAGGCGGAGTTCTACCCCGACGTGAACCTCGCGGCGGGCTTCGGTTTCGATGCGTTCGGCTGGGGCAAATTCCTCAATTTCGCGAGCCGGCAGGCGCAGTTCGGCCCGGCGATCCACTTGCCGATCTTCGATGCGGGCGCGCTGCGCGCGCAGCTCAAGGGCCGCTATGCGGACTTCGATCTCGACGTGGCGAACTACGACCAGACGCTCGTGAACGCGCTGAACGAGGTGGCGACGCAGGTGTCGTCGATCCGCTCGATCGACCAGCAGATGGGCGATGCGCAGCGCGCGCTCGACGCGTCGACGAAGGCTTACGAGCTGGCGGTGATCCGCTACAAGGGCGGGCTGTCGCCGCAGCTGCAGGTATTGAACGCGGACAGCAACCGGCTCGCGGCCGAACAGACGGTGACGAACCTGAAGATGCGCCGGCGCGATCTGCAGATCGGCCTGATCCGCGCGCTCGGCGGCGGCTTCGACGCGACCGGCACGCGGCTCGCCGCGCCCGTGGTCGCGCGGCAGGCATCGAATGCGAACTGAGGCGGATTGAGCCGCCCGCCGCCCGAACCGATTCCAATTCATACACACACGTACTACTCGAGATAAGACGGAGAAACTCGCCATGAGCGAATCCCAACAGCCGCCGGTGGCGGCCGCGCCGCAGGAAGGCGGCAAGCGCAAGCGGATGATGACGCTGCTGGTCGTCGTGATCGTGATCGCCGCGATCGCCTACGGTCTCTACTATTTCCTCGTCGCGCGCTTTTACGAGTCGACCGACGATGCCTACGTGAACGGCAACGTCGTGCAGATCACGCCGCAGGTGACGGGCACCGTGATCGCGGTGAACGCGGACGACACGCAGTCGATCCGCACGGGCCAGCCGCTCGTGCAGCTCGATCCCGCCGATGCGCGCGTCGCGCTGCAACAGGCGGAAGCGAATCTTGCTCAGACGGTGCGCCAGGTGCGCGGCCGGTATGTCGACGACGACCAGTATCGCGCCCAGGTCGCGCTGCGCGAGTCCGACCTGTCGCGCGCGCAGGACGACCTGCGCCGCCGCCTCGCGGTGGCGCAGACGGGCGCGGTGTCGCAGGAAGAGATCTCGCACGCGCGCGACGCGGTCAAGGGCGCGCAGGCGTCGCTCGACGCCACCCGCCAGCAGCTCGCCGCGAACCGCGCGCTGACCGCCGATACCACCATCGTCAACCATCCCGACGTGCTCGCGGCCGCCGCCAGGGTGCGCGACGCCTACCTGAACAACGCGCGCAACACGCTGCCCGCGCCGGTCACGGGCTATGTCGCGAAACGTTCGGTGCAGGTCGGCCAGCGCGTGTCGCCGGGCACGCCGCTGATGTCGGTGGTGCCGCTCGGCCAGATCTGGGTCGACGCGAACTTCAAGGAAGTGCAGCTCAACCATATGCGGATCGGCCAGCCGGTCGAACTGACGGCCGACATCTACGGCTCGTCGGTCACCTATCACGGCAAGGTCGTCGGCTTCTCGGCGGGGACGGGCTCCGCGTTCTCGCTGCTGCCCGCCCAGAACGCGACCGGCAACTGGATCAAGGTCGTGCAGCGCCTGCCCGTGCGGATCGCGCTCGATCCGCAGGCGCTGGCGAAGCATCCGCTGCGGATCGGCCTGTCGATGCAGGTCGACGTCGCGATCAAGGACGAAAGCGGCGGCCAGCTCGGCAGCGTGCAGAACACGGTCTACCAGACCGACGTGTTCGCGAAGTACGGCGACGAGGCCGATGCCGAGATCGCCCGCATCATCCGCGCGAACGCAGGCGGCGCGAACGCTGCCGCGCCGGCGCCGGCGCCGGCCGCGCGGCCGGCGGCCTGAGCGGCGCATCCGCCGCGCCCCTTCCACGCAGGCACGCCTCCATGTCCCAACACGCTGCTCCTCCACCGCTCTCGGGCGGAAAGCTCGCGCTCGGCACCCTCGCGGTGTCGCTCGCGATGTTCATGAACGTGCTCGATTCGTCGATCGCGAACGTCGCGATCCCGACCATCTCGGGCGACCTCGGCGTATCCGTCGACGAGGGCACCTGGGTGATCACGATCTTCGCGGCCGCGAACGCGATCTCGATTCCATTGACGGGCTGGCTCACGCAGCGCTTCGGCCAGGTGCGGCTGTTCGTGACCTCGATCCTGCTGTTCGTGTTCGCCTCCTGGCTGTGCGGCGTCGCGCCGAACCTGCCGACGCTGCTCGCCGCGCGGATCCTGCAAGGCGCGGTCGCGGGGCCGCTCGCGCCGCTCTCGCAGGCGCTGCTGCTGGGCGCGTGGCCGAAACAGAAATCGTCGACCGCGCTCGCGCTGTGGTCGATGACGGCGCTCGTCGGGCCGATCGCGGGGCCGTCGCTCGGCGGCTGGATCACCTATGACTACAGCTGGTCCTGGATCTTCTACATCAACCTGCCGGTGGGCCTGTTCGCCGCGGCCGTGACCTGGGGCATCTTCCGGCATCGCGAGACGCCGGCGCGACGCCTGCCGATCGACACCGTCGGGCTCGGGCTCCTGGTGCTGTGGGTCGGCGCGCTGCAGATCATGCTCGACAAGGGCAAGGATCTCGACTGGTTCAACTCGCCGATGATCGTCGCGCTCGGCATCGTGTCGCTCGTTTCGTTCGCGTTCTTCATCGTGTGGGAACTGACCGAGAAGAACCCGATCGTCGACATCCGGCTGTTCAAGATGCGCAACTTCGCGGGCGGCACGATCGCGATCTCGGTGGCGTACGGGCTGTTCTTCGGCACGCTCGTGATCCTGCCGCAGTGGATGCAGGGCAGCCTTGGCTACCGCGCCGTCGACTCCGGGCTGACCACGGCGCCGCTCGGCGTGTTCGCGGTGATCCTGACGCCCTTGATGGGCCGCATCCTGCCGCGCTCCGATCCGCGCATCATCGCGACGATGGCGTTCGTCAGCTTCGCGATCGTGTTCATGATGCGCACCACGTTCTACACCGACATCGACCAGTGGCACCTGATCCTGCCGACGCTGCTGCAAGGCATTCCGATGGCGATGTTCTTCGTGCCGCTGACCTCGATCATCCTGTCCGGGCTGCCGCCCGACAAGATTCCCGCCGCGGCGGGCCTGTCGAATTTCGGGCGGACCTTCTGCGGCGCGGTCGGCACTTCGCTGATCGGCAATGCCTGGAACAACCGCATGGTGCTGCACCACGAACGGCTGACCGAGCAGGCGAACGCGACCAATCCGCTGTTCGCCGCGCAGATCGACAACTCGCGCTCGATGCTGCAGCTCGGCACGGACTCCGCGCATGCGCTGTTCAACGCGTCGGTGAACAACCAGGCGGCCGTGATGGGGCTCAACGACATCTTCTACGCGGCGTCCGTGATCTTCATCCTGATCATCCCGCTGATCTGGATCACCAAGCCGTCGCGCGCGGGCGGCGCCGACACCGCGAGCGCGGCGGGCGCGCACTGAGCCGAGGCCGATGCGCCGATGCGCAATGCATCGGCGCATCGGCGCATCAACCCATCAACGCGACGGCCCGAAGGTCACGGTCTGGCGCAGCGCGTCGGTACAGCGGCGCGCATCGTCGAGGAAGCGGCCGAACGCGTCGCCCGCCAGGTCGTCGTGATCGAGCCAGCGCACCTTCTGCGCGAACCGGTAGCGGTACGCAAGACCTTCCGCGCGCGGTTCCGGCGTCACGTCGAGATCGAACCACGGCGAATGCGCGGCGCACGCGCCGAGCGGCCGCGCCGGCCGCACCCCGTCGAGACGGACCGAGACCTCGGTGACGTCGGCGTCCGAGAGGTAGAGGTCGCCCGCGCCGCGCGACTGCCGGTAGTCCGCGTAGTATTCCCACTGCGCGCGCAGCTTGCCGCCGTCATACACCGATTTTCCCGACACCCGTTCCAGCACGTTGCGGTCCTCGCCCATCGCGCGCACCGCATAGGGGCCGCTCCAGATGCTGTCGGTACGCGGCCGTTCGATGTCGCAGCGCACGGGCTCGTTGAACCAGCGCGTGCACAGCCGCTGGTCGCCGACGCTCGCACCCTGGTCGCGATCGAGCGCGAGCAGGCGCAGCAGCGGCAGCCCGCCGAGCACGGCGCGGCCGTCGAGGCGCGCGCTGCCGTCGGGGGCGATGCGGCTGTGGAGCGTCGCGTCCGCGCCGACGGTCGGCGCTTCCGCCGCGATGCGCGCTTCGCGCACGCGCCCACCCGCTTCCGCGACGAGCGCCCAGCGATCCTGCAGGCCGGGCAGCGTACGGCCCGGCAGATAGGTCGGGCTGGTCGGGTCGAGCCACCAGATGCGACCGTCGACGATGGCGCGCACCACCACGTGATTCGGCGCGCGGGCGCCGGGGATCAGCAGCGGCGGCGCATCGCTGCCGAGCGACACCCACGCGGGGCGCGCGGCGATGCCGCTCGCGTTCAGCATGGCGGCGAGCAGGATCGCGAGATCCTTGCAATCGCCGTAGCCGTTCGCTTCGATCTTCTCCAGCTCGAACGGCACGTAGCCGCGCTCGCTCGCGCGCCAGTCGCCGAGATAGCGGTAGTGCGCATCGATATGCCTGAGCAGTGCGGCGACCCGCTCCGGCTCGGGACGCGCGCGCGCCTCGGCCACGGCCGCCGCGGCCGCGGGCGGCAGCGGCGCGGACAGGATCGCGTCGTAGCGGGCCGCGTATGCGCCGAAGTGGTCCTGCGCGTTCAGGCTGCTCGCGATTTCGATGCGCGGGATCCGGCGCAGCACGCTGTCCGCTTCGTTGACGAGATTCACGTAGCGCGGCGCGCGCAGGTCGATCACGAGCCGTTTGTCGTCGTCGGACGTCTCGATGCGATAGTCCTCCATCTGCTCGCCGCGCCACACGATGGGCCGGTCGGCCTGGAATTCGGCGCGGTAGCGGTCGTCGCGTATGGGCTTCGGGCCGAATGTCAGGCGTTCGTGGAACTCGGCGGCGAGCGGTGTGGCCGAGGTGTGCTCGACGCGCGTGTAGACCACGGCGCTCCCGACCCGCAGGCCCGGAAACGCGAGCGAGGTCTGGCGGGTGCGGCGCAGGCCGGCGGCCGGGTTCGGCGCGGTGCGGGTGTCGATCTGCGACGCCGCGAGCGGCGTCCGCGTGCCGTCGGGCTGGATCACGGCTGCGTCGCGGATGTCGAGGCGGTCGTTCTCGAGGTAGCGGAAGTCGAGCCGCGAGATCATTTCGCGGCCGGCCGGACGCAGGATCGTGAGACGGACGGTCGTGGTGCAGTCGGTGCTCGTATCGGAATGGATCCGGCAGCGCATGTCGACCGTGCGCGCGACGGGCGCTTCGTCGATCGGCTGCAGCGCGGCGCCCGCGCCCGGGGCGGTCGAGGCCAGCGCGAGGCTGACGGCGAGGTGGATGGGTGGGGTGAAGCGGAATGTCATCGATGGAACGTCCTCGAAGGGGAAAGGCGGCATCCGGCGAGCCCGTGCGCGCCGTCCCGGTGGCCGGGGCTGGCTGCGCAGGCGGAGGGGGCTGCGTGGCTGGCGGGCGCGCCGGGCGGGCGGCGCGTGAGGACGTGGCGAGGAGGCCACGGGATGCAATGGAAATGAAAGTTTAATGAAGGATTGTGCGGTGCGCAAATCGCGGAACGCGCCGCCCGCCGCGTCACGCGCCGCCGCGCGCGGCGACGAGATGCGCTGCGAGAAACGCGAGCAGGCTCGCGGCGGCCGGCGACAGCGGCCGGTCGCGCCGGTGGAACGCGCACACGACGCTGCCGAGCACCGGCGCGCGCAGCTTGACCGAGGTGAGCTGGAAGCTGTGCGCGAGCGTCGCCAGATAGTCGGGGCCGACATTGATGCCGAGGCCGGCGGCGACGAGGCCGAAGCCCGTGGTGACGAACGCCGCTTCGTGCGCGATGTCGAGCGCGAGGCGCGGATGGCGCGCGCGGACCTGCGGCAGGATGCGCTGCGCGAAGTCGCTGCCCGTCGCGACGAGCGGCTCGCCCGCGAGCGCGTCCCAGCCGAGCGTGCGGCGTCCCGCGAACGGATGGTCGGGGCGGCACCAGACGACGTGCGGGCTGCGGAACAGCGGGCGCTTCGCCAGATAGTCGTCGCGGCCGGGATCGGGGCCGATCGCGAAATCGGCCTCGCCGCCGAGCACCGGGTTCAGCATCGCGTCGAGCAGGGTGTCGACGAGCCGCACCCGGATGTCGGGAAAGCGCGTGCGATAGGCGGCGAGCGCGGGCGGCAGCAGCGTGCACGCGACGATCTGCGGCGCGCACACGCGCACGATGCCGCGCTTCAACTGCGCGATGCTCGACGCGTTCTGCGTCGCGATGCGCAGGTCGTCGAGAATCCGCTCGGCGAGCGGCAGGAATTCCTCGCCGGCCTGCGACAGGCTCACCTTGCGCGTGGTGCGGTCGAACAGGCGAAAGCCGAGGTCGGCTTCCAGCTCCTTCACGAGCAGGCTCAATGCGGATTGCGTCACGTGCATCGCGCGCGCGGCCTCGGTGAAGCCGCCGTGGCGCGCGACGGCCGTGAACGCGCGCAGCTGTCTCAGGCTGATATTCATATCGGTATACGGATGAATCGATCAGAAAAGTTCGTTGGCGCATCGCGCGGCCGGCCCGTATCGTGGTCGTTCGCGGGGCGCGCGCCGTCTCGCATCTTAAGGCCGGACGCCGCGCCGGACCATTCAGGAGACGCCCCATGACTTCGCATTCCGACCAGCCTTTTCCGCGCCCGGCGCGCTTCGGCGAAGCCGAGTGGCGCGCCCGCGTGCAGCTCGCGGCCGCGTACCGGATCTTCGATCGGCTCGGCTGGACCGAGCTGATCTACAACCATATCTCGCTGCGCGTGCCGGGCGAGGACGGGCACTTCCTGATCAATCCGTTCGGGCTGCACTACCGCGAGGTGTGCGCGTCGAACCTGGTCAAGATCGATCTCGACGGCCAGGTGATCGGCCACGCCGACTGGCCGATCAATCCCGCGGGTTTCACCTTCCACGCGGCCCTGCACGCGGCGCTGCCGGACGCGCACTGCGTGATGCACGTGCATACGACGCCGACCATGGCGGTGTGCGCGTCGCGCGGCGGCCTGGCGTTCTCGAATTTCTACGCGGCGCAGCTGTACGGCAGGATCGCGTATCACGACTTCGAGGGCATCACGGTGCGGCGCGACGAGGGCGCGCGCATCGTCGCGAGCGCGGCCGGCCGGCCGGTGCTGCTGTTGCGCAACCACGGCCCGGTGACGATCGGCGCGACCCTCGCGCACGCGTTCGCGCTGATGTGGCTGCTCAACCGCGCGTGCGAGGTGCAGGTCGCGACCGGGGCCGTCGGCCCCGCGCTCGACATCGCGACGCCCGTGCTCGAGGGCTGCGCGCGCGACTCGCTCAATCTCGACCCGCGCTTCGGCGCCGGCCAGGATGCGTTCGATGCCCTGCAGCGGCTCGTCGACGGCGTCGATCCCGGCTACCGGCGCTGAGTCGCGCGGCATGGTTGAAAACCAGATCGCATGGAATACGAGTCGGTTAGTTCGGATTGTTAATTTTTAAATATCTATAAGCCGATTGCCGAATGCGCGGCGTCGCGTGCGATGAATATTTAATGAGGGATGCGTGACGATTGCGCGATGCACGGCCGCGTGCCGGCGCGTGCGACGCGGGCCGACGCCGGCGCGAAAGGCGCGCTGGACGGGCGTGGCGAGATGATGAAGCGAATGATCGTCAAATCGGATAAAGTTGGGTGATCCAGACAACATACTCTTGTTTATAGATAGCGGATCATGCAGTGATATCGAATGACAGTAAAACGGACTTCGCTTGACGTTTGAATGCGTCACCCCTTCATGTCCCGCTGCATCCGCTTCCTTGGACGCGTAGCAGCTCCCCGCTGCCGGATCCGCGTCAATGGATAGTGCCCTGTCCCGATCCTTCAGAGTTGCGAACCTTCAACTCCTGCCGCTCATCTGGCCCGTCGCCGGGTTGGCGTGCGCGTTGTTCTGCGTGAGCCTGCTCGGCGTCGCGCTCACGCCCGCCGTGCGCGATGCGCTCGCGAGCGGCGGACGCGCGTCGTGCGGCGCGGGCGGCTTCGCCTGCGCGTGCACGCTCACGCGCGTCTGCACGCGCCGCGCCGGGCCGCCGCGCGAGATCCGGCACGGTCTCGACAGCGTATCGTCGACGCCGCACGGCGATGCCGCCGATACGCCCTATGCCGCGCCGCTGGCGCTCGACTGGGCGTCGCGCGATACGCTGGGCCCGGCATTGCGCGAGGTCCAGTGGCGTGCGCCGCGCGCGGGCGACATGGATTTCGCGCAGGTCGATGCGGATGACGGGCAACTGGCCGCCACGCGCGACGGCGCACTCGTCGCGCTGGCGATCGGCATCGTCGCGCTCGGCGCGCTGCTGCTGTTGCCCGCGCTGCAGTTGCGCCGTCTCCTGATTCGGGTCAGCAGGATGGAGCGCGCGCTCGGGCTCGGCGAGCGTGGTGCGCGGGCGGGCCGCGAAAGCCGCGCGCCGGGCCGGGCCGCGCGCGCGGCGTGGGCCGGCGCGGGCGGGCGGCCGCTGCGCACGACCTTGCAGATGCTCGATGTGCCCAAGGCGGGATCGGATGATCCGGCGCACGACGTCGTCCTGGCGCGCGAGCCCGGCGCCATGCTGCGGCATCGCGTGCGCGAACGCGAGCTGGCGCGGCAGCGCGGGTGGCAGACGGCGCACGACGCGCTGACCGGGCTTGCCAACCGTGGCGAATTCGAGCGGCATTTCCGGCTGAGCGGCGCGACGCGCGCCGATGCGCTGCTGTTTCTCGATATCGATCGCTTCCGGCTCGTCAACGATACCTGCGGCTATGCGGCGGGCGACGCGCTGCTGCGCGAGATCGCCGCGCGCTTCGCCGCGGGCATCGGCCCGGACGACGTGCTCGCGCGGCTCGGGGGCGACCAGTTCTGCGTGCTGCTGCACGCGGGCGGCGAGGCGGCCGTCGAGCAGGGCGCCGAACGCCTGCGCGCGAGCCTCGATGGCTTCGTGTTCGACTGGGACGGCCACCCGTTCACGCTCAGCGTGAGCATCGGCATCGCGCGTCTGTGCGGCACCGGGCGCGACGCACGCCTCGAGGAGACGATGCGGCTCGCGGATCTCGCCTGCGGCGTCGCCAAGCAGCGCGGCCGCAATCGCCTGCAGTTCGCCGATCCGCTCGACCGCGCGCTCGCGGATCACATCAACGACGTGTCGTGGAGCGCGCGGGTGCGGCATGCGCTGGCCTTCGACGATTTCCGCCTGTACGCGCAGCCGATCGTCGATGCGCGCGCGCAGACCGATGCGGACGGGCCGCGGCGCTGCGAGCTGCTGCTGCGGATGGCCACGCAGGACGGCGACGACGACGGCGTCGTGCCGCCCGCGCGCTTCATTCCGGCCGCCGAGCGCTACGGGCTGATGACCGAGATCGACCGCTGGGTGGTGCGCACCGTGCTCGACGCGTTGGCGCGGATCCGGCAGCGGCGCTTCGTCGAGTACGCGATCAATCTGTCCGGCGCGTCGGTGGGCGACGAACGTTTTCTCGCCTTCGTGAGCGCGCAGTTCGAGCGCACCGGCGTGCCGCCGTCGCTGATCTGCTTCGAGATCACCGAGACGGCCGCGATCATCAATCTCGACGGCGCGGCGCGCTTCATCCGCGAGCTGCAGGCGCTCGGCTGCCGCTTCGCGCTCGACGACTTCGGCGCGGGCATGGCGTCGTTCGGCTATCTCAAGCACTTGCCCGTCGAGTATCTGAAGATCGACGGCAGTTTCGTCGCGGACATCGCGCGCAATCCGGCGAGCCTCGACATCGTCGCGTCGCTGAACGACATCGGCCACGCGATGAACTGCAAGACCGTCGCGGAGTATGTCGACAACGCCGCGACCCTGCGCAAGCTGCGCGCGCTCGGCGTCGACTATGTGCAGGGTTATTTCCTCGGCCGGCCGGCGCCGTGGTGCGAGGCGGGCCCGGGCTGAGCACGGGGCCGGCCGCGCGGCCGCCGCGCTAGCGGCGCGGGGCGGGGCGCGCGAACATCGCGACGCGCTGGCGGTACAGCACCCACGCGAGCGCGGCCGCCACCGAGGTCTCGGCGATCAGCACGGCGGCGGCCGCGCCCTGTTCCGCGAAGAACTTCGCGAGCAGCGGCAGCAGCGCGACGTTGAGAATGCCCGACGAGATCAGGATCCGGCTGAACGCGGTCTTCATGCCGAGCGGCAGCATGGTCTGCACGCCGAACAGATCGGTCATGCCGGCCATGAACGGAATGAAGGCCATGCAGCGCAGCACGCCGACGGTCGGCGCGTAGCTCGGGCCGTACAGGATCCGCACCGCGAGCGGCGCGAAGAAGAAGATCGCGAGCGAGATCGACAGCACCAGCGCGCCCTGCACCACGAGCAGCTTGCGCAGGAACGCCATCGCGTCGTCGCGCGCGTGATGCATCAGGTAGCTCACGTGCGGATAGGCGGCCGCCTTGAGCGGCTGCAGCAGGCTGATCGCCGCGCGGATCAGCTTGTCGCCGGCCGCGAAATAGCCGGCCGCGACGTTGCCGGACACGAAGCCGAGCAGCACCGTGTTGGTCGATGCGTAGAACGCGACCGAGGTCGACGCGAGGAACACCTGCCAGCCGCCCTTGAGCGTGGCCACGATGTCGGCCGCGCCGACCCGCACGAAGCCGACCTCGCGCTGCACGATCAGATAGCCGAACACCAGCGCGCCGCAGGCGAGCGGCACGGCCGCGTTGATCGCGACGGCCGCGCCGAGGTCGGCGGGCGAGTGCACGAAGAGGAACATCGCGGGCACGCTGAGCGCGCGGCACGCGAACAGCGTGATGCTGTAGATGCGCAGCTTCTGGATGCCCTGGAAATACCAGCCGGGCGTGAACAGCGCGCCGACCGTCATGCCGAAGCCCATCATCAGCAGCGGCCGTTCCACGCCGAAGCGCGGGATCGCGAAGGTCAGCGCGAGCAGGATCGCGAAGCCCGCCAGCGTGATCGCCGCCTGGGCGAGGAAGGTCGCCCAGAAGATCCGCGAACGCGCGTCGCGATCGTCGCGCGCGAGCGTGACGCGCGGCGTCGCGGTGAGGTCGAAGCTGTAGTTCGTGAAGTTGATGAAGTAGGTGACCACCGCGAGCACGAACGACAGCTGCCCGTAGCCGTCCGGGCCGAGCACCCGGGTCAGGAGCGGCAGCGTGACGAGCGGCACCACGTAGGTGGATATCTGCAGCGTCATCAGCAGCAGGAAGTTGTTGCGTACCGTCGTCATGCGCGGCCTTCGCGCCGCGCGGCGGATCGGAGTGGAGCGGTCAGTTGCATGACGGAGTCGGCGCGCGCGTCGGCGGCGCTCAGTTGCAGCGCGGCGCCGAGCCGTGCCGCGTAGTGGGGCAGAGTATAGCGCGACCAGTCGTAGCGCCGCCGCGGGTCGGCGAGATGCGCGCCGAGCGCGTCGAACGCCCGGGCCAGGCCGGCCGGCGTATGCGTGTAGCGGATCTTGTTGCCGATCTCGTCGCCGAAGCTCGACAGGCTGCCGACGTCGTGCGCGAGCACGGGCAACCCGGACAGCGCCGCCTCGACGATCACGAGCGGCGCGTTCTCGGCCCAGATCGACGGCAGCACGAGCGCGTCGTGGGCGCGCAGCGCGATGAACAGCGCGGCGTGGTCGAGCCGGCCCGCGAAGCGCAGCCGGCCCGCCGCGATGTGCGCCGCGTACCTGCGTTCGAGCGCGGCGCGCTCGTCGCCGTCGCCGTAGACCGTGACGCCCGCGATCCGCGCGAACCCGGTCTGCTCCGCGAGCGCGAGGAATTCGTCGAGGCCCTTCTCGCGATCGAGGCGGCCGACGAAGGCCAGATCGAAGCGCTCGCGCTGCCGGGTCACCGGCGCGACGGCCGTGAGCGCGGTGCTGACCGGATTTTCCAGCAGCAGGGTGCGGGTCAGCCCGCGCTGCGCGAGCGCGTCGCGCATGTACGGGCTCGGGCACAGCAGCAGGTCGAAGCCGCGCGCCGGATGCAGCAGCGCGTCGACCGCGTGCCAGTGCAGCTTCTTCGCCGCGTCGTGCAGCGCGCCGCGCGGGCTCGCGCGCATGAACAGGCGCGCGCCGCGCCGCAGCGCGTCGAGCGGCAGCGGCGTCGGCCGCCCGCCCGGATAAGTCAGCAGGTTCGGGTTGTAGAACACCAGGTGGTAGTCGTGGCAGGTCAGCAGCGCGAGACAGCCGCTGCGGCGGCGATGGCGCGCGAGCACCGGCAGGATCGCGGGCGACAGCAGGTTGTGGTAGTTGTGCACGAGCACGCGCGCCGGCTGTTCGCGCGCGAGCAGCGCGGCGAGCGCGCGCGCCGCGCCCGTGTTCCAGGCGCGCGCCGCGCCGTCCGCGGCGACGCCCGGCGTGCGTTCGTCGAACGTGAGCACATCGACGCCGGGCTGCGTGCGCAGGACTTCGACCGAGGTGCGATAGACCTCCTCGGCGCCGCCCTTGCGGGCGTAGTCGTTGATGACCAGGATCTTCATGAGGGGAAGGGCGCGGCGCGCTTCGCTGCGCGCCGTGTCGCGACGGTCGGCGTCAATGCGCGCGAGGGGTGGAGCCGGCCGCCTCGGCGGCGGGCGCATCGGCGGCAGCCGCAGGACCGCCTGCCGCAGGACCGCCTGCCGCTTCCGCGCGACCGTACTGGTCCTCGAAGCGCACGATGTCGTCCTCGCCCAGATAGTTGCCCGACTGCACCTCGATGATCTCGAGCGGAATCCGGCCCGGGTTCTCGAGCCGGTGCACGGTGCCGACCGCGATGTAGGTCGATTCGTTCTCGCTGAGCAGGAAGGTGCGCTCGCCGCAGGTGACGCGCGCGGTGCCGCGCACGACGATCCAGTGCTCGGCGCGGTGGTAGTGCATCTGCAGCGACAGCTGCTTGCCCGGATCAACCACGATCCGTTTCACCTGGAAGCGTTCGCCGAGATCGATCGAATCGTAGTAGCCCCAGGGCCGCCGGACCTTGCGATGGTCGCGCACCTCGGCGTGCTGGTCGGACTTGAGCCGCGCGACCACGTGCTTGACGTCCTGCACGCGATGCTTGTCGGCGACCAGCACAGCGTCGGCCGTCTCGATCACCACCACGTCCTTGAGGCCGACGCAGGCGATCAGGCGGCCCTCGGAGCGCACCAGGCTGTCGGCGGTGCCCTCGAACACGACCGGCCCGCGCGCGACGTTGCCGGACTCGTCCTTCGGCATGATTTCCCAGACCGCGTCCCAGGAGCCGACGTCGGACCAGCCGGCCGTCAACGGCACGATCAGGCCGCGGATGCCGAGACCGCGCGCGTCCGCGAGCCGTTCCATCACCGCGTAGTCGATCGAATCGGACGGGCAGGCGGCGAAGGTCGCGGCGTCGACCTTGAAGAAGGCGCCGTCCTGCGCGCCGGTGCGCCATGCGGTCTCGCAGGCGGCGAAGATCTTCGGCTGCAGCGCTTCGATCGCCTTGAGCCAGGTCGATGCGCGCACCACGAAGATCCCGCTGTTCCACCAGTATTCGCCCGATTGCAGGTATTGCTGCGCGAGCTCCTGGTGCGGCTTCTCGACGAAGCGCTCGATGGCGTGGCCGCCCGTCGCGCCGTGCGCGTCCGGCACGCCCGCGCCGAGCTTGATGTAGCCGTAGCCGGTTTCCGCGCGGCGCGGCAGCACGCCGAGCGTAACGATGGCGTCGTCCTGCGCGTAGCGCGCGGCCTGCGCGATGGCTTCCTGGAACGCGGTGACGTCCGCCACCGCGTGATCGGCGGGCATCACCGCGAGCACCGGGTCGCCGTGCCGCGCGCGCGCCTCGAGCGCGGCGAGCGTGAGCGCGGGGGCGGTATTGCGCGCGGCCGGCTCGATCAGGATCCGCGCGGGCAGGCCGCGCGCGTTGACCTGCGCGGCGCTGGTGAAACGGTGCTGCTCGCCGCACACGAGCAGCAGCGTGTCCGCGAGCGTGGCGTGCTCGATGCCGTTCAGGCGACGCGCCGTGGCGGCCAGCGGCGATTCGTCGGCGATCAGGTCGATCAGCTGCTTCGGATGGTGTTCGCGCGATAGCGGCCAGAGCCGCGTGCCCGAGCCGCCCGCGAGAATCACGGGCAGCAGGGTGGGGGTGGCGGCGCGCGCCGCGGTGTTCAAGGTGGTGTCGGTCATTGGTTCGCCCCGGAGTCGGCGGAAAGTCGGTTCGAAAAGACATAGCGCTCGGCGTCGCCGTGCGCGTCGGCGCCCGCCGCGCGGCTTGCGCGCCGGATCAGCGTGCGCACGCTGCGCGCCGCGCCGCCGACCGGACGCACCATGCCGATGTAGGGCGCGCCGTGTTCGAGAAATGGGCCGTCCGCCTTGCGAAAGCCAAAGCCGACGAAGAACGCTTCGCGATGCGCGGGCGCCTGGGTGCGCACCGGCGCCTCCGGCCAGCGGGCATGCGCGGCGGCGAGCGCGTGCTCGGCCAGCGCGGCTGCCGTGCCGTCGTCGCGGTGCGCGGCGCTCGTCAGCCATTTGTCGATCGTCGTCTCCGGATCGATCTCGTCGCCCGGCAGCAGCCGCGCGTAGGCCGCGATCGCGGGCCTGGCGCCGCTGCGGTCGGTGGCGAACACGTGGACGGCCGATTCATCCTTGCCGTCGATGTCCAGGAACGTGTGTGCGTCCTCGACCACGAGGACCGCGTTGCGCACGCGCAGGATCAGGTAAAGCTCGTTCGAACTCAGGTGCCTGAATTCACAGCAGGTCCAATCCATGATGTCGATTCCTCATCTGACGGCCGCATCCGGCGCCCGTCGGCGGCGCGGTCGCGCGGCCGAAAGAAGGGCGCGACGCAGCCTCGTCGCATTGGGTCCACGATACGGACAGGCCCCTTGTTGTTCTGTTCGTAAGCGCACTGTTTGGTGATTGGTGCACGCGCCGCGCGGATCGTGACGCGATGCGGCGATAGTGTGCGGTTCCGCACATAGGCGGCGCGGGCTTGTTCGGATAATGCACAGCATGCGACGACGGCCGTGCGCCGTTGCTCGCGACGCAGGCTCCATCCGATTCAGCGCAGCATCTCCATAGGATTCCGTGTTTGAAGGTTGCAATCGTTCACGACTGGCTGGTGGTTCATGGCGGCGCCGAACGCGTGCTCGCGCAGATGATCGATTGCTTCCCGCAGGCCGATCTCTTCAGTCTCGTCGACTTCCTGGAAGATCGTTCGTGCTTGCGCGGCCGGCCCGTGCGCACGTCGTTCATCCAGAAACTGCCGTTCGCACGCACCCGCTATCGCGGCTACCTGCCGCTGTTTCCGCTCGCGATCGAGCAGTTCGACCTGTCCGGCTACGATCTCGTGCTGTCGAGTTCGTACGCGGTCGCCAAGGGCGTGCTGACGGGACCCGACCAGCTGCACGTCAGCTACGTGCATTCGCCGGTGCGTTACGCATGGGACCTGCAGCATCAGTATCTGAATGAGGCGGGACTCGCGCGCGGCCCGAAATCGGCGCTCGCGCGCACGCTGCTGCACTACATCCGCAACTGGGACGCCCGCTCAGCGAACGGCGTCGACCTGCTCCTCGCGAACTCGCAGTTCGTCAGCCGCCGCATTCGCAAGACCTATCGGCGCGATGCGCGGGTCGTTTATCCGCCGGTCGACGTCGAGCACCTGACGCGCCGCGACGACAAGGACGATTTCTATCTGACCGCCTCGCGCCTCGTGCCGTACAAGCGCATCGACCTGATCGTCGAGGCGTTCTCGCGCACGCCGTCGCGCCGGCTGGTCGTGATCGGCGACGGTCCCGAGCACGCCAAGATCCGCGCGCTCGCCGGGCCGAACGTCACGCTGCTCGGCTATCAGCCGTTCGAGGTGCTGCACGACCATCTGCAGCGCGCGCGGGCCTTCGTGTTCGCGGCGGAAGAGGACTTCGGCATCTCGCCCGTCGAGGCGCAGGCCTGCGGCACGCCGGTGATCGCGTACGGCAAGGGCGGCGTGTGCGAGTCGGTGCGCGCGACCGGCGATCATCCGACCGGCCTGTTCTACGGAGTCCAGACGAGCGACGCGCTGCTCGACGCGCTCGCGCGCTTCGAGGCCTTGCCGGCGGGCAGCTTCGATCCGCACGCCTGCCGTGCGAACGCGGAGCGCTTCAGCGCCGCGCGGTTCCGCTCGGCCTTCGCGCGGCTCGTGCTCGAAGCGTATGCGGGCCTGCGCGCGGAACTGGCTGCGCCCATGCTGGGCGCGCCGTTCGACCGCGACGCGGACGAGGCGCCGGCGGACGGCGGGGGCGGCGCGGCGGGCCATGATGCGGCCGGCGCGGGCGGCGCCGGACCTGACGCGGCCCGCGATGGCGCATTGGCGCGCGCGTGAGCGCGACGCACAGCGACGGCCGGCCATGCAATTCCTGTCTTTCCTGACCAATTTCGGCGATCCCTACATGACGGCGCCGCTCGCCGTCGCGGCATCGGGCTGGCTGGCCGCGACCGGGCGTCGGCGCGCCGCGCTCGAATGGGGCGCCGCGCTTGCCGGTGCGATCGGCCTGGTTGCGCTGAGCAAGTTCGTCTACGCGGGCTGGGGGATCGGCATCGAGGCGCTGCACTTCACCGGCGTGAGCGGCCACACGATGCTGGGCGCGGCGGTTTATCCGCTCGTCGCGGCGATTGCCGCGCGCGACGGACGGCGCGCCCGCGCGGCGCTCGGCGGCCTGTTGTTCGCGTTCGCGATCGGCTGGTCGCGCGTCGCGCTCGGTTTCCACGCATGGTCGGAAGTCGTGTCGGGGTGGGCGCTCGGCGCGGCGGCGGCGGCGTCGACGTTGCGGCTGATGCGCTCCGCGCCGGCCGACGCGCCGCGCGCCGGCCGCGTGCCCGGCCGCGCCGCCGGCGTGCACGCGGCGGGGGCGCGCGCCAGCGTCGCTTTCGTCGCGGCGGCGTGCGCGATCGTCGTGTTGAGCTACGGGCGCACGGCGCCCGTCAGCGCGTGGATTTCGATTCAGGCGCCAAAGATGGCCGAATGGAGCCGAACGTGGTTCGACGACACGCGTTGAGCGCGCGCCGCGCGGCCTGCCAATTTGTTCTGATTAATCCCTGTGTGCAACTTGTTTCACACCTTCACAGTTATTACGTGAAAGCCGTACCACAATCGACAGACGCAAAAGGAGTTGCATCACGGTATTCATCACAATCGAATCAGCAATGGTCAATGATAGTCAAATCAGGGTTGTGAATTGAATGGCTCGTGAAGGCCAATGTTACAGTAACTTCCGCAGTCGACATCATAAGCACGACGCAATAGAAAGCCACCCTGATACGAGGCGCAGCGGGTTGGCGAGGCGGCTCGCTTGCATCGCGGCCGCTCGTCCCCGGCGAGCCGGAACCCGATGCGGGCGAGGTGGCTTGATTGCCTGTCGGCAGGGATAGTCCCGGATTCTCCGCATGGCTGACTGCAAATCCTGTGGCGCAACGAGGCTCGTCAATGGCGAAGCCGTGCGCCTTGCAAAATCAAATAACTCTCAGAGAGACCAACGAGGCATCTGATGCGCGCTCCCGAGCAATCCGGACGGGCGCAGCCCGGATCGTGTCCCGGCTTCGAGCACCAACGGGGACGGACAGCCGGATCTTGCGCGCGCGTGGCGCGTGTCCGGCAAGCGTCGAGCGCCGGGCGTCGCTTCGCATCCCATGGCCGTGCCCGGTCGGGCCGGTCGTCATTCTTCCGAGGTTTTCGTGTCGGCGCGCCTGTGCGCACGCGGCGTAGCCCGGTTCCCTCGTGGGTCGAATTCGTGGAGTAGACAGGTCAGTTCATTATGGAGGCACCAATGACGACGAGCGCGATCATCGGGGGTCTCACTCGGAGATCTCCCCGACAGCGCCCGCTGATTTACTGGACGCACACCCCGTCGACGCTGCTGCGCAAGGAACTCGCGCGCCGCGACTGGCGGGTGTCGATCGTGTCGGGCACGCATCAGGTCCGCAGCACGACGAGTGAGGTCACGGGCGGCATCCTCGACTTGAGCGGTGTGCCGCCCGACGAGCTGGGCAGCGTCGCGGCCGTGTGCGCGGCGCTGCGCCAGGTCGCGTGGGTCGCGCTCATCGAGGCGCCGCAGGCGGGCATGCCCGAAGTGCGCGCGCTGCTGCGCGATCACTGCTTCGACTACATCACGATGCCGGCGTCGCACCAGCGGATCGTCGACGCGGTCGGCCATGCGTACGGGATGGAATGCCTGTTCACGCCGAACGCGACGCCGCTCGCGACCGACGAGCAGGGCATGATCGGCACCTGCGAGGCGATGCTGCAACTGTTCGAGACGGTGCGGCGCATCGCGCGCACCGACGCGCCCGTGCTGGTGTCGGGCGAGACCGGCACCGGCAAGGAACTGACGGCCGCCGCGATCCATCGCAATTCCGCGCGGCGCGCCGGGCCGTTCGTCGCGGTCAACTGCGGTGCGATCCCGACGCATCTGCTGCAATCCGAGCTGTTCGGCTATGAACGCGGCGCGTTCACGGGCGCGAGCGGTCGCAAGGTCGGCCATGTCGAGGCGGCCAACGGCGGCACCCTGCTGCTCGACGAGATCGGCGACCTGCCGCTCGAAAGCCAGGCGAGCCTGCTGCGCTTCCTGCAGGAGCGCACGATTCATCGCCTGGGCGGCAGCGATCCCGTGCCGGTCGACGTGCGCATCGTGTCGGCGACCCACGTGGACCTGCGCGGCGCGATGAACGAAGGGCGTTTCCGCGCGGACCTGTTCCATCGTCTGTGCGTGCTGCGCGTCGACCAGCCGCCGCTGCGCGCGCGCGGCAAGGATATCGAGCTGCTCGCGCGGCACATGCTCGAACGCTTCAAGACGGACGCGCGGCATCGCGTGCGCGGTTTTTCGACCGACGCGATTTCCGCGCTGTACAAGCACGATTGGCCGGGCAACGTGCGCGAACTGATCAACCGCGTGCGGCGCGCGCTGGTGATGGCCGAGGGCCGCCTGATCACCGCGCACGACCTGGAGCTGGACCATTGCGCCGAGACCGCGCCGCTGTCGGTCGCGGAGATCCGCAAGTCGATCGAGCGCGAGGTGATCGAGCTGGCGCTGCTGCGCAATCGCGGCCGCCTCGCCGGCACCGCGCGCGAGCTGGGCATCTCGCGCGCGACCCTGTACCGCTGGATGGACGCCTACGGCATCGAGCGGCCGCGCGCGAGCGCCGGCGCCGCCTCGTCGAACTGACCTAGGCCGACGCCGGGCGCGATGCGCGGCGTTGCTCGCCCACGGCCGGCTGGGCCGGCGCGGCGGAGCCCGCCGCGAGGCGCGACCAGCCGGTCAGCGTCTCGATGCAAAACTCGATCACCCGATCCGCCGCCGCCGAGCCGTATACCGAGTGATCGAGTTCGCGAATCAGCCGCACGTCTGCAAGCGGCGCACGCCGGAACGCAGTGGCGGGTGCGCCGAAATGGCGGCGCAGCTCGTCGACGCCCGGATCATATTCCCCGTACACGAACCAGGTGCGCACGCCGCGCCGCGCGAGCGCGCGCAGCAGGCCGCGCGGCGTGTCGCGCGACGGCTCGACGCCGATCCGCTCCGCGAGGCGCGCGACCGGCACGCGCACGCGCGCGAGCGCAAGCCGGCGCAGCGCGCCGATGATCGGCCGCAGGTCGCGGCGCTCGCGCAGCAGCTGGCGCCACTTGCGCCAGTCGCGCACCGAGGCGAGATAGCCGCGCGCCGAGTTGGTCTGCTGGCGCAGCGCATCCGCGAGCGTCATGCCGCGCGGCCAGATGAAGCGCGGCAGGTTGATCGCGATCACGCCGGCGAGCGAGGTCGACTGCGCGGCCGCGTGCAGCGCCGCGTAGGCGCCCGAGCACACCGCGAACGCGACCACCGGCCGGCAGCCGCGCGCGGCGAACCAGTCGGCCGCGGTCGCGACGTCGGCGATCGTGCGTTCGGAATACAGCACCACCGACTGATCGTCGGGCGCGCGCGCGCCGCTGTCGCCAACCCCGTCGATATCGATGCGCAGCGATGCGATGCCCTGGCGCGCGAGCGCGCGGGCCAGCCGCACCGCGATCCGGCCGTCGCCGCTGCGCGGATTCGCGGCGGTATTCGGGATCAGCAGCAGCGGCACGTCGGTGCGCACGGCGGTCGGTTCCGCCGGTTCGCAGAGCATGCCCACGAGCCGCGCGGGGCCGATCCTCACGAGCTGTTCCGCGACGCCGTCGGCGGTGCAGGCGAGCGGCGCTTCCGCGGGGATGGACGGCGCGGCGCGCGCGGGCGAGGTGCCGAGATCGCGCGCGATCCAGCCGGCCAGCGCGTCGAGCGCGCGCAGCGGCAGCCGCGAACGCGCGCCTTCCTGCAGCGCGCCCGCCCAGCCGTCGAGGCCCAGTTCGTCGACCGGCACGCCGCGCGCGCGCAACGCGTCGCGCAGCGCGGGGCTCGCGCCGTATTCGGTGTCGACGAGCAGCGCCGCGTGCGGCAGCGTGGACGCCCGGGCGACCGCGTCGACGAGATCGACGCCCTTGAGCGCGTCGACGAGATCGGCCGGATAGCGGTGGCCGAGGATATTGAGTCCGGGTTCATCGCGCTGGCCCGCGCGCACCGTGGGCGGCGCGCTGTCCAGCCAGCGCTGCTGGACCATCGCGAGTTCGCGCAGATAGGCGCGGCCCCGCACCATGGGCGCGAGCGCGACGAACGCGTCGATGGGCGGCGCGTCCGACTCGGGCGAGGCGGCCGCGAGCAGCGCGAACGCCGCGCCCGCGCGCGTGCCGGCGAGCGTCACGTGGTCGACGCCACCGTAGAGGCGCAGCGCGCGCACGGCGGCGCGCACGCTCGCGAGGCTGCGCGCGAAGCGCCCCGGCGCGAGGTCGTCGCCCGCTGAATCCCCGCTCGACGGATAGTGGAAGCGCAGCACCCACAGGCCGCGCGCCGCGAGCCGCTCCGCGAGCGCACGCACCAGCTTGTGGGTCCACAGCGCCTCGTGTCCGAGCGGCTCGCACAGTACGACGCCGTGCGTCGTGCGTCCCGCGTGCAGCCATCCCAGACAGGCATCGAACTGGATAGGTCTCATGGTTGTGTCCTCGGGCGAATCGTCTTGTTGGAATTGAGGGCGCGCACGTCGACCACGGGCGGGTCGGGCGGCCATTGGTCTGCCGCCGGGGCAGCCTGGTGAGCGTCGGGGGAGCGGTCGACCGGTTCTGTGACCGGTTCTGCGACCAGTTCGACGCGCAGCGCGGCGCCGGGCGCGAGATGGAAGCTGTCGTCGCGCGCGCGCCAGCCGGGCGCGCTGATCCGCACGTGGCGCGCGAGCTGGCGGGTCTGCAACTCGACCCACCAGCGTGCGTCTTCGCGCAACAGCGCGGCTTCGAGGCCGAGGTCGCGCGGTTCGAGCACGCTCGCGGCGGCGGGCTCGGGGAAGTGGAATGCGCGCGACAGCAGCGCGCCGTCGGCGTGATGGAGCGAGGCGACCACGCAGTCGTGTTCGCGCGGGCCGAAGCGGTACGCGTAGGTGAAGTCGAAGAAGCGCCCGAGCAGGTCCGCCGAGGACAGGCAGACGCCGCCGTGCGGGGCGATCCGCACGACCCGTTCCGCGCGCGCGACCGGGGTGCGCCCGTCGCGCAGCGCGACCAGTTCGAGCCGCGCGTCGAGCGGCTCGGGCGTGTCGTTGAGCAGGTGCGCGTCGAGCCCGTTCAGCCCTTCGTCGGTCAGCAGCACCTGGCGCGGCTGCGACACCTGGCGCAGTGCGTGGAACGCCGATTTCGGGCGGCCGAACGCGTCGACGAGGCCCCAGCCCGCGCCCGGCGTCACGTCCTGGTATTGCCAGACGAGCGCGCCCGCGCAGCGCGAGCCGACGCGCCGCCATTCGGACAGCGTCGCGACCATCAGGTCGGCGACCACCGCGCGCGACAGCGCGAGGTAGCGGTCCGGATCGCGCGCGCGCAGCTGGGCGGGCGCGACGCCGTACAGCGTGTGCAGGTAGTGGTCGCGGACGTCGTCGAAGTCCCACGACGCGCCCCGGTCCCGCGGCACCGCGCGCTTCCATTCGGGGCTGTGAGGAATCGGGTGGCCCAGCGCGGCGAGCGTGGCGTCGCCGGGCACGTTCGCGAATGCCAGGCATTCGCTCGCGAAACGGACGTCGGCGCGTCGCGCGTCCTCGGGCGGCCGCAGGTAGGCGCCGACCCCGTAGTAGTGCGACACGCCCTCGCGCGGCAGGAACGGCAGCACGCCGCCGTGCGGCGAATCGCCGATGTACACCGCGTCCGGGCGGCCGGCGGCGGCCTGCTCGGCGAGCAGCCCGCTCGTGAGCGGCGTGTCGCGCTGCGCGGGCGCGAGCCCGACCATCGCGGCCTGCTGCGCGATCTCGCTGCCGCCGCACAGCACGGCGAGGCATGGATTGGCGGCGTGGCGCGCGAGGAACTGGCGCGC
Organism: Burkholderia sp. FERM BP-3421; assembly: GCF_028657905.1. Classification (NCBI taxonomy): domain Bacteria; kingdom Pseudomonadati; phylum Pseudomonadota; class Betaproteobacteria; order Burkholderiales; family Burkholderiaceae; genus Burkholderia; species Burkholderia sp. FERM BP-3421. The sequence continues at coordinate 2,519,258 of NZ_CP117782.1, read as the reverse complement.
TTCCTCGGTGAGCGCGTCGACGAAGCGCGGGTTGGCCGCGGGGTAGTCGAAGTTCGCGAGCATGAAGTCCTGCCAGACCAGCAGGCCGAGTTCGTCGCAGGCCGCGTAGAACGCCTCGGCCTCGTAGGTCATGGTGCCGCCGATGCGCAGCAGGTTGCAGCCGGCTTCGCGCGCGAGACCGAGCGCGTGCCGGTAGGCATGCGGCGGCGCGTGCAGGGCGAGCGGGTCGGCGCTCGACCAGCATGCGCCGCGCGCGAACAGCGGCACGCCGTTGACCGACAGGGCGAAGCCCCGGCCGTCGTCGCCGCGCGACAGCGCGATCGTGCGGAAGCCGGTGCGGCCGAGCGGCCGCCGCGTGCCGTTCAGTTCGAGTTCGACCGTGTGGAGGGTGGGCTCGCCATGCGTGTGCGGCCACCACAGCGCGACCTCGGGCAGGGTCAGGCCGGCGCGCGCGGTGCGCGGGCCGGTGCGTTCGAGCGATACCGCGTGCGCGCCGCAGACGAGCCGCGCGTCGTCGCCCGGCGCGAGCGGCGCGCTGAATTCGAGCGTGGCGTCGAGCCGGCCGTCGCGACCGTCGACGCGCGCATGCAGCGTATGACGCAGCACCGCGAGGCCGGCGGCCGGATCGATCAGCTCGATCGCGCGCCACGGACCGATCGGCTCGATGGCCGGGAACCAGCCCGGCATGCGGCCGAGCAGGGTGGTGCGCACCGCGCGCAGGCCGGCGGGTTCGGCGAGCCGGGTGCGCCAGCGCGCGCGGCCGGGCGACGGCTCGGTATCGAGATGCCGCTTGAGCGAGCGGAAGCACAGATGCAGCACGCTCGCGTCGTTCAGCACGATGTCCTGCTCGTGCGCGATGAACATGCTGGTCGAGCACAGCAGCCGTTTGCCGTCGAGCCAGACCTCGGCGAGGGTCGCGAGGCCGTTCAGGCGCAGCCGGCGCGCGCCGCGTCCCGGCAGCGCGAGGCGATACCAGTAGTCGGATTCGCCGAGCGGATACGGCGCGGCCGGATCGAAGCGGCCCGCGGCGGCGAGCGCCTGCGCGACCGTGCCGGGCACGCGCGCCTCGCACCAGCCGGTGTCGGGCAGGCGCTCAGGCCGGTCGATCGCGCCCGCGGGCGTCGCGCAGAGGGTCCATCCGGCGTCGAGTCGCGCCAGGCTGTCCGGCGCCGCGGTCATTGCGTTGCCGTGGTGATCCCGGCCGGCGACGCGGCGTCGTGTCGCGACGGCGGCGTGAGCGCGCCGAGCTGGTCGACGAGCGTCGCGTACGCGCGCTCGAGGATGTCGAGGCTGCTGTCGCCGCGCTCCACCTTGCCGCGCGCGCTGGCGCGGGCGAGCCGGAATTCGAGGACCATCGATTCCGAGGCGATCGTGTCGCAGGTCGCGACCATCGACTCGAACGGCCCGCCGCAGCCGCTCGCCTCCAGCCAGCGCAGGTAGCGGCCCAGCAGCTCGAAGTTCGCGCCGAGCTGGCGCACCGTGTTGAACGAGTACGCGTGGAAATAGCCGAGCGGTCGCGTGGCGATCGCATGCGCGTCGATCGCGAACTGGCGACGGAACGCCGTGATCGGATTGTGCGCGGGACGCCGCTTCAGGTGCCACGCGAGCAGTTCCAGCGACGCGTCGCACAGCGCGCGTTCCGGCAGCGGGTCGAAGCGCCGCGCCGCGCGTTCGACGTAAGGCAACAGGCGGGCGGGCGACGAGGCGTCGAACAGGCCGTCGTAATCCGCGCCCTCGGCAAGGTAGTAGCCGTTGTTGTGGAAATAGCCGATCTGACGTTGCGCGCGATCGATCGCGTCGATGCCGATCGTGGTCTTGGCGTGCTCGGCCTGGTAGGTCGCGCCGCGCGTGTCCGGCAGATGCCATGCGTCGACCTCGACCAGCATCAGGTTGCCGCGCGCGACCTGCCGCTCGACGTGGACGTCGACCGACTCGAAGATCGCATGCTCCTGCACGACGATGCCGTACAGCGTCTCCAGGTCCTCCAACGGAAACTTGAAGAACGTGAACTGGTCGCCCTCGAAGTCGAGCCCGACCGTGAACGGCAGCGCCGCATACGGATTCAGCCCCCACCAGCCCAGCACCTCGATCCACAGGTCGACATAGCAGTTGCTCTGTTTCCAGACCATCTGCGGGCCGTGCAGCGGATGCGGGCGATAGTGGCGCGCGCGGTGCCGGATATCGGCGAACGCGTCGCCGGGCGGTGCGCCCGGCAGCGCATCGAGCGCGCCCCGAATCATTGCGCGCCCCACAGCGTGTCGCGCACGGACTGCGGCCACCGGTCGAGATCGAAGCCGTGATGGCGGAACAGGCCGAGCGTCAGGCGCTCGAGGCCGAAGCCGACGCAGCCGGTGTGGGCGACCGCCTTCGCGTCGGTCTTGATGCCCCACAGCAGGCCGAAGTGGTCCATGTGGTAGTTGAAGCTCAGGCAGGCGGTCAGGCGGCCGTCGTGCTCGATCGGGATCAGCAGCTCGAACTTGAGGTTCTGCTCGCGCTGGCTGCTCGCGACGATCTTGCCGCCGCGCCCGAAGAACGGGTCGTTCGCGAGGTCGATGCTGTTCGGCAGCTGCAGCGCGTCGATCATGCGCGTGCCGCGCGCGATCCAGTCCTCGCGGAACGCGAGGATCTGCTCGGGCGTGCCGATGCGGATGTACTCGCGCATCCGGAACAACTGCATGCGGGTCGGGTCGAGCGACGGCTCGTGGCGGAAGCAGTACGAGAACACGTCGACGATGCGGCCGTCGGCCGGCAGCGGGCCGCGCTGCGCGATCACCGGATAGACCGGATAGCAGGCGGCCGGCGTCATCACGACATAGGTCGGCTTCTGGTCGGCCGTCCAGTCTTCGCCGCGATCGAGGCATTGCAGCACGCGCTGCTGCGCGTGTTCGTCGCCGCAGAAGCTGTGCACGGTGCCGGCGAGCTGCGGGAAGCTCTTCAGGTATTCGCTGCGCTCGAACTCGGGGCGGCTCATCGCGGGCGGGAAGCGCATCACTTCGGCGTGCTGGTCCGCACCGAGGCGCGAGATATAGGCGTCGAGCCCCTCGACCACGCGCTCGAAGCGTTCGCTGCGGCCGAACAGGCCCTGCACGCCGGTGGGAATCAGCAGGCCGGCGGCGACGAGTTCGTCGCGCAGCGGGTTGACGCCGTCGCGGTCGATGGCGGCGGCGGCGGCCGGCGCGGCGGGGATGGTCATGTCGTTCACGAATCTCTCTCCAGCGAAGCGGGGCGCAGCGCGAGCAAAAGGTTGGCCGTGTTGGCCTCGATACGGTCGTTGCTGATCATCAGCGGCGCGGAGTGCAGGTCGCGGATATGGCGGCCCAGCGTGTACGGCGTGCCGTTCTTGTAGGACGCCATGCCGCAGATCATGGCCGCGTGCGAGACGATCTCGAGCGCGGTCGACGACGTATAGGTCTTGAGCGTGTTCAGCTCGGCCGCGTGCGCCATCGACGCCGACCAGCTGCGCGTGATGCCGCGCCCGTGCAGGCGCAGCGCGCCCTCGATGCGGGCGTCGATCGCCTGCAGCAGCGCGAGCGCTTCCGCGAGCCGGCGGGCGGACGGCGGCAGTGTGCTGCCCTGCTTCTGCATCTGCGTGCGGAAGAACTGATGCGCGCGCCGGAACGCGTCGCCTGCGATGCCCGCCCACACGGCGGCCCACAGGATGTGCGAGGTCGGCACCATGGTCTGCTCGGCGATCTCCGCGAACAGGGCCGGGAAGATCTGCTCGGCGTGGCCGCGCGCGTCGAGGGCGAAACCCTCGCTGCAGGTGCCGCGCATGCCGAACGTGTCCCAGCCGCTGCGCGGCGTGAGCGTGGTGTCTTCCTTGAGCAGCGTGACGAGCACCTGCTCGGACGAGGGCGCGTTCGCGTCGCGCCGCGCGGTCGCGAGGATCGCATCGGCGTGCGCGCCGTAGGAGATGGTCGGCGCCAGCTTGTGCAGCGTGAAGCTGCCCTCGCGCATCTCGATCGCGCAATGGCTGTTGCGCAGGTTGCCGCCGACCTGGTCCTCCGAGGTCGCCGACGCGAGCAGCCACTCGCGCTGCGTGAGCTGCCGGAGGAACTGGCGATACCAGCTGTCCGACAGCGCATGTTCGACGATGCAGGCGACCTGGATCTGGTGCATCGCGAAGATCATCGCGGCCGAGGAGCAGGCATGGCCGATGATGCGGCACGCCGACGCGACCGCGGCCAGCGACGCACCGCGCCCGCCCAGATCGCGCGGCACCATCGCGCCGAGCAACAGATGCTCGCGCATCGCGTCGAGGGCCTCGCCGGGAAAGCGCGCGGCGCGATCGACGTCGTCCGCGAACTGGGCGGCGACCTGCGCGACGCGCCGCGCGGCGTCGTCGAGCGCATGGTCGTCGGTGGCATCGGCGGCGGCGAAGCCGGGGCCGGCCTCGGCATCGAAGCGCTTCATGCGGATTGCGCGGCACGCTGCAACTGCGTGACGGCTCCGGCGAGTGAATCGATGCTCTGGAACAGCTGACGGTTCAGCATGTCGTCCGGCACTTCGATGTTGAAATGATGTTCGATCGCGAGCAGCAGCTGAATGGTATTCAGCGATGACAGCCCTGCTTCGTACAGATCGTCGCCGTTGGCGACTGTATCGATCGGCACCTCGAGGTGCGCGACATCCTTGATGATGGTTCTGAGCTCGTTGTTCACCTGGCGCTCCGGCATGGGAGATGGTCTCCGGATCGGCGGGCAATACCCGATTGCATACCCAACCGATGAGCTAGTAGACCATCGCGGCCGCGGCGCTTCTGTTCGTCACCTTACAGACAGTTACAAAAACGTCCGTCTCGCGAGCGGAAGTACGCGGTTTACCGGTGCGCGGGCGGGCTCAGCTGCGCAGCTCGGCGAGCACGCCGACGTTGCCGGACAGGATCTTGTTCATCTCGTCGCGCACGATCGTGTGGCAGCCGCACGACTGTGCGTCGAGGCCGGGCAGGTCGAGCAGGATGATCGAGCTGCGGTACTGGCGGATCAGGCCCGCCTTCTGGATGTCGCCGGCGGCGTCCGTCACGGTCTCGCGACGCACGCCGAGCATCTGCGCGAGCATGCTGTGGGTGACCTGGATCTCGACGCTGCGCGAACGGTCGTACGCCAGCATGAACCATCTGCACAACTGATTCTTCAGCACGTGATGGCGGCTGCAGAACGAGATCTGCGTGGCCTGCACCATGAGCAGCTGCACGCACAGGAACACGAGGCGGCGCAGGTCCGCGGAATCGCGCAGCAGGTTCGAGAACACGCGCGCGCCGAGCCGGTACGAGAAGCCGTCGCGACAGGTGACGACGCGGCACGGCGTCGCGCCGTTGCTGCCGATCAGTTCCTGGCTGATGAGCCCTTCGCTGCCGATTTCCGCGACCTCGAGCGTCATGCCGTCGGACGACGCGTACTGGATCGAGATCACCGTCGTCACGGGCAGGTAGACGTAGTCGAGCGCCTCGCCGGGCTCGCACAACACCTGGCCCGACTTCACGTGCACGAGCTGCAGGTGGCCGGCGAGTGCGGCGCGCTCGGCCGCGCCGAGCGCGCCGAGGAAGCGGTTCGCGTCGGTGCGATGGGGCAGCTCGATCATGACGCCGCCCGGCCGTACGGCCGGTTCCTTGTATTCACGATGTGTCACGTGGCTTCCTTGTCCGGCTGGCGCCGGAAGCGATCGCGTGGGCCGCGGCCGCACGTGAGGCGTCGAATCGCGGCGATCGGCGCGGCAGCGCATAGGCGACGTACCGATCGATTTGTTAATTCGATTTGACTGTTGATGATGAGAAACCAGATTATCACGCTTGATTTTTATGGGGATTGCATATAATGCGCGATTTCACAAACTTTAACGATTTCCGATTATCGATGAAAGTTTTTGGGCGATAAATCGATATGGCTTGTGATGGGATTGGTCAAGGGGGTTTATTTTTCGATAATACCGATATAAGACCAATGGGTATTTTTTGCTTGCTGGGAAAATGTATGAAGAAAATTTTACAGATGGATTAAACATTGTTTGATGAATTTTCAGGATTTAAAAAATCCATATGTAAATCAATGTGTTGCGCAGAAAGTGCGGGTTGAGTCACAGATCGGGGTAAAGGTCTTTCGGCTCACTTTTGCGACAGTTTCATACGGATTACAGTGCGCAGGTTGCTTTCGTTACGGAAATCTAAGTATTCGCCCTAGGGTAGGGGCGAAACGATGCAAACCATTGTGTGTAAAGGCGGATGCCGTGTGGAGAAGGTGGGCGCGTGCGTCATGTGCAATGGTTCGATGCAACATCGGATGTCGCTTGGCGCGCGCCAAAGTGTCCGCGAATGCGACGCTTTTGCACGAATAAAACTGTGCGGTGAATGTTAATTCGAATCCAGGTCTTTTGATATTAAGGATGAGCCGCAATTGGCACGTAAATCGCTTTGACGTATCGGCGCCCCTGCAAGAGGGCGGCACGGCAACGTGCAATGAGGACGACCTTCAGGCCGCCGACACGACGCAGAGGTAATGAGTGAATCTTGCCGTGACCGTGTCTTGCGAAAGCAAATACCCGCACCCGCTTCAGGCGGGGTGGATCAATCAGGGCACGAACATGTTGCATCAACGAGAGGGTTTCCAGACGAACGCGCTGCTGGGTTCATTGACCGAGGACAGCCTGTGTGCGCTCGAGCCGCATCTTGAGCTGGTCAAGATCAAGAGCGCGCAGCTGCTGTACGGCGCGGACGAGCCGATGCGCCACCTGTATTTCCCGACCACCGCGATGATGTCGGTGCTGTACCTGATGGAGGACGGCACGATGGTCGAGGTCGCGGCGATCGGCAACGAGGGCGCGGTGGGCGTATCGACGCTGGCGGGTTCGGGCGCGATGTCGAGCCGCATCGAGGTGCGCAGCGGCGGCTTCGCCTACCGGATCCCGACCCATGTGTTCCGCCAGGAATTCGACCGCTCGCTCGATACCTACGCGCTGATGCTGCGCTACTGGCAGGCGGCGATGACGCAGATTTCGCGCAGCGCGCTGTGCAATCGCCACCACTCGGTCGGCGAGCAGCTGTGCCGCTGGCTGCTGCTCGCGCACGACCGGATCGAGGGCGACGAGCTGGCGGTCACGCAGCAGACCATCGCGAACATGCTCGGGGTGCGCCGCGAAGGCGTGACCGAGGCGGCCGGCAAGCTGCAGGAGGCGGGCCTGATCCGCCAGCGGCGCGGCCATATCACCGTGCTCGATCGCGCGGGCCTGGAAGCGCATGCATGCGAATGCTATCGCTTGATCCGCGGCGAATTCAGCCGGCTCATCACGCACGCGCAGCACGAGGACGATACGTGCCCGGCGGACGGCCGGCCGCTGCGGATCGGCGGCTATCGCGACGCCGTGCGGCCCGCGGCCTGAGCGTCGGGAGAATTCACCATGCCTGGAATCTTCGTGCGGCTCGCGGATGTTTTGCTGGTCGCGGCGGGCGCGCTGCTCGCGCAGGCGCTGCGCGACGGCGGCGCGCTCGATTTGTCCGACGCGCAGCGCGCCTTCGTCGCGCTGCTGTGCGTGCTGACGCTGCTGGTGTTCCCGGCGCTCGGCGTCTACGGTGCGGCGCGCGACCGGATCTCGTATCGCGCGCTCGTGCGCGTGCTGCTCGGCTGGCTCGGCGTCGCGGCGCTCGCCGCCGCGTGCGCGGGCGCACTGCATCGCGACACCGAGGTGTCGCTGTCGTGGCTCGGCCGCACCGTGCTGATGGCGGGCGTGGTGCTGCTGCTGGGCCGCGCGCTCGGCCACGCGTTCGGCAGCGGCATGCACCGCGCCGGGATGCGGCGCCGGCGGGTCGCGATCGTCGGCTCGCGCGCCTACGGGCGCGCCGTGCTCGAACAGATGCAGGCCGCGCGGCGGGCCGGCTTCGTGCCGGTGTGCGTGTTCGACGAGGGCGCAGCCGGCGAGCCGTCGGTGAGCGGCGTACCGCTCGTCACCGATTTCCGCGCGTTCAGGCAACAGGTGCGGATGGACGGCGTCGACGAGATCTGGCTCGCGCTGCCGCTGTCGCACGAGCGGCAGATCCAGCGCATCGTGCGCGAATTCCGCCACGACTTCGTCAACCTGCGCTTCCTGCCGGACGTGCGCGGCATCGCGTTCTTCAATCGCTCGGTCACCGAGGTGCTGGGCATGCCGGCCATCAATCTCGCGACGAGCCCGCTGTCGGTGCCGCAGCTGTGGCCGAAGTTCGTGTTCGACCGGCTGTTCGCGCTCGCGGTGCTGATACCGCTGCTGCCGCTGCTCACGGCGCTCGCGTGCGCGGTCAAGCTGTCCTCGCCGGGGCCGGTGCTGTTCCGGCAGCGCCGCAAGGGCGTCGACGGCCGCGAGTTCGAGATCCTGAAATTCCGCACGATGCGCGTGCATGCACAGCACACGGGCGTCGTGGCGCAGGCCTCGCGCAACGACGCGCGCATCACGCGGGTCGGCGCATTCCTGCGCCGCACCTCGCTCGACGAGCTGCCGCAGTTCTTCAACGTGCTGTTCGGCCAGATGTCGGTGGTGGGGCCGCGCCCGCACGCGATCGAGCACGACGATCTCTACAAGGAGCTGGTCGACGGCTACATGTACCGCTACCGCGTGCGTCCCGGCATCACCGGCTGGGCGCAGATCAACGGTTATCGCGGCGAGACGCGCAAGGTCGAGAAGATGGCCGCGCGCGTGAAGTTCGACCTGTTCTACATGCAGAACTGGACCTTCTGGTTCGACATCAAGATCATCCTGATGACGCTCGTCAGGGGATTCGTCGGCCGCAATGCATTCTGACGCCGCGCCACCGCGCGGCACCCTCAATAAGGAGAACTTCCCGATGTTGAAGCCCCTCGCGATGGCGGCCGCGCTCGCGGCCGTCCTGTCGGGCTGCGCGCTGGCCCCGGGGCCAGCGCTCGATTCGAGCCGCATGAACGACAATCTGAGCGCACCGACGGATTCGACCGTCTACGACGTCAAGCTGATCACGCCGCAGCTCGTCTACACGCTCAAGCAGGGCGACGAGGCCGATGCGCGTGCGCGCGAGGCCGGCATCCAGTCCGGCCTGCCCGCCGCCTTCAACGATTACCGCGTGGGCGCCGACGACGTGCTCGGCGTCACCGTGTGGGGCCATCCGGAACTGACGCGCGGCGGCGCCGACTCCACCACGCCGCTTGGCGACCCCGGTACGCTGCAGGCGACCGGCAGCCTCGGCGGCGTGCTGCCGCAGCAGACCAGCGCGTTCGGCGCGAACGGGCAGGGCGACCTCGATGCGCAGGGGCAGCGGGTCGCGGCGGACGGCACGATCTTCTTTCCGACGCTGGGCCGCGTGCGGGTCGAGGGCATGAGCCCCGTGCAGATCGCCGTGCTGCTGACGCGGCGGCTGAAGGCGCGCCTCAGGGATCCGCAGATCGACGTGCGGGTGATGCAGTACCGCAGCCAGCGCGTCCAGGTGACGGGTGACGTGAAGAACCCCGGCCAGCTGTCGCTGACCGGCTCGCCGATGCGCGTGGTCGACGCGGTCAACCGCGCGGGCGGCGGGAATCCCGACGCGGATCTGCAGCGCGTGCTGGTGTCGCGCGGCGATCAGGTGGTGACGATCGACATGAACCGGATCCTCAATCGCGGCGATCAGCGGCAGAACATCGTGCTGCGGACGGGCGACATCGTGCACGTGCCGGACCATACGCAGAACCGCGTGTTCGTGATGGGCGAAGTGCCGAAGCCGCAGACCGTGTACATGAACCAGGGCCAGCTGTCGCTCGCCGACGCGCTCACGACCGCGGGCAGCATCGACCCGAACGGCGCGAATCCGCGCCAGGTGATCGTGATCCGTCATCCGGATCCGCCGCTCACGTCGGTCGCGGGCACGCAGGCGGGCCTGCAGGAGGGCATCAAGAAGATCAACTACGCGCCGGGCCACAACCGGCCCGAGGTGTTCCGGCTCGACATGACCCAGGTCGATGCGCTGATGCTCGCGACCGAGTTCGACATGAAGCCGCTCGATGTCGTCTATGTCGGCACCGCGCCCGCGGCGCGCTTCAACCGCCTGCTCGCGCAGATCCTGCCGTCGGCGGAGTCGTTCTACCTGGTCTGGTCGGTCGCGCGCAATCGCTGACGCTTGCGCGGCGCGCGGCTTGTGCGGGCGAGCGTACAGACCGCGCTCGCCCGCGCGGCGACACTGGCTGGCCGGGCTCGTGACCGCGCCGCGCGGACACGGGCGCCCCTCTCCGAATGTCGCGCGAGCGCCGCAGCCATGACTTCTCCTTCGTCCGGGAGCGAATCCCGCTCCTCCTTTCCGTCCGAGCCGGGCGCGTACGCGGTCACCTCGGGCGGCGTCGCCGGCGCGCCGTACCGGCCCGGGTTCGACGCCGACGAACGCGGCGCGGCGCGCGCCGCGCTGCCCGCGTCGGTCGCGATCAACGGCAAGTTCACCGCACAGCGCCTGACGGGCGTGCAGCGCGTCGCGCACGAATTCACCGCGGCGCTCGCGCGGCTCGCGCCGGCCGATGCGCGCGGGCCGACGCTCGTGGTGCCGCGCGATCATGGCGCACTCGCGTTGCCGCCGACGCTCGCGTGCCGCGTGGTGCCGCGTTTTCGCGGCGCGCTGTGGGAACAGCTCGCGCTGCCGTTCGCCACGCGCGACCAGACGCTCCTCAGCCTGTGCAACATCGGGCCGCTGTTCAAGCGCAACCAGGTGCTGATGATCCACGACGCCGCGGTGTTTGATTTCCCGGAGGGCTATTCGCTTGCGTTCCGGCTGTGGTACCGGCTCGCGTTCATGGTGCTCAAGCGCCGCGTGCGGCACATCCTGACCGTCTCGGTATTCTCGAAGGCGCGCATCGTCGAGCGACTGGGCGTCGCGCCGACCGACGTGTCGACGATCTATTCCGGCGTGGATCATTTCGAGCGGATCGAACGCGACGACGCGGTGCTCGCGCGCCTGGGCCTCGCCTACGACCGCTTCGTGCTGATCGTCGGCTCGCTCGCGCCGGGCAAGAACCTCGCGCGCGCGCTCGAGGCGGTCGCGCTGCTCGAACGCACGCATCCCGACCTGAAGGTGGTGATCGCGGGCGGCGCCAACGTGAAGATCTTCGGCGCGGCGGCATCGGCCGATGGCGAGGCTTCGCAACAGGTGATCCGGGCGGGCTATGTCAGCGACGGCGAGTTGAAGTCGCTGTACGAGCACGCGGGCTGCTTCGTGTTCCCGTCGCTGTACGAGGGCTTCGGCCTGCCGCCGCTCGAGGCGATGTCGTGCGGCTGTCCGGTGATCGCGTCGCGCGAGGCGTCGCTGCCCGAGGCGTGCGGCGACGCGGCGCTGTATTGCGATGCGCGCGATCCGGCCGACATCGCCGCGCGCATCGCGCAGCTGATGGACGATCCCGCGCTGCGCGGCCGCATGCGCGCGCGCGGCCGCGCGCACGCCGCGCAATTCACCTGGGCGCGCGCGGCGCGGCAGTTGGCCGGGGTGCTGCGCGCGATCGATTGAGGCGTCGTGCACAGGTGCGGCGGTGCGTCCTGCCCGTCGTCGCATGACGTTTGCATGACAGCCCGCGCGCGTTGCGTGCGCGATGGCCGAAACCGCGCGCGCCCATGGCATGATGCGGGCTTCGCCTTTTCGTCCCCGTCCCGCCATGTCCGTTCCGTCCGTTCGTTCCGGCCGCGCGTCGCGCTGGCTCGTCCCGCTCGCCGGCGCTTTCTGCGCGCTCGCGCTCGCCGGCTGCAAGACCCCGAACCCGCAGGCGCGGGTGACGGGCGACAGCGGCAGGACGGGCCTGATCCGGCTCAGCTCCAAGCAGACCACGATCGACCTGACGAACGCGGAGGCCGTGTCGCTCGCGCGGGTCCAGCAGCGCGCGTATCCGGCGAGCACGCTGCGCGCCGCGAGCGACGCCGGCGCGGGCGCGTTGCGCGCGCTCGACTTCGATCCGGTGACGGTGGATGCGGACGGCGCGCTCGTCGAGGGCGAGCGCAACCGGGTGGTCGGCGATCGCGCGCGCGAGGCGATTCGCGCGGTGTTCAAGGCGAAGGGCGTTCCGCTGTCCGCGCGCACCGATCACGAAAGCGCGCGCGCGTTGCTGATGGTGCGGCCGCGCGCGGACGGCGGCGTCTCGGTGTGGGCGCGCTTCGTGGTCACGCAGTGGGACACCAACGGCGATTCGATCACGACCACCGTCACCGATCCCGCGTTCTACGACGGTTTCTTCAAGCACCTCGCGCCGCGCTGAGCGCGGCGCTCAGAAGCGGTAGCCGACGCCGGCCTGGATCACGTCGGTGTCGCGGTTGTAGCGCGTCATCACACGGTTCCAGGTGAGCCGGGTGGACCAGCGCGGGCCGATCCGGTAGCTCGCGGAGATCGAGATCAGGCCGGCGAGCCGTCCGTCCGGCGGGCCGGCCTTGCCGGGCACCTCGCGTTCGTCGAGCGCGACATACGCGCCCGCGCCGATGCCGAGCGTGAGCCGCTCGTCGAAGAACGCGCGGGTGAGCCACAGCTGCGTGGCGACGCCGTTGCGCCGGATCGATTTCTTCGAGCCTTCGTACAGGTAGGTCGCGGTCCAGTCGACCTCGTTCAGGATGCCGCGCCGGTATTCGACGCTGCCGCCGAGCGCGCTCGGCGAGCGCGTGCTGTTGAGGATCGTCTCGCCGACCATCGCCGTGATCTCGTTGCGCGTGACCGGGCCGGCGCGGCCCGGCGCCTCGTCGCGCGGCCCGGGCGTGGCGGGCGCGGCGAGCTGGTAGCCGACGCCGAACATCACCGAGGTGGTGCTCGGGCCGCCGAAGATCTGCGCGCGATTGAGCTGCAGCTGCGCGACCCAGCGGTGCGAGGTGTAATACGCGGCGCGCACGCTCATCAGCACGCCCCAGCCGTGCGTGTCCGAGTAGCCGCGCCCGTTGGACGCGGCGGTCGTGTCGAAGTAGCGGTAGGGGCCCGCGCCCGCCGAGATCACGAAGCGGCGCTGGGCGAGCGGCAGGCGGCCCCACAGCTGCACGGCCTGGCCGTCGCGGTGATGGTCGGGAATGTGCCCCTCGTTGTACCAGGTGAAGCCGAGCGCCGCGTAGCGGCCGAGCCCCTCCTGGTAATCGAAGGCCCAGGCGTAGCTGTGGCCGTCGTTGCCGCGCAGCAGGCCGCCGAACAGCGCGAACTCCTGCGCGGACGCGGCGCCCGCGTGCAAGGCGGCGCAGGCCGCGCCGGTCAGCAATAGACGGTGAAGCGTGCAGCAGTGACGCGGATTGTTGCCGGGAACAAGTTCGCGGGTGCGCACGATGGGCTTCCGTGGAAGTGATCGATGCGGGCATTGTCGATGATCGCGCGCGCCCGCGCTGCGCAATTTTGTGTGCGTGCGGAACGGGGCGCGCGGCGCGGCGGGCAGGCAAAAAAAACGCGGCCCGCGGGCCGCGTCAAAACTCGCAGAATCCTTCGGACGGAAGGAAATACTGTGCCGCGCAGTGTAGCGAACCGCGTTGCGCGGATTGAGCCGGATCCGCGCAACACTCTGTTCGGCGCGCGTGCGTGTTTCGCGCGGCGCATTCGTGCGTCGTGCGCGCGCGGCGCGCGATCGACTACCATGACCGGAGCGGTCGGATCGGCGCGGCAGCCTGTCGTGCGATCGCAGACCGTCGTGACGGGAGGGGGCCATCCATGTTTTCGTTTCGCCTGATCCGCATCGGCGTGCTGGCCGCGGCGTTCGCCGCGGGCGGCGCGCATGCCGAAACCGTGCAGCTCGCCGCGAGCCTGCAGCCGTCGAGCGAGGTGCCGCCGACCACGAGCAAGGGCGAGGGCAAGCTTGCCGCGACCTTCGACACCGCGAGCCGCACGTTGAGCTGGAGCGTGTCCTACGCGGGCCTGACGGGGCCCGCGACCGCCGCGCACTTCCACGGGCCGGCGCCCGTGGGACAGAACGCGGGGGTCCAGGTGCCGATCCCGAAGGACGGGCTGGCGAGCCCGATCAAGGGTTCGAAGGAACTGACCGACTCGCAGGTCACCGACCTGATGGCGGGCAAGTGGTACTTCAACATCCACACGGGCGCGCATCCGATGGGCGAGATCCGCGGCCAGGTGCTGCCCGCGGGCTGACCGGCAAGGCGTGCGGTTCGGCGCGCATGGTATGGTGCGCGTTCCCGTTCCCGAGTGCGTTCGATGAGTTGGCAAAGCAAGGTCGCATGCTGGCTGTTGCGCCGGCATTTCTATCCTGAAACGCTCAATCCCGTGATCGATCCGGCGCGCGCGCGCCGGCTCACCGCGCTGCGCGCGCGCTGGGCGCGGCGCGCGCCGTCCGGCTGGCGGCTGCGCGAGCACGGCCGGCCCGAGGACGCGCCGCTTGCCGGCGAATGGTTCGAGCGCACCGATGCGACGCCCGGCCGCCTGCTGCTGTATTTCCACGGCGGCGGCTATTACTTCTGCTCGCCCGCCACGCACCGGCCGATCGTGTTCACGCTCGCGCGGCGCGCGAACGTGCGCGCGTTTTCCCTCGACTACCGGCTCGCGCCCGAGCATCCGTTCCCGGCCGCGCTCGCCGACGCGCTCGCCGCGTACCGGCGCCTGCTGGCGCTCGGCACGCCGCCCGAGTCGATCGTGTTCGGCGGCGATTCGGCGGGCGGCGGCCTCGCGCTCGCGACGCTGGTCGCGCTGCGCGACGCCGGCGAGGCACTGCCGGCGGGGGCGATCCTGTTCTCGCCGTGGACCGATCTCGCCGCAACCGGCGAGACCCTGCGCAGCCACGACGGTATCGACCCGATGTTCGCGGGCGCGGCGCTCGGCCGCGCCGCGCGGCTCTATCTCGGCGACGCGCCCGCCACCCATCCGCATGCGTCGCCGCTGTACGCGGATTTCGACGGCCTGCCGCCGCTGTTCATCCAGGCGGGCAGCACCGAGGTGCTGCTCGACGACGCGCGGCGCGTCGCCGACAAGGCGCGCGCGGCCGGCGTGCCGGTCGAATTCGAGATCTGGCCGCGGCAGCCGCATGTCTGGCAGATCTATACGCCGTTCGTGCCGGAGGCGGGGCAGGCGCTCGAGCGCGCGGCCGCGTTCATGCGGCGCGTCGCGGTCGAGCGGGGCACTCAGCGCACGGCGGACGCGTCGATCGCCTGATACGCGGCCTCGACGGCCGCCGTGCCGTAGCGGCGCTCGAGGCGGCGGATCGCGAAGTGGCCGTGCGCGGCCTGCTGGAAGTGATCGATGAAGAGCGTATTGACGGTCGCGCCGAGCACCGCGCCGAGCGCCGGAATCGACTTCGCGGCGACCTGTTCCGTGACCTGCGCGGAAAAGCGCGCGGTCACGGCCTGCAGCAGCTTGAGCAGGGTGGTCGAGCCCTTGACCGCGAAACCCTTCGACGCGATCTCCGACGACGCCTTCGACACCGCCTGCGCGAGCGCGCCGCGCAGCGCGAAATAGCCGAAATCGGCGCTTTCGGCGCTGCCGTCCGAGGGCTGGAAGCCGCTGCCCATGCCGAGCACGGCGAGGCATTGCAGCTGGGTCTCGATCGAATGCAGGTCCTCGCCCTCGCTGCGCGCGATGTCGCAGATCGAGCGGAACATCAGCGTGGTCGTGACCGGCAGCTCGACCGGCAGCGCGAACAGCCCGAACGCGCCGCCCGCCGCGCCGGTGGTGGCGACCGCGAGCTTGTGCAGCAGGTTGCTCGGCTTGTCCGGCGTCTCGCCCGCGCTCGCGACGCCGCCCGACTTGCCGATCGTGCGCAGCGCGAGGTGCAGGCACTTGCGCAGCGCGAGCTGGGTCGCGTCGTTGATCTTGTCGGTCGCGAAGCCCGGCAGCTTCGCGATCAGCTTCTCGATCGGCGCGCCCACCACGCTCGTCAGCTTGACCGTCAGCGACGGGCTTTCGAGCGCGAGCTTGGCGCGCCGCAGCGTATCCAGATCGGCGGCCGACAGCGTCGGACCAGTGATGGATGAAATCGGTTCCATATCCCTCCTGATGGGGCGGATGGGCGCGCGCGCGTTCTGCGCTGCGCAACGCCACATGATAGAATTTTTTATTCGTTGACTCGTCAAACGTTGCGCCGACAAAAAATGGCTGTTCATACCGCTGCCCACCATTCGAGCGGGCAAGTCCTGCCGTTCCGGGAATCGCTGCTCGCGATGCTCGGCATTTCCTTCGTCACGATGCTCGTCGCGCTCGACCAGACCGTGGTCGGCACCGCGCTGCCGACGATCGTCGCGGAACTCAAGGGGTTCGAGCTGTACGCGTGGGTCGCGACCTCGTACCTGCTGAGTTCGGTGATCACCGTGCCGATCTTCGGCCGGCTCGGCGACTACTACGGGCGCAAGCCGTTCGTGATCGCGTCGATCGTCGTGTTCACCGGTGCGTCGGTGCTGTGCGGGATGGCCAACGACATGCTGTTCCTGGTGCTCGCGCGCGGCCTGCAGGGCATCGGCGGCGGGATGCTGGTCGGCACCGCGTTCGCGTGCATCCCGGACCTGTTTCCCGATTCGGTGGTCCGGCTGCGCTGGCAGGTGATGATGAGTTCCGCGTTCGGCATCGCGAACGCGATCGGCCCGTCGCTGGGCGGGATCCTCACGCAGTATTACGGCTGGCGTTCGGTGTTCTACGTGAACCTGCCGGTCGGGCTGCTGTCGCTGCTGTTCGTGTGGCGCTTCCTGCCGCACCTGCGCCATGTCGAACACACGCAGAAGATGCGGCTCGACTGGCCCGGCGCGGTGCTGATCGCGGTGACGCTCGGCGCGCTGCAGCTGTTCGTCGAATGGCTGCCGAAGTACGGCCTCGTCGGCTGGCCGACGTTGCTGCTCGCGGTCGGGCTCGCGGGCGGGGCGACGCTGTGGTGGTGGGAGAAGCGCTGCGCGCAGCCGATCCTGCCGTTCGACATGTTCGCGAACCGCGCGCTGTCGACGCTGTTCGTGCTCGCGATCCTCGGCGGCTTCGCGATGTTCTCGCTGCTGTTCTACGCGCCGCTGCTGTTCCAGGGCGGTTTCGGGATGTCGCCGAAGGACGCCGGGCTCGTGATCACGCCGCTCGTCGTGTTCATCACGATCGGCAGCATCATGAACGGCCGCGTGATCACGCGGATCCGCCGCCCGAACGTGATGCTGCCGCTCGGTTTCGCGCTGTTCGCGATCGCGTGCGGCGGGGTGGTCGCGGCGAACCACGCGACGCCCGGCTGGCTGCTGATGACGCTGATGGTCGTGGGCGGGATCGGCCTCGGCTTCGTGCTGCCGAACCTCACGGTGTTCGCGCAGCAGACGGCGGGCCGCGAGCATCTGGGGATCGCGACCGCGCTGCTGCAGTCGCTGCGGATGGTGGGCGGGATGGTCGGCACCGCGCTGACGGGCACCCTCGTCAGCGAAATGTACGCAGGCGGCGTGCGCGGCGCGCTCGGTGTCGAGCATGCGTCGCGCTGGTTCGCGCGTCTCGCCGATCCGCAGATCCTGATCGACCGCGTCGCGCAGGCGCGCGTGATCGACGAGCTGACCCGCGCGGGGCACGACGGCGCGCGCCTGATCGAGGCGGCGCGCGATGCGCTGGTGGGCGCGATCCACCTGGGCGTGGCGCTTGGCGCGCTGGTCGCGCTGTTCGCCGCCTGGCACGCGCGGCGCGTGCCGCCCATCACGCTGCGGCGCGCGGCCGAGCCGACCGTCGCGGTCGACTGACGCGCGCCGTGACCACTACACGAGGATCGAGCGAGCGGATGGAAGAACGGGATCACGTCGCGGTCATGCAGCAGTTCGGCCGCACCTACCGCGCCTTCATGGGCGCATTCGAACACTACGTCGGCCAGCCGCTGCCGCGCTGGCGCATCATGCTGATGCTGAACCAGCATGGCGGCTCGTCGTCGCAGAAGCGGCTCGTCGAGACGATGCGGATCGACCCGGGCGCGCTGACCCGGCAACTGAAGACGCTGGAGGCGCTCGGCTGGATCGAGCGCGAACCGGACCCGCGCGACAATCGCGTGACCAACGTGACGCTGACGGCGGCGGGGCGCGCCGCGTTCGAGGGCTGCCTGCCGCGTCGCAATGCGTTCCTGCGCAAGACCATGGCGTCGCTGCCCGACGACGCGCTCGACGCGTTGTCCGGCGCGCTCGCGCTGCTGGAGGTGCGGGTGTCGGAAGTCGGGCTGTCCGACGAGGCGGGCGCGCCCTGAGCGCCTACAGTTCGATGCGCGTGCCGAGCAGCACGAGGAACTGCGCGAGCCATGCGGGGTGCGCGGGCCAGGCGGGCGCGGTGACGAACGGCGCATCGGTGACGGCCTCGTCGACCTTGAGGTCGACGTACTCGCCGCCCGCGAGCCGCACCTCGGGCGCGCAGGCCGGATAGGCGGAGATGCGCTTGCCGCGGATCACCTCGGCCGCGGCAAGCAGCTGCGCCGCGTGGCAGATCGCCGCGATCGGCTTGCCCGCGGCGGCGAACGCGCGCACCAGCGCGATCACCTGTGGATCGAGCCGCAGATACTCGGGCGCGCGGCCGCCCGCGATCGCGAGCGCGTCGTAGCGCGCGGCGTCGACGCCGTCGAAGCTCGCGTTCAGCGTGAACTGATGGCCAGGCTTCTCGGTGTAGGTCTGGTCGCCTTCGAAATCGTGGATCGCGGTCTTGATCTTGTCGCCGGCGCGCTTGCCGGGACACACGGCGTCGACCTGATGGCCGATCGCCTGCAGTGCCTGGAACGGCACCATGGTTTCGTAGTCTTCGGCGAAATCGCCGGTCAGAAACAGGATCTTCTTGGCGGGCATGGCGTTCTCCTGACGGGTGGGCGCCACGCAGTGTACTCCGCGCGCGCCGTGCGCGCCGCCCGCTCGGGCGGCGGCGGGCGCGCGACGGCTCAGAAGAAGGTTTCGATGACTTCCGTGACGCGGTACTGCGGGTCGAGCACCAGCAGCTGACGCCATTTGTCGAAGGTCAGACACGGGTGCGAGATGTCGAACGCGACCATGTCGCCGACTTTCAGGTCCGCATCGGCCGGGACTTGCAGGTAAGCGTGCTGGTCCATCATGCCGGTGACCTTCCAGCCTTCGTCGGCGCCCAGCAGGCGCGGCGCGGCGGCCGACGCAGCGGCGCCCGACGCAGCGGCGCCCGACGCAGCGGCGCCCGACGCTTCATCCTCGTCCGACGTCGCCTCGGCGCCCGATGCGGCGACGGGCCGGAAATGGCGGGCGGGCTCGGGGAAGCCCGCGTCGAACGCCGCGTCGCGCTTGCCGAGCGCGATGATCGCGCGGCCCGGCTCCGGGATCGACTGCACGTAGGCCCACAGCTGCAGCGCGGGCAGCAGCCCTTCGCCCATCTTCTTCGCGACCGGATTGCGCGCGAAGATGTCGTTCTGCGCCTGCTTGTAGATGCCGACGTCGTGCGTCAGGTAGCAGCCCGGCCGCAGCACGACGTCGATCACGCCTTCCGACTGCGCCTGCGCGAATTCGTCGGCGACCACGTCGTACCACGCGGAGCCCGCGCCCGACAGCAGCGCCGGCCCGCGCGCGAAGCGCCCGGCGGCGGCCAGCTCGCGCGCGAGCTTGACCGCGCGCTGCAGGAACGTGCGCACCTCGGTTTCCTCCTTCAGCACCCCTTCGTACAGCTCGATGCCGGCGAGCCGCAGCACGCCCGGGTGGCGCTCGACGGCGGCCAGCACCGCGTCGCGCTGCGCGTCGTCGCGCACGCCGGTGCGTCCGCCCGGCACGCCCAGCTCGAGCAGCACGTCGAGCGTGCGGCCCGCGGCGCCGAAGAACGCGCCCAGCTGCTCGACGCCGTCGACCGAATCGACGAGACAGAAGAACTCGAAGCTCGGGTCGCTCAACAGCTCCGCGATCATCGTCATGTTGCGCTTGCCGACCAGCTGGTTGGCAAGCAGCACGCGGCTCACGCCGCCGTGGTACGCGGCCTGCACCTGGTGCGCGGTCGCCAGCGTGATGCCCCACGCGCCCGCGTCCAGCTGGCGGCGGAACAGCTGCGGCGCCATCGTGGTCTTGCCGTGCGGCGCGAGCTTCACGCCGTACTCGGCGACGAACGCCTGCATCCATTGCAGGTTGTGCTCGACCCGGTCCGCGTACAGCACGGCGGTGGGCAGGCTCACGTCCTCGGCGAGCAGGTTCCATTCGAGCCGGCTCGCGTCCGCGAGCGGCACGCTCGCGCTGGGGAGGTTGCCGAGGCCCTTGCTGAACGGCGCGATCGTCGCGTCTTGATAGTTTGTAACTTTCATGTCATCTCGCTCCATCATCCATGTATATCGCTTGGAAGTTGACTTGGCGATAGTACAGAAAGTAGCATCGGCACCGCAATGTTATTTACTAACAGCATCCGCATCCCTCGTTTATTCACATGAATTCGTTCGCCGAACCGCCCGCCTTCGACATCGTCGCCCGGATCGCCGAGTGCGCGCCGGAGCTGCGCGACGCCGAGCGCAAGGTCGCCGGCTTCATCCTCGACGACCTCGCGCGCGCCGCTCACGCCAGTATCAACGCGCTCGCGGGTCAGGCCGATGTCAGCGTCGCGACGGTGACCCGTTTCGCGAAGGCGGTCGGCTGCCGCGACGTGCGCGAGCTGAAGCTGCGGCTCGCGCAGGCGGCGGCCGTCGGGCAGCGCTTCCTCGTGCCCGCGGAGGATCCGGCAAGCGGCGAGGCGAGCCCCGTCGCACGGGTGTTCGACGACGTGCAGGTCGCGCTCGCGCACAACCAGCAACTGCTGCGGCAGACCGGCTTCGACGCCGCGGCGCAGGCGCTGGCGGCCGCGCGCATGATCTACGTGTACGGGCAGGGCGGCGGTTCGACCGCGCTCGCCGACGAGCTGCGCTTCCGGCTCGTGCGTTTCGGCTGCCCGGTCGCGAGCTACCAGGACGGCCTGCTGCAGCGGATGGTGGCGAGCACGGTGACGAAGGACTGCGTGATCGTCGCGCTGTCCGCGACCGGCCGCGTGCCGGAGCTGCTCGACAGCTGCGCGCTCGCGAAGCGCTACGGCGCGACGCTGATCGCGATCACCGCGCCCGCCTCGCCGCTCGCGCAGCTCGCGGATCACCTGATCCCGGTGGTCGCGTACGAGACCGATTTCATTTTCAAACCGTCGACGTCGCGCTACGTGATGATGATGGCGCTCGACGTGCTCGTCACCGAGGTCGCGCTGCTGCTCGGCGACGCGTGCCGCGAGCGGCTGCGCCGCGTCAAGCTGGCGCTCGATGCCTATCGCGGCGGCGGAGACCGCCAACCCTTGGGAGATTGACATGCATTCGCATCCCGAAGCCGCCGACACGCTGATCGTCGGCGCCCAGCTGTACGACGGTACGGGCGCGCCGCCCGTCGAGCGCGACGTCGCGCTGCGCGACGGTCATGTCGCGGCGATCGGCAATCTGTCGAACTGGCTCGCGGAGACGGTGATCGACGCCGAGGGGCGCGCGCTCGCGCCCGGCTTCGTCGACGTGCACACGCACGACGACACGCACGTGATCCGCGCGCCGCAGATGCTGCCGAAGATCTCGCAGGGCGTGACGACGGTGATCGTCGGCAACTGCGGGATCAGCGCGTCGCCCGTCACGCTGGCGGGCGATCCACCCGATCCGATGAACCTGCTCGGCGAGCGCGACGCGTTTTGCTACCCGAGCTTCGCCGCCTACGTGGACGCGGTCAACCAGGCGCGTCCGGCGGTGAACGTGGCGGCGCTGGTCGGTCATACCGCGCTGCGCAGCAACCAGATGGACCGGCTCGATCGCGCGGCCACCGGCGAGGAGATCGCCGCGATGCGCGCGCAGCTCGAAGAGGCGCTCGCGCACGGCGCGCTCGGCCTCAGCTCGGGGCTCGCCTACGGCTCCGCGTTCGCGGCGCCCACCGAGGAAGTGATGGCGCTCGCGGAGCCGCTCGCGTGGGCGGGCGCGCTGTATACGACGCACATGCGCACCGAGTTCGACGCGATCCTCGAGGCGATGGACGAGGCCTACCGGGTCGGCCGCCATGCACGCGTGCCGGTCGTGATCTCGCACCTGAAATGCGCGGGGCCGTCGAACTGGGGGCGCAGCGCGGAAGTGCTCGCGTCGCTCGACGGCGCGCGGCGGCTGCAGCCGATCGGCTGCGACTGCTATCCGTACAGCCGCAGCTCGTCGACGCTCGACCTCAAGCAGGTGACGGGCGACATCGACATCACGATCACCTGGTCGGAGCCGCATCCGGAGATGGCGGGCAAGCTGATCAGCACGATCGCGGCGGAATGGGGCGTGAGCGAGCAGGACGCCGCGCGCCGGCTGCAGCCGGCGGGCGCGGTGTATCACAACATGTCCGAGGACGACGTGCGGCGGATCCTCTCGCATCCGGCGACGATGGTCGGCTCGGACGGGCTGCCCAACGATCCGCTGCCGCATCCGCGGCTGTGGGGCGCGTTCCCGCGCGTGCTCGGCCACTATGCGCGCGACAGCGGCCTGCTGCCGCTGGAAGAAGCCGTGCGCAAGATGACCTCGCTGTCGGCGCGCCGCTTCGGTCTGGAAAAGCGCGGCGAGGTGCGGATCGGCTACCACGCCGACCTGGTGCTGTTCGATCCGGCGCGGGTGCTCGATGCCGCGACCTTCGACCGGCCGCAGCAGCCGGCGCGCGGGATCGACGCGGTATGGGTGAACGGCGTGCTGTCGTATCGCGACGGCATGCCGACGGGCGAGCGCGCGGGCCATTTCGTCGCGCGCGGCGCGCGGGCGGCGGACGCGTTTTGAGTCCGGCGGCGCGCGGCGTCAATTCCAATCTCAATCCGGCGCGCGCGGGCGCGCCGTCATGCATCGAAACCGAACAGGAGTGAATCGATGAAGCGTTATGGTGTGGGTGATGCGAAGGGGACGGGCGGTCAGGTGATGCCGTTTGCGCGGGCGGTCGAGGCCGACGGCTGGCTGTACGTGTCGGGTCAGACGCCGATGGTGAACGGCGAGGTCGTCGAGGGCGGCATCGTCACGCAGTCGAAGCAGACGATCGAGAACGTGATCGCGATCCTGAAGGAAGCGGGCTACGGGCTCGAACACGTCGTGCGCTGCGGCGTGTGGCTCGACGACGCGCGCGATTTCGCGTCGTTCAACAAGGTGTTCCTGTCGTACTTCGGCGAGCATCCGCCGGCGCGCGCCTGTGTGCAGTCGAGCATGGTGATCGACTGCAAGGTCGAGGTCGACTGCATCGCGTACAAGAAGCCGGGCGCGTAAGCGGCCGGATCGCGCGGCGCCGCGAGCGGGGCCGCGCAAGTGTGTCGTTGTATTCAGGCGCTGAACGGGCGTCCTGACATGGCGGGATCGCCCGATCCCGCTCGATGGAAATCTCTGCGCACCGCTGTTGGCGGTTGGCGTGCCGAGGAATCGGCAGGCGCGGATCGCGCACCTGCTCTTGCCGGCGCGCCGTCGCAGTCGTGCGTCGACGATCCTGCGCGGCGCTTTCCGAAGCGCGTCCCATTTCAATCTCGTCCTTTCCCCGATGCGCGGCCCGTGAGGGCTCCCTTTCGGTGTGCGTCGTTCAGCCAGGGCGGGAGGGATCGCGCCGACACGTGTCATGCGCGTCTGTCGAGTCGGCCGATCGTTGGCCGGCACTGTGCTTCGGCGTCGGCAAAAATGTTTTCCGGGGCCTTGTTGAAGTAAACAAAATTGTTTACTCTTCTCGGATGCGTGGCATCTGAATCACGAGGCGAGCGGAGGCGCGGGCAGGCAGAAGCGGGAGGCCGAGTGAAATTCAGCGAATTCAGGCGATGGTTGGTCGATCGGGGCGCCACCTTCGAGGAGGGGGCGAAGCATGCGAAGGTGTACCTGAATGGCCGGCAGACGACGCTTCCGAGGCACTCCGGAGAGATAGGGGAGGGCTTGAGGAGGGCAATTTGCAAGCAACTGGGATTGGCGTGAGGAGGAAGCCCCAAGGGGTTTCGGTCGCACCGGCCACACTGATTGCTTGATGCGCACGACTTCATGCAATCGTGCTTGATGAGTAGAAGGAGATTCCTATGTTGCGTTATCCGGCCAAACTGGAGCGGGACGGAGAGGGATACGTCGTAACGTTTCGAGATATTCCTGAAGCCATTACCTCCGGCGCCACGAAGGAGGAGGCGTGGGTCATGGCGGAGGACGCGCTGCTGACCGCGATGGACTTCTACATCGAAGATGAGCGGGTGGTTCCCCCTCCCTCCGGCGCAAGACGTGGCGAGGCGTTCGTGGAGTTGCCCGCGAGCGTGTCCGCCAAGGTTCTGCTTCTGAATGCGATGGTGGATCAAAGCGTGCGGCCGTTCGAACTGGCCAAGCGGATGGGGATCCGGCCTCAGGAGGTTCAAAGGATCATGGATCTGTCGCACGTGACGAAGATCGACACGCTGGAGGCGGCGTTTGCTGCGCTCGGAAAGCGTCTGGAGATTACCGCCGAGGCGTTCTAGATGGCATCGGCCGACATGATCCGGAGCGAACGGGCCGATGGATGGTCCGACGACCGACTGATCGATGGTTCGGCGTTTTCTTTTTGCATTGCGCGATCGACGCGTTACGTGAAACTCCTTGATTCACTACTGGAAACTCGATGCTAACCATGCGCGGCTTGTCGGACCTTTCCGCCCGGCGGCGCGCATCGTTGGCGTCCGTTTTTACGCTGCTTACTGCCGCGCCGTGCGCGCGTTGTCCGGCATCGGCTGGTTGTAGTTGGTGCGGAACGGGTTGATGTCGAGCCCGCCGCGCCGCGTGTATCTCGCATACACCGCGAGCTTGACCGGCTTGCACGCGCGCAGCACGTCGGCGAAGATCCGCTCGACGCACTGCTCATGGAAGCCCGTGTGGCTGCGAAACGAGATGATGTAGCGCAGCAGCCCGGCGTGGTCGATCGGCGGGCCGACATAGTGGATCTGCACGCTGCCCCAGTCCGGCTGGCCCGTGACCGGGCAGTTCGACTTCAGCAGGTCCGACACCAGGGTTTCCTCGACGGGCGCCTCGTCGTGCGCCGCCGACAGCAGCGACGGATCCGGATGGTAGACCTCCGCATCGAGATCGAGCCGGTCGAGCGACAGCCCGTCCAACTCCTCCATCTTCAGCTTGCGGAAGTCGGCGGCCGCCGTGAGCTGCACGGCCACGCTCGCGCCGCAGCTGGCGGAGACGTCGCGCTTGAGCGTGTCGCGCACCGCGTCGAGCGACTCGAACACGGTCTGCGCGAACGAACCCAGGTACAGCTTGAACGATTTCGATTCGACGATGTTCGGCGATTCGGCCGGCACGAAGAAGGTCGCGACCGCGACCTGCGGCTTGCCGCGCGCGTTGAGCCAGGACAGCTCGTAGGCGTTCCAGATGTCGGTGCCGAAGAACGGCAGCTGCGCGCCGATGCCGATCTGCTCGCGCGATCCCGCGCGCGGGATCGGGAACAGCAGCGCCGCATCGTAGCGGTCCGAGTAGACGGTGTCCTTGCCGAGTGGGGAATGTTCGGGATGCATGGTGCGGTCTGAAGTCAGGAAAGGAATAGACGATACGCCGGATTGCCGCTTTCTTCCCAGTACGGGTAGCCGAGCGCGGCGAGGAAGCGGTCGAACTCCGCATGATCGGCCTGCGGCACCTGCAGCCCGACCAGGATCGAGCTGTAGTCGGCGCCCTGGTTGCGATAGTGGAACAGGCTGATGTTCCAGTCGGGGGCCATCGACGACAGGAATTTCATCAGCGCGCCCGGCCGTTCCGGGAATTCGAAGCGGAACAGCCGCTCGTCGCGCGCGAGCGGCGAGCGGCCGCCGACCATGTAGCGCACGTGCTGCTTCGACAGCTCGTCGCCCGACAGGTCGACGGTGGTGAAGCCGTGCGCCTCGAAGTTGGCCGCGATCTCGGCCGGTTCGTCGCGCCGGCGGATCTGCACGCCGACGAAGATGTGGGCCGCCCGCGCATCGGCGATGCGGTAGTTGAACTCGGTCACGTTGCGGTCGCCGACCAGCGCGCAGAAGCGCCGGAAACTGCCGCGCTCCTCGGGGATCGTCACTGCGAACACCGCCTCGCGTGCCTCGCCGACCTCGGCGCGCTCCGCGACGAAGCGCATCCGGTCGAAATTCATGTTCGCGCCCGAGGTGACCGCGACGAGCGTCTGGCCCTCGATTCCCTCGCGCTCCGCGTAGCGCTTCGCGCCCGCGACCGCGAGCGAGCCGGCGGGCTCCAGCACGCTGCGGGTGTCCTGGAATACGTCCTTGATCGCGGCGCACAGCGCGTCGGTATCGACCGTCACGACATCGTCAAGATACGCGTCGCACAATCGAAAGGTTTCCTCGCCGACCAGCTTGACCGCGGTGCCGTCGGAGAACAGCCCGACCTCGGTGAGCGCGACGCGCGCGCCGGCTTTCAGCGACTGCGCCATCGCGCAGGAGTCGTCGGTCTGCACGCCGATCACGCGGATTTCCGGGCGCACCGCCTTCACGTACGCGGCCACGCCCGCGGCGAGGCCGCCGCCGCCGATCGGCACGAAGATCGCGTGGATCGGGCCCTGATGCTGGCGCAGGATTTCCATCGCGATCGTGCCCTGGCCGGCGATCACGTACGGATCGTCGAACGGGTGCACGAAGGTCAGGTCGCGCGCACGCTGCACCTCGAGCGCATGCGCATAGGCATCGCTGTACGACTCGCCCGCCTGGATCACCTCGACCGTCGGGCCGCCGTGCGCGCGCACCGCGTCGACCTTGACCTGCGGGGTGGTCACGGGCACCACGATCACCGCCTTGACGCCGAGCCGCGCGGCCGAGAACGCCACGCCCTGCGCGTGATTGCCGGCCGAGGCGGTGATCACGCCGCGCGCGAGCGCGTCGGCGGGAATGTGCGCCATCTTGTTGTACGCGCCGCGCAGCTTGAACGAGAACACCGGCTGGTTGTCCTCGCGCTTCAGGTAGACCGGGTTGCCGAGCCGCGCGGACAGGTTGCGCGCGAGTTCGAGTTCGGTCTCTACCGCGACGTCGTAGACGCGTGCGGTCAGGATTTTCTTCAGATAATCGTGGGAAGCCATGAGAGAACGCGGGACGGAAGCGGTAAGCGAACGGTAAAACGGCAATGATAGCGCCAACCCTCGTCGTTTCGGGCTTAACCGGATGGTTACCGACCGGACGGATGGTGAAAGGCCGCGCGCGCCGCGCCGCGAGGCCCGCCGGAGCCGGTCCCGGGTCCGGTCCGGCCCCTCACGGGATGGGCGATCATGGGTTAGAATCCCTTTTTGAATCAAGGATCGGAAGATGCAAAGGCCGCCCCGGATCGCCAGTTTGAAGCCGTCGCCGCGCGCAGCATGTCCTGCGGCGGAACGGCACGCGCGTTGCGCGCGATCGTGTTGATGGCTCCGAGCGCCGCCAGGGCGTGATGATCGATTCGCAGTCGGGCGCCGTCGCGCCGGCTCGGGTCCCATGCAAAGCCACGCGCCTGGTAACAGAAGATTTCCCCAAGATTGCGCACCTCGCGCTTGCCGGTCTCACGTCGTGACGGCGTGGACGGCGCTTCGAATCGTCCGAACATGAACGCACCGCAAGTTTTCGACCCGCACGGCGCGGCCGCTGCCGTCGCCGCCGACCCCGCGCCCCGCCTGCGCGAGATCCCGTATAACTACACGTCGTTCTCCGATCGCGAGATCGTGATCCGCCTGCTCGGCGACGAAGCCTGGGCCGTGCTCGACGAGCTGCGCGCCGAACGCCGCACCGGCCGCTCGGCGCGGATGCTGTACGAAGTGCTCGGCGACATCTGGGTGGTGCGTCGCAATCCCTACCTGCAGGACGACCTGCTCGACAATCCGAAGCGCCGCGCGTTGCTGATCGAGGCGCTGAACCACCGCCTGTCCGAGATCGAGAAGCGCCGCAGCGCCGATCTCACCGCGCACCGCGACGACGCCGGCCGCGAGCGCGCGGCGCGCGTCGAGATGCTGGCCGCGGCCGCGCATCGCGCGGTCGACACCTTCGCGCACGAATTCGAGAAGATGGCCGAGTTGCGCCGGCGCGCGACGAAGGCGCTCGGCCGCTGCACGCAAAAGGACAACATCCGCTTCGACGGCCTCTCGCGCGTGTCGCACGTGACCGACGCGACCGACTGGCGCGTCGAGTATCCGTTCGTCGTGCTGACGCCGGACAGCGAGGCCGAGATCGCGGCGCTCGTGAAGACCTGCTTCGAGCTGGGCCTGACGGTGATCCCGCGCGGCGGCGGCACCGGCTATACGGGCGGCGCGGTGCCGCTCACGCCGTTTTCCGCGGTGGTGAACACCGAGAAGCTCGAACAGCTCGGCGCGGTCGAGCTGACCGAGCTGCCGGGCGTCGCGCACAAGGTGCCGACGATCTTCTCCGGCGCGGGCGTGGTCACGCGCCGCGTGACCGAGGCGGCCGAGGCGGCCGGCTACGTGTTCGCGGTCGATCCGACCTCGCTCGACGCATCCTGCATCGGCGGCAACGTCGCGATGAACGCGGGCGGCAAGAAGGCCGTGCTGTGGGGCACCGCGCTCGACAATCTGGCGTGGTGGCGGATGGTCGATCCGGACGGCAACTGGCTGGAGGTCACGCGGATCGAGCACAACCTCGGCAAGATCCACGACATCGCGGTCGCGCGCTTCGAGCTGAAGTGGTTCGACGGCGCGCGCGCGCCGGGCGAGAAGCTGCTGCGCACCGAGACGCTCGATATCGAGGGCCGCCGTTTCCGCAAGGAAGGGCTGGGCAAGGACGTCACCGACAAGTTCCTCGCGGGCCTGCCGGGCGTGCAGAAGGAAGGCTGCGACGGGCTCATCACGTCCGCGCGCTGGGTGCTGCACAAGATGCCCGCGCATACCCGCACCGTGTGCCTCGAATTCTTCGGCCAGGCGCGCGAGGCGATTCCGAGCATCGTCGAGATCAAGGACTACCTGTTCGA
This sequence comes from Burkholderia sp. FERM BP-3421, assembly GCF_028657905.1. Lineage (NCBI taxonomy): Bacteria > Pseudomonadati > Pseudomonadota > Betaproteobacteria > Burkholderiales > Burkholderiaceae > Burkholderia > Burkholderia sp. FERM BP-3421. The sequence goes on along the minus strand of NZ_CP117782.1, from coordinate 2,490,531 downwards.
GACCTCGAAACAGGGCGGCGCGATCCTCGCGGGCCTCGAGCACCTCGACGAGCGCTATCTGCGCGCGGTCGGCTACGCGACCAAGAGCAAGCGCAACGCCTTCCCGAAGATGGTGCTGATCGGCGACATCGTCGGCGACGACGCGGACGCGGTCGCGACCGCGACCTCGGAAGTGATCCGGATGGCGAACGGCAAGAGCGGCGAGGGCTTCGTCGCGGTCAGCGCGGAGGCGCGCAAGCGCTTCTGGCTCGACCGCAGCCGCACCGCGGCGATCGCGAAGCACACCAACGCGTTCAAGATCAACGAGGACGTGGTGATCCCGCTCGACCGGATGGGCGAGTACACCGACGGCATCGAGCGCATCAACATCGAGCTGTCGATCAAGAACAAGCTGCAGCTGGTCGACGCGCTCGAGGCGTTCTTCTCGACGGGCAAGCTGCCGCTCGGCAAGAGCGACGACGCCAACGAGATCCCGAGCGCGGAACTGCTGGAGGACCGCGTGCAGCAGGCGCTCGCGCTGCTCAAGCGGGTGCGCGCGCGCTGGATCTTCCTGCGCGACAAGCTCGACCTGTCGCTGCGCGAGGCGCAGCACTACCTCGTGCAGCTCGGCTACGAGGCGCTCGCCGAAAAGCTCGCCGACCGCGTCGACGCGCAGCCGGATGCAACCGTGTTCCACATCGTTCAGGACCGCACCGTGCGGGTGTCGTGGAAGCAGGAGATCCGCGCGGAGCTGCGCGCGATCTTCAACGGCGGCGCGTTCAAGCAGATCCTCGACGAGGCGCAGGGCGTCCACAAGCAGGTGCTGCGCGGCCGCGTGTTCGTCGCGCTGCACATGCACGCGGGCGACGGCAACGTGCACACCAACCTGCCCGTCAACTCCGACAACTACGAGATGCTGCAGGACGCCCATACCGCGGTCGCGCGCATCATGAAGCTCGCGCGCTCGCTCGACGGCGTGATCTCGGGCGAGCACGGCATCGGCATCACGAAGCTCGAGTTCCTGACCGAGGACGAGATCGGCGAATTCCGCGCCTACAAGCAGCGCGTCGATCCGGAAGGGCGCTTCAACAAGGGCAAGCTGCTCGCGGGCGCGGACCTGCGCAACGCGTACACGCCGTCCTTCGGGCTGATGGGCTACGAATCGCTGATCATGCAGCAGTCCGACATCGGCGCGATCGCCAGTTCGGTGAAGGACTGCCTGCGCTGCGGCAAGTGCAAGCCGGTGTGCGCGACCCACGTGCCGCGCGCGAACCTGCTGTACAGCCCGCGCAACAAGATCCTCGCGACCTCGCTGCTGGTCGAGGCGTTCCTGTACGAGGAACAGACCCGGCGCGGCGTGTCGATCAAGCACTGGGACGAGTTCAACGACGTCGCCGACCACTGCACGGTGTGCCACAAGTGCGAGACGCCGTGCCCGGTGAAGATCGACTTCGGCGACGTGACGATGAACATGCGCAACCTGCTGCGCAAGATGGGCAAGAAGAAGTTCAACCCGGGCCAGGCGGCGGGGATGTTCTTCCTGAACGCGACCAATCCGCAGACCATCAATGCCGCGCGCAGCGTGATGATGGGGGTGGGCTACAAGGCGCAGCGCTTCGCCAACGACGTGCTCAAGAAGGTGGTGAAGAAGCAGACAGCGCATCCGCCCGCGACCACCGGCAAGCCGCCCGTGGTCGAACAGGTGATCCACTTCGTCAACAAGAAGATGCCGGGCAACCTGCCGAAGAAGACGGCGCGCGCGCTGCTCGACATCGAGGACAACAAGATCGTGCCGATCATCCGCGATCCGAAGACGACCTCGGTCGATTCGGAGGCGGTGTTCTACTTCCCGGGCTGCGGCTCCGAGCGCCTGTTCTCGCAGGTCGGGCTCGCGACCCAGGCGATGCTGTGGGAAGCCGGGGTGCAGACGGTGCTGCCGCCGGGCTACCTGTGCTGCGGCTATCCGCAGCGCGGCGCGGGCCAGTACGACAAGGCGGAGAAGATCGTCACCGACAACCGGGTGCTGTTCCACCGGGTCGCGACGACGCTCAACTACCTCGACATCAAGACCGTCGTGGTGTCGTGCGGCACCTGCTACGACCAGCTCGCCGGGTACGAATTCGACAAGATCTTCCCGGGCTGCCGGATCATCGACATCCACGAGTTCCTGCTCGAGAAGGGCATCAAGCTCGACGGCGTGGCGGGCGTGCGCTACATGTACCACGACCCGTGCCATACGCCGATCAAGACGATGGACCCGGTCACGCTGGTCAACGAGCTGATGGGCGCGGAGAAGGACGGCTACCGGATCGAGAAGAACGATCGCTGCTGCGGCGAATCGGGCACGCTCGCGGTCACGCGCCCGGACGTGTCGACGCAGGTGCGCTTCCGCAAGGAAGAGGAGCTGCGCAAGGGCGCGGCCAAGCTGCGCAACATCCCGGTCGTGGCGGCCGACGGCGCGCCGCCGGCCGCCGCTGCCGACGTGAAGATCCTGACCAGCTGCCCGTCCTGCCTGCAGGGCCTGTCGCGCTACAACGAGGACGCCGACATCTCGGCCGACTACATCGTGGTCGAGATCGCGCGCAATGTACTCGGCGAGAACTGGATGGCCGACTATGTCGCTCGCGCGAATAATGGCGGGATCGAGCGCGTACTGGTGTAATGTCACGAACATTCCACCCGTAATTCCACCCGTAAGGAAGCGACGATGGATTGCATCTTCTGCCGCGAGGACGGCGGCGAACTGCTGTGGAAGGACGACGCGCTGCGCGTCGTTCTGGCGACCGGCGAGACCGATTACCCGGGCTTCTGCCGGGTGATCTGGCATGCGCACGTCGCCGAATTCTCCGACCTGAGCGAGGCGGAGCGCGTGTACCTGATGCGGATCGTGTGCGCGGTCGAGCGGGCGGTGCGGCGCGTGATGCAGCCCGCCAAGGTGAACCTCGCGAGCCTCGGCAACCAGGTGCCGCACGTGCACTGGCACGTGATCCCGCGCTTCTCCAACGACGCGCACTTTCCGCAGCCGGTCTGGGCGCCTCGCCAGCGCTCGGTGTCGGACGCGCTGCTGCGGCTGCGCGCCGCGCAGGCCACGCTGCTGCACAACGCGGTGCGCGAGGAAATCGAACAGATCATCGAACAGGGAGAGCCATGAGCGGCTTGACTTCCACGACGCCGATTCCGTCCGGCGTCGTCGTGCACGCGGTGTCGCGCGTGCTCGAACTGCAGTACCCGAACGGCGAGAGCTACCGGATTCCCTTCGAGCTGATGCGCGTCTATTCGCCGTCGGCGGAAGTGCGCGGCCACGGGCCGGGGCAGGAAACCCTGCAGACCGGCAAGCGCGAGGTGTCGATCACGGCGCTCGAGGGCGTCGGCCACTACGCATTGCAGCCGACCTTCTCCGACGGCCATTCGACCGGCATCTACTCGTGGGATCTGCTGTACGAGCTGGCGACCCGCCAGGACGCGCTATGGCGCGAGTATTTCGATAAATTGAAGGCGGCGGGCGTCGAACGCGACGCCCCGATGCCAGCGGCCTCGGGGTCGCAAGGCCACTGCCACTGAGCAACGGCGCCGGATGCGGCGCCGTTCTGTCTTTTCCAGAGGAATCTACGCGATGAGCAAAACCCACTTCGGCTTCGAAACCGTCGAGGAATCCGAGAAAGCGAAGAAGGTGGCGGGGGTGTTCCACTCGGTCGCGAGCAACTACGACCTGATGAACGACCTGATGTCGGTCGGCATGCATCGGGCGTGGAAGGCGTTCACGATCGCGCAGGCGAACGTGCGGCCCGGCTTCAAGGTGCTCGACCTCGCGGCCGGCACGGGCGACCTGACCCGTTCGTTCGCGAAGGCGGCCGGCCCGACGGGCGAGGTCTGGCATACCGACATCAACGAATCGATGCTGCGGGTCGGCCGCGACCGGTTGCTCGACGGCGGCGTCGTGACCCCCTCGCTCCTGTGCGACGCGGAGAAAATTCCCTTTCCGGACAACCACTTCGACCTCGTGACGGTCGCGTTCGGGCTGCGCAACATGACCCACAAGGATCTGGCGCTGGCCGAGATGCGCCGCGTGACGAAGCCGGGCGGCCGCGTGATGGTGCTCGAGTTCTCGAAGGTGTGGTCGCCGCTGAAGAAAGCCTACGATCTCTATTCTTTCAAAGTATTACCGTGGCTTGGCGACAAGTTCGCGAAAGATGCTGAAAGTTACCGGTATCTTGCTGAATCCATCCGGATGCACCCCGATCAGGACACGCTGAAGACGATGATGGAACTCGCTGGTCTCGACGCCGTCAAATATTACAATTTGTCAGGTGGCGTGGTAGCGTTACACCTCGGAACCAAGTACTAAGGGGTTCTTTCCATACATTTGTCTTACATTCTGGAGATGGAGATGTCTGATTCCCGTTCATTGTTTAACCGCAGCAAGCAGCCGAAGCCGTGGGCGAAACGGATCGGCACGCTCCTGATGGTCGGCCTGCTCACGGCCGGTACGTTCGCGTCGCTCGACGCCGAGGCGAAGCGCATGGGCGGCGGCCGCAGCGTCGGCCGCCAGTCGCAGTCGCTGCAGCAGCGCCAGGCGACCCCGCCCGCGCAGCAGCCGATGCAGCAGGCCGCGCCGTCGCAGGCGCAGCGCGCGCCCGGCGCGCAGCCGACGCCGGCCGCGCAGCCGAACCGCTCGCGCTGGCTCGGGCCGATCGCCGGTCTCGCGGCCGGCCTCGGCATCGCCGCGCTGCTGTCGCACTTCGGTCTGGGCGGGGCGTTCGCGAGCATGATGGCGAACGTCATCGTGATCGCGCTGCTCGCGATGGTCGGCATCTGGCTGATCCGCAAGTTCATGAATCGTCGTCGTTCGCAGGAACCGGCGTACGCGACGGGCGGCAGCCAGCCGTCGCTGAACCAGGGTGGCTTCGACACCGGCTTCAGCCAGAACCAGAATCAGGGCTACGCGGGCTCGGGCAGCAGCTACGCCGGCGAGGCGCAGCGCGTGTTCGGCGGCGGCGCGGCGCCGGTCGCGGCGGCCGCGGCCGCCGTGGCGGTGCCGGCCGGCTTCGACACCGAGGCGTTCCTGCGCAACGCGAAGGTCTACTTCGTGCGCCTGCAGGCTGCCTGGGACGAAGGCAACATGGCCGATATCCGTGAATTCACGACGCCGGAGATGTTCGCGGAAGTGAAGGTCGACCTCGCCTCGCGCGGCGCGGGCGCCAACCAGACCGACGTCGCGCAGCTCGACGCCGAGCTGCTGGCGGTCGAGGAGCGCGGCGCCGAGTCGCTCGCGAGCGTGCGCTTCTCGGGGCTGATCCGCGAGGCGGCCGGCGCGTCGGCCGAGCCGTTCGAGGAAATCTGGAACCTGTCGAAGGCGGACGGCCAGGGCTGGCTGCTCGCGGGCATCCAGCAGGTCAACACGCACTGACCGAAATCGGTTTCCTGTCACGCGGCAAGAGGGCGGGACCGAACCGACGTTACAATAGAAACCCGCGCAGGCGTCCCGCCTGCGCGGGTTTTTCTTTCCCTGTCCGATGACCTTTGCCGCCAAGCCTTTTGTCGCTGCCGTCAATCACCTGCTCGCCCGCGAATCCTGGGCGCGCGACCGCCTGACTCCCTACGCCGGCAAGCTCGCCCGGCTCGACGTGCCGCCCGTGACGCTGCTGCTCGCGGTGCAGCCGGACGGCTGTCTGGCCGCGGTCGACGAACACGACGCGCGCGGCTGCGACGTCTCGATCGCACTCGGCGCGGCGGGGCGCTCGCCGCTCGACGCGGCGGCTGCGTTCGCGCAGGGCGGCCAGGCGGCGCTGATGAAGCACGTGAAGATCGAGGGCGACGCCGAATTCGCCACGCAGATCGCGAAGCTCGCCGAGCATCTGCGCTGGGAGCCGGAGGAGGATCTGGCGCGCCTGATCGGCGACGCGCCGGCGCATCGGATCGCCGCGCTCGTGCGTACGACGGGCGAGCATGCGCGGCGCACCGGCCGCAACCTGCTGGGCTCGCTGACCGAGTACTGGCTCGATGAGAATCCCCAGGTGGTGCGGCGCGCCGCGCTCGCCGATGTCGGCGCGGAACTGGCGCGCGCGCGCGATGCGCTCGCGCGGGTCGAGAAGCGGGTCGAGCGACTAGAACAAAGCATTGGCGCGCGCGCGGGCGGCAGCCCGCGCAGCGCGCACTGAGGGCCGTCACGCATGCGCATTTTCCGTTTCATCAAGATTGTCTATACCGTTATCCGTTTCGGCCTGGACGAGGTGATGTTGTCGCGCGTCGACGACCGGCGCGTGAAGCTGCTGCTGCGCATCACGACGATCGGCCGGCGCTTTTCCGATCCACCCGCGGTGCGGCTGCGCCGGGCGCTCGAAAGCCTGGGTCCGATCTTCGTGAAGTTCGGCCAGGTGCTGTCGACGCGGCGCGACCTGCTGCCCGTCGATTTCGCGAACGAACTCGCGAAGCTGCAGGATCAGGTGCCGCCGTTCGAGTCGGCGGTCGCGATCGCGCTGATCGAGAAGTCGCTCGGCGCGCAGGTCGACGTGGTGTTCGACGAATTCGAGCGCGATCCGGTCGCGAGCGCGTCGATCGCGCAGGTGCACTTCGCCAAGTTCCGCGAGGGCACGCACGCGGGCCGCGCGGTCGCGATCAAGGTGCTGCGGCCGAACATGCTGCCCGTGATCGATTCCGACCTCGCGCTGTTGCGCGACATCGCCACCTGGACCGAGCGGCTGTGGCCGGACGGCCGTCGCCTGAAGCCGCGCGAGGTGGTCGCCGAGTTCGACAAGTACCTGCACGACGAGCTGGACCTGATGCGCGAGGCCGCCAACGGCAGCCAGCTGCGCCGCAACTTCGCGGGCGTCGATCTGCTGCTCGTGCCCGAGATGTTCTGGGACTATTCGACCTCGAGCGTGCTCGTGATGGAGCGCATGTCGGGCGTGCCGATCAGCCAGATCGATACGCTGCGCGCGGCGGGCGTCGATATCCCGAAGCTCGCGCGCGAAGGCGTCGAGATCTTCTTCACGCAGGTGTTCCGCGACGGCTTCTTCCACGCGGACATGCACCCGGGCAACATCCAGGTCAGCCTCGACCCGAAGCACTTCGGCCGTTACATCGCGCTCGACTTCGGCATCGTCGGCGCGCTGTCCGACTTCGACAAGAACTACCTCGCGCAGAATTTCCTCGCGTTCTTCAAGCGCGACTACCACCGGGTCGCCACGCTACACCTCGAATCCGGCTGGGTGCCGTCCGATACGCGGGTCGAGGAGCTGGAGAGCGCGATCCGCGCGGTCTGCGAGCCGTACTTCGACCGCGCGCTCAAGGACATCTCGCTCGGCCAGGTGCTGATGCGGCTGTTCTCCACCTCGCGCCGCTTCAACGTCGAGATCCAGCCGCAGCTGGTGCTGCTGCAGAAGACCATGCTGAACGTCGAGGGCCTCGGCCGTTCGCTCGACCCCGAACTGGACCTGTGGAAAACCGCGAAGCCGTATCTCGAACGCTGGATGACCGAGCAGATCGGCCTGCGCGGCTGGTACGAGCGTTTCAAGGTCGAGGCGCCGCAATGGAGCAAGACGCTGCCCCAGCTGCCGCGGCTGATCCACCACGTGCTCGCGGAACGCCATGCGGCGCCGCGCGTGGCGAGCGACGAGATGATGCGGCAGATCCTGCTCGAACAGAAGCGCACCAACCGGCTGTTGCAGGCGCTGTTGGTGTTTGGGCTCGCAATGGGCGTCGGCGCGGTGATGACCCGGATCCTGATCGTCCTCGCGTACGGCGGCTGAGCGCCGCCACAACACGCCGGCGCGCGGCGCCGCACCTGGAGCACGGAACGATGAGCGCAGTGAAGCCTCCCCACCCTGACGCGGGCCCGAGCGGCGCCGATTTCGCATCGCGCAACCCGGCCGACGCGGCATTCTGGGACGAGCGGTTCGAGCGGGGCGTGACGCCCTGGGATCAGGCGGGCGCGCCGCCCGAGTTCGTCGCGTTCGCTTCGGCGCATGCGCCGCGCCCGGTGCTGATTCCCGGTTGCGGCAGCGCGTACGAGGCGCTGTGGCTCGCGCGCGCGGGCTGGCCGGTGCGCGCGATCGATTTCGCGGCGCAGGCGGTGAGCGCGGCGCGCGCGCAGCTCGGCCCGCATGCGCTCCTGGTCGAGCAGGCCGATTTCTTCACCTATACGCCGCCGTTCACGCCGGAGTGGATCTACGAGCGGGCCTTCCTGTGCGCGATCCCGCGCACGCTGTGGCCCGCGTATGCGACGCGGATGGCGGCGCTGCTGCCGAAGGGCGGCCTGCTGGCCGGCTACTTCTTCATCGGCGAGACGCCGAAGGGGCCGCCGTTCGGCATCGAGCGCGCGGCGCTCGATGCGCTGCTCGGGCCGTATTTCGAACTGATCGACGACGCGCCGGTCGCGTCGTCCTTGCCGGTATTCGCGGGCCGCGAGCGCTGGCAGACCTGGCGCCGGTCGTAGTGAGGGGCGGGCGCGCCTTTCGGCTATAATTCAAGGTTTTGCAAGCCGTTTATCGTTTTCCGCGGGAAAAATATCATGCCGATCTACGCCTATCGATGCGAAGCGTGCGGTCACGCGAAGGATGTGCTCCAGAAGATGAGCGATGCGCCGCTGTCGCAGTGCCCGGAGTGCGGGAAGGACAGTTTTCGCAAGCAGGTCACGGCCGCCGGGTTCCAATTGAAGGGCTCGGGCTGGTACGTGACCGATTTCCGCGGCGGCTCGGGCGGCGCGGCGGCGGCGGCGAACCCGGCCGGCGAAACGGCGGCGGCCCCGGCGGCGACGCCGGCCGCCAGCGGCGGCGACAGCGCGGCAGCGGCGGCTCCGGCGTCCGCGCCTGCGCCTGCGCCCGCCGCGAGCGCGCCGGCCAGCACCACGTAACGCCCGCGCCGACCGGCGCGGCTTTCTGACGGCGGATGATGAAAAAGACGACCCTCAAAACGGTATTCCTGACCGGCCTGCTGGTCCTGGTGCCCCTCGCGATCACGCTGTGGGTGCTCGGGCTCATCATCGGCACGATGGACCAGACCCTGCTGCTGCTGCCCGAGTCGTGGCGGCCGGAGCGACTGCTCGGTTTCCGCCTGCCGGGGATCGGCGCGCTGCTCACGATCGCCTTCATCTTCATCGTCGGCCTCGCGACCCAGAACTTCATCGGGCAGAAGCTCGTCACCTGGTGGAACGTCGTGGTGCGGCACATCCCGGTGGTGGGCCCGATCTACACGAGCGTCAAGCAGGTGTCCGACACGCTGCTGTCGAGCAGCGGCAATGCGTTCCGCAAGGCGCTCCTGATCGAGTATCCGCGCCGCGGTTCCTATACGATTGCGTTTCTGACCGGCGCGCCGGGTGGCGACGTGGTCAACCACCTGAAGGAAGAGTACGTGAGCGTGTACGTGCCGACCACGCCGAATCCGACCTCCGGCTTCTTCCTGATGGTGCCGAAGAGCGAGGTCGTCGAGCTGGACATGTCGGTCGACGCCGCGCTCAAGTACATCGTCTCGATGGGCGTGGTGGCGCCCCCGGCGCCCGTCGCCGCGCCCGCCCGCCGGCCCGTCGAGCCGCCGCTGTAATGCCGGGGCGCGCGAGCGCCGCCCATTGATCAAACCGAACGAAAGCTAACATCATGTCGATGCGAACTGAATACTGCGGTCTCGTGACCGAACACCTGCTGGGCCAAACCGTGTCGCTGTGCGGCTGGGTGCAGCGCCGCCGCGATCACGGCGGTGTGATTTTCATCGACCTGCGCGATCGGGAAGGTCTCGTGCAGGTGGTGTGCGACCCGGACCGCGCGGAGATGTTCGCGACCGCGGAAGGCGTGCGCAACGAATTCTGCGTGCAGATCAAGGGCCTCGTGCGCAATCGCCCGGAAGGCACCGCCAACGCGGGCCTGAAGAGCGGCAAGATCGAGGTGCTGTGCCATGAGCTGAACGTGCTGAACGCGTCGGTGACGCCGCCGTTCCAGCTCGACGACGACAACCTGTCGGAAACCACCCGCCTCACGCACCGCGTGCTCGACCTGCGCCGCCCGCAGATGCAGCACAACCTGCGCCTGCGCTACCGCGTCGCGATCGAGGCGCGCAAGTACCTCGACGGCGAGGGCTTCATCGACATCGAGACGCCGATGCTGACGAAGAGCACGCCGGAAGGCGCGCGCGACTACCTGGTGCCGTCGCGCGTGAACGCCGGCCAGTTCTTCGCGCTGCCGCAGTCGCCGCAGCTGTTCAAGCAGCTGTTGATGGTCGCGAACTTCGACCGCTACTACCAGATCACCAAGTGCTTCCGCGACGAAGACCTGCGCGCGGACCGCCAGCCCGAGTTCACGCAGATCGACTGCGAGACCTCGTTCCTGGGCGAACAGGAGATCCGCGACCTGTTCGAGGACATGATCCGTCACATCTTCAAGACGACGATCGACGTCGAGCTGGCCGCGACCTTCCCGGTCATGCCGTATTCGGAAGCGATGGCGCGCTTCGGCTCGGACAAGCCGGACCTGCGCGTGAAGCTCGAATTCACCGAGCTGACCGATGCGATGAAGGACGTCGACTTCAAGGTGTTCAGCGCACCGGCGAACGCGAAGGACGGCCGCGTCGCGGCGCTGCGCGTGCCGAAGGGCGCCGAGCTGTCGCGCGGCGACATCGACGGCTATACGGAATTCGTGCGCATCTACGGCGCGAAGGGCCTCGCGTGGATCAAGGTCAACGAGAAGGCGAAGGGCCGCGACGGCCTGCAGAGCCCGATCGTGAAGAACCTGCACGACGCGTCGATCGCGGCGATCCTCGAGCGCACCGCCGCCGAGGACGGCGACATCATCTTCTTCGCGGCCGACCGCGCGAAGGTCGTCAACGACAGCCTCGGCGCGCTGCGCCTCAAGATCGGCCATTCGGAGTTCGGCAAGGCGAACGGCCTCGTCGAGGCGGGCTGGAAGCCGCTGTGGGTCGTCGACTTCCCGATGTTCGACTACGACGAGGAAGAGGCGCGCTACGTGGCCGCGCACCACCCGTTCACGAGCCCGAAGGACGAGCACCTCGAATACCTCGAGACCGATCCGGCGCGCTGCCTCGCGAAGGCCTACGACATGGTGCTGAACGGCTGGGAAATCGGCGGCGGCTCGGTGCGTATCCACCGCGAGGAAGTGCAGAGCCAGGTGTTCCGCGCGCTCAAGATCGGGCCGGAGGAGGCGCAGGCGAAGTTCGGCTTCCTGCTCGACGCGCTGCAGTACGGCGCGCCGCCGCACGGCGGGATCGCGTTCGGCCTCGACCGCATCGTGACGATGATGGCGGGCGCCGATTCGATCCGCGATGTGATCGCGTTCCCGAAGACGCAACGCGCGCAGTGTCTGCTCACGCAGGCGCCGAGCCCGGTCGACGAGCGCCAGCTGCGCGAGCTGCACATCCGCCTGCGCCAGCCGGAGCAGCCGAAGGCCTGAGTCGGGCCACGAACGAAGGCGGGCGCCCAGGCGCCCGCTCGACGAGGAGAAAGGCGCGCGATGCGCCTTTTTCGTTTTTTGCGGTACAGTCGTCGGAACCCTCGCGGCCCGGCGGTCGCGCCGCCTTGCCGTACGGCCGCCGCGCCGCATGACCTCCCGATGACGAAGCCACCGAAAATCCCCGAATCCGTCCTGGTCGTAATCCATACCGCCGCGCTCGACGTGCTGATCCTCAAGCGTGCGGACCAGCCCGGGTTCTGGCAGTCGGTGACGGGCTCGAAGGACTGGCCGGACGAAGCGCTCGCGCACGCGGCCGCGCGCGAGGTCGGCGAAGAGACCGGGCTCGTGGTCGGCAGCCCGGGGATTCCGCCCGAGGCGCTCGTCGACTGGCGGCATCGGATCGAATACACGATCTATCCGCAGTACCTGCACCGCTACGCGCCGGGCGTCACGCGCAACGTCGAGCACTGGTTCAGCCTGGAAGTGCCGGCGGGCGCTGCGGTCACGCTTGCGCCGCGCGAACACACCGACAGCCTGTGGCTGCCGTATCGCGAGGCGGCGGCGCGCTGCTTCTCGCCGTCGAACGCCGAGGCGATCCTGCAGCTGCCCGCGCGTCTCGCGGCGCATCGCGCATGAGCGAGCGCCGCGTGCGGCTCGACCTGCTCCGGCAGATGTTCCTGCAGGAACGCGGTTCCGCGTCGCGGCTCGCCTTCACGTCCGGCAACCGGGTGCGGCTCTGCGACGGCGGTCGCGCATTCTTCCCGGCCCTGATCGCGCGGATCGACGGCGCGCGCGAGCAGGTGATGCTCGAAACCTATATCTTCTGCGATGACGCGGCCGGCCGGCCGGTGTCCGATGCGCTGGTGCGCGCCGCGCGCCGCGGCGTGCGGGTGCGCGTGATTACCGACGGGATCGGCACCGCGCGGCTGCCGCTGTTCGAAGGCTGGGGCCCGGAAGGCGTCGAGCACCGCATCTACAACCCCTATCTGTTCGGCCGCTTCGGTTTTTCGCGCACGCATCGCAAGCTGGCCGTGATCGACGACGCCTACGCGTTCTGCGGCGGCATCAACCTCGTCGACGACTACGCGCAAAACGGCGAACGCCTGGCCTACCCGCGCTGGGATTTCGCGGTGGAGCTGGCGGGGCCGGCCGTCATCGATATCCGCGCGGCGTTCGAGGTGCAGTGGGAGCGGATCTCGGCGGGTCACAAGAGCTACGCGCAGTACGCGCCCCAGCGCGCCTACCGCGACGATTTCCCCGCCAAGTTCCGCCGCTGGATGCGCAGCCACCGCTGGGTGAAGGCGGGTGCGCTGCGGGTGGTCACGGAACCGAGCGTCGCGTTCGTCGCGCGCGACAACCTGCTGAACCGGCGCGCGATCGAGAAAGCCTACCTGGCCGCGATCGGGCGCGCGCGCCAGTCAGTACTGCTCGCCAATCCATATTTCATGCCCGGCCGCAAGCTGCGGCGCGCGCTGACGGGCGCCGCGCGGCGCGGCGTCAAGGTGCGGGTGCTGGTCGGCCGCAAGGAGTTCGCGGCGCTCGACACCGCGGTGCCGTTCCTCTATCACGCGCTGCTGCGCGCGGGCGTGCGCGTCGCCGAATACGACCGCACGATGCTGCACGGCAAGGTGGCGGTGATCGACGACAACTGGGCCACGGTCGGCTCGTCGAATCTCGATGCGCTGAGCCTCGTGCTCAACAACGAGGCCAATGTCGTGCTGGTGCGGCACGACGTGGAAACCGCGCAGCTGCGCGACGCGATCGCGGCCGCGTTCGCCGACGGCCGCGAGATCGACCCTGCGCGCTACGCGGCGCGCCCGCTCGGCGAGCGTTTCCTGAACTGGCTCGCGTACACTGTCTATCGCGCGGCGATGAAGCTGCTCACGACAGGCGGGTATGATTGACGCGGGCGCCCCTCGCTCGGCGCCCGCCGCACGCCGCAAGTCGTCGCGCGGCGCCTGATCCGGGTGGTGCAGGCCACGCCCCCCGCCGCTAGGCCACGCAAGGTGGCGCGATCCGTGGATACCCCTTCCTGCGGGGCACGGAACCCGCAACAATAGCGGCACGGTTAGAAACCGATTTCTAATAATTTCCTTGTTTCACGGACGGTCGCGCCCAATAATAGTACGGCCGTTCGATTTTTTCCGATGACCCCGAACGGTTACACAGACAAGCTATGCGAAAAGGCGAACAAACGCGTGCCGCGATTCTCGAAGCAGCTTTGGACCTTGCCAGCCGGGACGGGCTGGAAGGTCTGACGATTGGCCTGTTGGCCGAGCGGATGCAGATGAGCAAGAGCGGCGTGTTCGCGCACTTCGGATCGCGCGAGGACCTGCAGGTCGAGGTCGTGCGCGAATATCACCGTCGTTTCGAGAACGAGGTGTTCTTTCCGAGCCTGCGCGAGCCGCGCGGTTTGCCCCGCCTGCGCGCGATGCTGGCCCGCTGGATCGAGAAGCGCATCCACGAGGTGACGACGGGATGCATCTACATCAGCGGGGCCGTCGAGTACGACGACCGTCCCGACAGCACCGTGCGCGAGCAGCTGAACGCGAGCGTGACCGCGTGGCGCGCCGCGTTGCTGCGGGCGATCGCGCAGGCGAAGGAGGAGGGGCATCTGCGTGAGGACACCGATCCGAACCTGATGCTCTTCGAGTTGTACAGTTTCACGCTCGGCCTGCATCACGACGCCCGCTTCCTGCATCTGCCGGATGCGGTGCGCCTGACCTGGGCCGCGCTGGAAAAAACGATCGTTTCGTATCAGAGCGAGAGCCGTTAGCGGAGCGTCGAAGCCCGCGGGAAGCTCGAGCCATTGCCCTATCTTTGGAGAGAGTCATGGGACAGTACGCCGCGCCGTTGCGCGACATGCAATTCGTGATGCACGAGCTGCTGAACGTCGAAGCCGAAGTCAAGCAGATGCCCAAGCACGCGGACCTCGACGCCGACACGATCAACCAGGTGCTCGAAGAAGCGGGCAAGTTCTGCTCCGAGGTGCTGTTCCCGCTGAACCAGGTGGGCGATCGTGAAGGCTGCACCTATGAAGGCGACGGCGTGGTCAAGACGCCGACGGGCTTCAAGGAGGCGTACCAGCAGTACGTCGAGGCCGGCTGGCCCGCGCTCGGCTGCGATCCGGACTACGGCGGCCAGGGCCTGCCCGCGTTCGTGAACAACGCGCTCTACGAGATGATGAACTCGGCGAACCAGGCGTGGACCATGTATCCGGGCCTGTCGCACGGCGCCTACGAGTGCCTGCACGCGCACGGCGCGCCGGAACTGCAGAAGGTTTACCTGCCGAAGCTGGTCGCGGGCGAGTGGACGGGCACGATGTGCCTGACCGAGCCGCACTGCGGCACCGACCTCGGCATCCTGCGCACCAAGGCCGAGCCGAATAGCGACGGTTCCTACGCGATCACCGGCACCAAGATCTTCATCTCGAGCGGCGAACACGACCTCTCGAAGAACATCGTCCACCTCGTGCTCGCGCGCCTGCCGGACGCGCCGCAGGGCACCAAGGGGATCTCCCTCTTCATCGTGCCGAAGTTCCTCCCCGATGCGTCGGGCGAGCCGGGCGCGCGCAACGGCATCAAGTGCGGCTCGATCGAGCACAAGATGGGCATCCACGGCAACTCGACCTGCGTGATGAACCTCGACGGTGCGAGCGGTTGGTTGGTCGGCGAGCCGAACAAGGGCCTCAACGCGATGTTCGTGATGATGAATGCCGCGCGCCTCGGCGTCGGCATGCAGGGCCTCGGTCTGACCGAAGTCGCGTACCAGAACTCGCTGACCTACGCGAAGGAACGCCTGCAGATGCGTTCGCTGACGGGCCCGAAGGCGCCGGACAAGCCGGCCGACCCGATCATCGTGCACCCGGACGTGCGCCGCATGCTGCTCACGCAGAAGGCCTACGCGGAAGGCGCGCGCGCGTTCACGTACTGGTCCGCGCTGCAGATCGACAAGGAACTGTCGCACGGCGACGAAGCCGTGCGCAAGGAAGCGGCCGACCTGGTCGCGCTGCTCACGCCGGTGATCAAGGCGTTCCTGACCGACAACGCGTTCGAGTGCACGAACCACGCGATGCAGATCTACGGCGGCCACGGCTTCATCTCCGAGTGGGGCATGGAGCAGTACGTGCGCGACGCGCGGATCAACATGATCTACGAAGGCACGAACTCGGTGCAGTCGCTCGACCTGCTGGGTCGCAAGGTGCTCGGCGACATGGGCGCGAAGCTCAAGAAATTCGGCAGGATCGTCACCGAATTCGCGGAAGCCGAAGGCGTGAAGCCGGAAATGGCCGAGTTCATCAACCCGCTCGCGGACATCGGCGAGAAGGTCCAGAAGCTCACGATGGAAATCGGCATGAAGGCGATGCAGAACCCGGACGAGGTCGGCGCGGCCGCCGTGCCGTACCTGCGCACCGTCGGCCACCTGGTGTTCTCGTACTTCTGGGCGCGCATGGCGCGCATCGCGCTCGACAAGGAAGCGTCGGGCGATCCGTTCTACAAGTCGAAGCTCGCGACCGCGCGGTTCTATTTCGCGCGCCTGCTGCCGGAGACGGCGTCGACGATCCGCGCCGCGCGCGCCGGTTCGAAGACCATGATGGAAGTCGACGAAGCGCTGTTCTGACGCGCGCACCCCGGGCGGCCCGCCGCCCGGGCGACCCTAACATTTGCCCGCCGCGCGCCGCCTGATCGACAGGCGGCGCGCGGCACCATCCGGAGGAGTCCCGTGAGCAATTTCATCATTCGCAAGGTCGCCGTGCTGGGCGCCGGCGTGATGGGCGCGCAGATCGCCGCGCATCTCATCAACGCACGCGTGCCGGTGCTGCTGTTCGATCTGCCCGCCAAGGAAGGCCCGAAGAGCGGCATCGCGCTCAAGGCCATCGAGAACCTCAAGAAGCTGTCGCCCGCGCCGTTCGGCTCGAAGGACGACGCCAAGTACCTGCAGGCCGCCAACTACGAAGACGACATCGCGAAGCTCGCCGAGTGCGACCTCGTGATCGAGGCGATCGCCGAGCGCATGGACTGGAAGCACGACCTGTACAAGAAGGTCGCGCCGCACCTCGCGCCGAACGCGATTTTCGCGTCGAACACCTCGGGCCTGTCGATCAACGCGCTGTCGGACGGCTTCTCCGACGAGCTGAAGGCGCGCTTCTGCGGCGTGCACTTCTTCAATCCGCCGCGCTACATGCATCTCGTCGAGCTGATCCCGACCGCGCACACGCGCCCGGAGATCCTCGATCAGCTGGAAACCTTCCTGACGAGCGTCGTCGGCAAGGGCGTGGTGCGCGCGAAGGACACCCCGAACTTCATCGCGAACCGGGTGGGCATCTACTCGATCCTCGCCGTGATCACCGAGGCCGCGAAGTTCGGCCTGCGCTTCGACGAAGTCGACGACCTGACGGGCAGCCGTCTCGGCCGCGCGAAGTCGGCGACCTTCCGCACCGCGGACGTGGTCGGCCTCGACACGATGGCGCACGTGATCAAGACGATGCAGGACAACCTCGCCGACGATCCGTTCTTCCCGGTCTACCAGACCCCGCCCGTGCTCGCCGAACTGGTGAAGCAGGGCGCGCTCGGCCAGAAGACGGGCGGCGGTTTCTACAAGAAGGAAGGCAAGGCGATCAAGGTGCTCGACGCGAAGACGGGCGCCTACGTCGACGCCGGCGCGAAGGCCGACGAGACCGTCGCGCGCATCCTGAAGCGCCCGCCGGCGGAGCGTCTCAAGCTGCTGCGCGAGACCGACCACCCGCACGCGCAGTTCCTGTGGGCGATCTTCCGCGATGTGTTCCACTACATCGGCGTGCATCTCGAATCGATCGCGGACAACGCGCGCGACGTCGACCTCGCGATCCGCTGGGGCTTCGGCTGGAACGAAGGCCCGTTCGAGGGCTGGCAGGCAGCCGGCTGGAAGCAGGTCGCCGAGTGGGTGCAGGAGGATATCGCGGCGGGCAGGGCCCTCGCGAACGCGCCGCTGCCCGCCTGGGTGCTCGAAGGCGCGGTGGCCGAGAAGGGCGGCGTGCACACGGCGGATGGCTCGTGGTCGCCGGCCGCGAAGGCATTCGTGCCGCGCTCGAACCTCGCCGTCTACGAGAAGCAGGTGTTCCGCGCGCCGCTGTTCGGCGAGACCGGCCGCGACCCGCACAGCTACGGCAAGACGCTGTTCGAGACCGACTCGGTGCGCGCGTGGGTCGATGACCGCGCGGGCGAGGACGACGTCGTGATCGTGTCGTTCAAGTCGAAGATGAACACGATCGGCCCGGGCGTGATCGACGGCCTCGTGCAGGCGATCGAACTGGCCGAGAAGGACTTCAAGGGCGTCGTGGTCTGGCAGCCGACCTCGCTCAAGCTCGGCACGCCGGGCGGCCCGTTCTCGGCCGGCGCGAACCTCGAAGAGGCGATGCCCGCGTTCATGATGGGCGGCGCGAAGGGCATCGAGCCGTTCGTGAAGAAGTTCCAGGAAGGCATGCTGCGCGTCAAATACGCGAACGTGCCGGTGGTGGCGGCGGTGTCGGGCATCGCGCTCGGCGGCGGCTGCGAGCTGATGCTGCACAGCGCGAAGCGCGTGGTGCATGTCGAGAGCTACGTCGGTCTCGTGGAAGTCGGCGTCGGCCTCGTGCCGGCGGGCGGCGGCCTGAAGGAAGCGGCGCTGCGCGCGGCGGACGCGGCGGGCGCCGCGAACGCGACGAGCGAGCTGCTCAAGTTCGTGACCAAGTCGTTCGAGAACGCGGCGATGGCGAAGGTCTCGGCCTCGGCGCACGACGCGCGCGACATGGGCTACGTGAAGCCGTCGGACACGATCGTCTTCAACGTGTTCGAGCTGCTCGACGTCGCGAAGAAGGAAGCGCGCGCCCTGTCGGCCGCGGGCTATCGCGCGCCGCTGAAGGCGACGCAGGTTCCGGTCGCGGGCCGTTCGGCGATCGCCACGATCAAGGCGCAGCTCGTCAACATGCGTGACGGCCGCTTCATCAGCGCCCACGATTTCCTGATCGCGAGCCGCATCGCGGAAGCGGTGTGCGGCGGCGACGTCGAGGCGGGCAGCCTGGTCGACGAGGAATGGCTGTTGGCGCTCGAACGCCGCGCGTTCGTCGACCTGCTCGGCACGCAGAAAACCCAGGAACGGATCATGGGCATGCTGCAGACCGGCAAGCCGGTGCGGAACTGAGCAAGCGGACAACTTTGTGCGGGGCCCGGGCACGCGCTGAAGCACGCGCCCGGGTCGACCGCCCAGCATGGAGCCAGAAATGAGCAAACAGTTGCAAGACGCATACATCGTCGCCGCGAGCCGCACGCCGATCGGCAAGGCGCCCCGCGGCGCATTCAAGAACACCCGGCCGGACGAGCTGCTGGTCCACGCGATCAAGGCGGCCGTGGCGCAGGTGCCGGGCTTCGACACCAAGCTGATCGAGGACGCGATCATCGGCTGCGCGATCCCCGAGGCCGAGCAGGGCCTCAACGTCGCGCGCATGAGCGCGCTGCTCGCCGGCCTGCCGACCTCGGTCGGCGGCGTGACGGTCAACCGCTTCTGCGCATCGGGCATCACCGCGCTCGCGATGGCGGCCGACCGGATCCGCGTCGGCGAATCGGACGCGCTGTTCGCGGGCGGCTGCGAATCGATGAGCATGGTGCCGATGATGGGCAACAAGCCGTCGATGTCGCCGCACATCTTCGATCGCAACGAGGACGTCGGGATCGCCTACGGGATGGGCCTGACGGCCGAGCGCGTCGCCGAGCAGTGGAAGGTGAGCCGCGAGGACCAGGACGCGTTTTCGCTCCTGTCGCATCAGAAGGCGATCGCCGGCCAGCAGGCGGGCGAGTTCAAGGACGAGATCGCGCCGTACACGATCACCGAGCATTTCCCGAACCTGGCGACGGGCGAGATCAGCGTGAAGACGCGCGAGATCGCGCTCGACGAAGGCCCGCGCGCCGACACCTCGATCGAAGGCCTGGCGAAGCTGCGCACGGTGTTCGCGAACAAGGGGTCGGTCACGGCCGGCAACAGCTCGCAGACCTCGGACGGCGCGGGCGCGCTGCTCGTCGTGTCGGAAAAGGTGCTCAAGCAGTTCAACCTGACGCCGCTCGCGCGCTTCGTGAGCTTCGCGGTGCGCGGCGTGCCGCCGGAAATCATGGGGATCGGCCCGAAGGAGGCGATTCCGGCCGCGCTGAAGGCCGCCGGCCTCAAGCAGGACGACCTCGACTGGATCGAACTCAATGAAGCGTTCGCGGCGCAGTCGCTCGCGGTGATCCGCGATCTCGGCCTCGATCCGGCCAAGGTCAACCCGCTCGGCGGCGCGATCGCGCTCGGCCATCCGCTCGGCGCGACGGGCGCGATCCGCGCAGCCACCGTCGTGCACGGGCTGCGCCGTCGCAACCTGAAGTACGGCATGGTGACGATGTGCGTCGGCACCGGCATGGGCGCGGCGGGTATCATCGAACGCTTGTAAGCGATCCGCTTCGGCCAGGATGACAACGGTGCGCGGGCCTGCAGCTCGCGCACCGTTTTTTCATGCAGCTCGACTGCAGCAACGGAGACGATTCAGATGGATATCCAGCTCGACAACATCGGTGGCGTACTGACGATCACGTTCGCGCGCCCGGCGAAGAAGAACGCGCTCACGGCCGCGATGTACCAGACCGTCGCCGACGCGCTCGGCGCGGCGCAGGAGGACAGCGCGGTGCGCGTGATCCTGTTGCGCGGCGCCGAAGGCAACTTCAGCTCGGGCAACGATCTCGAGGATTTCATGAAGGCGCCGCCGAAGGACGACAACGCGCCGGTGTTCCAGTTCCTGCGCCAGATCAGCACCGCGCAGAAGCCGCTCGTGGCGGCGGTCGCGGGCGTCGCGGTCGGGGTGGGCGTGACCATGCTGCTGCACTGCGATCTCGTCTATGCGGCCGACACAGCGCAGCTGTCGCTGCCGTTCGTGCAGCTCGGGCTGTGCCCGGAGGCGGCGTCGAGCCTGCTGCTGCCGCGCCTCGCGGGGCACCAGGTGGCGGCCGAGAAGCTGCTGCTCGGCGAGCCGTTCGACGCGCTCGAGGCGCACCGGATCGGCCTCGTGAACCGCGTGCTGCCCGCCGCCGAACTCGATGCGTTCGCCGCGAAGCAGGCGGCGAAGCTGGCCGCGCTGCCGGCGTCGTCGCTGCGCCTCACCAAGGCCCTGCTGAAGAACACGGGCGGCGTCGACATCGCATCGCGCATGAGCGAGGAAGGCCAGCACTTCGGCGCGATGCTGCGTTCGCCCGAGGCGCGCGAGGCGATGAGCGCGTTCTTCGAGAAGCGCAAGCCGGACTTCCGGCAGTTCGACTGAACGAGCGGGCCGCGCGATGCGTGCGGCCCGCGCGCGTCACGCGGTGCCGTAGTCGACGTAGCCCGACTCGCGGCAGAAGCTGACGAGCCGCAGGCCCGCGTCGCGCGCGATCGTGATCGCGAGCGACGACGGCGCGGAGATCGTCGCGACGAGCGGAATGCCGACCCGCGCCGCCTTGCGCACCAGCTCGTAGCTGGCGCGGCTCGACAGGAACACGAAGCCGTCGGTCGGATCGGCGCGGTCGAGCGTGAGCGCGCCGATCAGCTTGTCGAGCGCGTTGTGCCGGCCGACGTCCTCGAAGGCGAGCCGGATCGCGCCGTCGGCGGCGCACCAGGCGGCCGCATGCAGGCCGCCCGTCTGGCGCGTGAGCGCCTGATGCGCGGGCAGCTCGCGCGCGGCGCGCGCGATCGCGTCCGGGGCGAGGCGCGCGAGGAAGCCCGTGTCCGGCACGCGTTCCGGCGCGAGGTCGAGCAGGTCGATGCTCTCGATTCCGCACACGCCGCAACCGGTGCGCCCCGCGAGCGCGCGGCGCTTCTCCTTCAGCGCGACGAACGCCTGCTGCACGACGGTCAGCTGCACCTCGGCGTGCGGCAACGGGCCGTCGGCGCGCAGCGCGACCTCGATGTCCTTGATGTCCGCGCCGCGCGCGACGATGCCTTCCGAGACCGCGAAACCGATCGCGAACGCCTCCAGGTCGCGCGGCGTGCACATCATCACCGCATGCGAGATGCCGTTGACGACGAGCGCGACCGGCCACTCCTGGCCGACCCGGTCGATGGCCGTCTCGATCTCGGCGCCGCGCCGGCGGCGCACCGCGAGCTCGACGACGCCGCTGGGTTCGTCGACGGTTTCGGATGGGTTCACGACAGGCTCCTGCTGGGAAAGGGACGGATGACGCCGATGCGCGGCGAAGGTTCTAAAATACTCCAGGCCGGCCCGCTGCGCCGGCGATCGACCAACCGGGTGCCAACATGGGACTGAGCGACACGCCGCTGCTGTTCAATTTCGAAGTCGAATCGTCCGAGGATTTCACGTATATCCCGATGATCGTCCGTTTCAACCTCGACCGCTTCGGTCTGCGGATCTCGCTCGCGCAGTGGCAGATGCTGCCGCTCGAGGACCGCAAGCTGCTCGCGCGCTTTCCGGCCGACGAGGATGCCGCGATCGAGCCGAATTTCGACCACGCGCTGTTCGAGATGCTGCGCACGCACGCGGACGTCGAGCCCGACTGGTTCCAGCCCGACGCGCATCCGGCCTGGCGCGGCGTCGATGCGGTGCCGGCGGCGCTCGTCGAGCAGAGCGCGCTGGCCGGGCTCGCCGCGCCGTCGTGCGATGCGTGGGCGCGGCTCGCGCCGTTCCAGCGCTACGTGCTCGCGAAGTTGTCGCGCAAGCCCAGGCTCAACCACGACTTCATTCCGGCGATGCGCGAATTCGGGCTCGCCGCGCGCTGAGCGCGGCGGCGCGCGCCGCTCACTCGAGCGGCGGCAGTGCGCGCGGCCGGCGGTCGGTGTCGGTCGCGACGTAGGTGAGGGTGGCTTCGGTGACCTTCACGACCTCGCCCACGAGGCCCATCCGCTGCGCATACACCTCGACGTCGATCGTCACCGAGGTAGTGCCGGTCTTGACGATGCTGGCGTAGAAGCTCAGCAGGTCGCCGACGAACACCGGCTGCTTGAACAGGAACTGGTTGACCGCGACGGTCGCGACCCGGCCGTTGGCGCGGCGGCTCGCGGGAATCGAGCCGGCGATGTCGACCTGCGCCATGATCCAGCCGCCGAACACGTCGCCGTGGACATTCGCGTCGGACGGTTGCGGCACGACGCGCAGCGCGGGGGATTTTTGCGGGAGTTGCGGGGACGAATCGGTCATGGTTGAAGCTTCCATTCTGTAAGGGAGTGCGGTGCGCAGGCGGCGAGCGACCTTCAGCGGGGCGAACCGGCTTCTGCGACAATGCAAAGTTCTGAAATTGTACGAGAAAGCGTGCACCTGAACTGCACGACGCTTGCGCCGCCGCGCGCGGCGGCGCACCGTTACGGGCATCGCGTTCTCCTCTTATACCCCGCATGCGCCGTTTTCCCGCTTCCTCCGAGCCCGCGCCGATCACGCTCGGGCCGCGCAACGACTGGCAGACGATCCGCTCGTTGCTGCCCTACCTGACCACCTACAAGGTGCGCGTGGCGCTCGCGCTCACCTGCCTGATCGGCGCGAAGGTCGCGAATCTCGGCGTGCCGATCGTGATGAAGCGGATCGTCGACGGCCTCGCGCCGGTTCACCAGCTGACCGCGCTCGGGCGCGCCGAGCAGTCGGCGGGGCTGGTGCTCGCGGGCGGCCTCGGCATCCTGGTGGTCGCCTACGCGCTGGTGCGGCTGTCGACCTCGCTGTTCACCGAACTGCGCGAGATCCTGTTCTCGAAGGTCACGGAAAGCGCGGTGCGGCGGCTCGCGCTGCAGGTGTTCCGCCACCTGCACGGGCTGTCGCTGCGCTTTCACCTGGAGCGCCAGACGGGCGGCATGTCGCGCGACATCGAGCGCGGCACGCGCGGCATCCAGCAGCTGATCTCGTATTCGCTGTACAGCATCCTGCCGACGCTCGTCGAGGTCGGCCTGGTGCTCGGCTTCTTCGTGGTGCGCTACGACGCGTACTACGCATACGTGACGCTCGCGGCGCTGGCCGCCT
Organism: Burkholderia sp. FERM BP-3421; assembly: GCF_028657905.1. NCBI lineage: Bacteria > Pseudomonadati > Pseudomonadota > Betaproteobacteria > Burkholderiales > Burkholderiaceae > Burkholderia > Burkholderia sp. FERM BP-3421. The sequence continues at coordinate 2,467,185 of NZ_CP117782.1, read as the reverse complement.
ACATCGCGTTCACGGTCAAGGTCACCGAGTGGCGCACGCGTTTCAGGCGCACCATGAACGAACTCGATTCGCGCGCGAATTCGCGCGCGATCGATTCGCTGATCAACTACGAGACGGTCAAGTACTTCGGCAACGAGGAATGGGAGACGCGGCGCTACGACGAGAACCTGCAGCGCTATCGCAAGGCCGCGATCCGCTCGCAGAATTCGCTGTCGTTCCTCAACTTCGGGCAGCAGGCGATCATCGGCACGGGGCTCGTGTTCATCCTGTGGCGTGCGACGCAGGGCGTGCTGGCCGGCAAGCTCACGCTCGGCGATCTCGTGCTGATCAACACCTTCATGCTGCAGCTGTACATCCCGCTGAATTTCCTCGGCGTCGTGTATCGCGAGCTCAAGCAGAGCCTGACCGACATGGATCGCATGTTCACGCTGCTGTCCGCGCCGCGCGAGGTGGCCGACGCGCCCGGCGCGCCCGCGCTGCGGGTGGCGGGCGCGCAGCTGCGCTTCGAGCACGTGAATTTCGGCTACGAGCCGGCGCGGCAGATCCTGCACGACGTGAACTTCACGGTCGAGGCAGGCACCACGACCGCGGTGGTGGGCCACAGCGGCTCCGGCAAGTCGACGCTTGCGCGCCTGCTGTTCCGCTTCTACGACCTCGAGCGCGCGACGGGCGGCGCGATCCGCATCGACGGGCAGGACCTGCGCGAGGTCACGCAGGATTCGCTGCGCGCGTCGATCGGCATCGTGCCGCAGGACACGGTGCTGTTCAACGACACGATCTACTACAACATCGCCTACGGCCGGCCGTCGGCGAGCCGCGAGGACGTGCTGGCCGCCGCGCGCGCCGCGCACATCCACGATTTCATCGAGAGCCTGCCGCACGGCTATGACACGCCGGTCGGCGAGCGCGGGCTCAAGCTGTCGGGCGGCGAGAAGCAGCGCGTCGCGATCGCGCGCACGATCCTCAAGAATCCGCCCATCCTGCTGTTCGACGAGGCGACGTCCGCGCTCGATTCGCGCTCGGAGCGCGCGATCCAGCAGGAGCTGGAGCAGATCGCGCAGCACCGCACCACGCTCGTGATCGCGCACCGCCTCTCGACCGTCGTGCACGCGCAGCAGATCATCGTGATGGACCACGGGCGCATCGTCGAGCGCGGCACGCATGCGGAACTGGTCCGCGCGGACGGCCTGTACGCGCAGATGTGGGCGCTGCAGCAGCGCGCGGCCGCGGACGGCGAGGCGCAGGCCGTGTCGGGCGAGGCCTAGGCCGCGCCCTAGATGGATACCTGCCGGCCGAGTTCCACCACCTGATCCGCGGGCACGCGCGCGTAGTCGGTCACGCGCGCGCAGTTGCGCAGCATCATCGCGAACGGCGCCTCGATCCAGCGGGGCAGCCCCCGGCCGTCGTCGCGCGGCACGATGCGCTCCATGCCGATGAAGTAGGTCAGCGAGGCCGGATCGACCGGGCACGCATGACGGGTGGCCAGCTCGGTCATCAGCGCGGGCAGGTCCGCGTGTTCCATGAAGCCGTAGCGCGCGGTCACGGACCAGAAGCCGGGCAGCGTTTCCGCGAGCGCGACCCGCTCGCCGGCGTCCACCCAGGGCGTCGAGGCGGTTTCCAGCGTCACGGCGAACACGTGCTCATGCAGGGACTGGCCGTGCTTCACGTACCAGAGCAGCACGGGCGGCACGGCATTGCGCGCGCGCGTGAGGAACACCGCGGCGCCGGGAACGCGCGCCACGCCGCGGTCGAGCGTCGTCTTGAAGGCGTCGATGGAGACCGGGCTTTCGCCGAGCCGATTGGCGACCGCCGTGACGCCCCTGTGCCAGATGAACATCACCGAATAGACCAGCAGGGCCAGCAGCAAGGGCACATAGCCGCCGTCGAACAGCTTCATGAGGTTCGAGGCGAAGAACGCCGTGTCGAACACGAAGAACAGCGCCGCGACGGCGCCGCTCGCGACGCGGCTCCAGCCCCAGATTTCGCGCATCGCGATGAACAGCAGCATCGTGGTCATCAGCATGGTGGCCGAGACGGCGATGCCGTAGGCGCCCGCCAGGTTGTCCGATTTCCTGAACGCCAGCACGAGGCCGATGGTGACCAGCATCAGGGTCCAGTTGACCGCGCCGATGTAGATCTGCCCGTATCCCGCCTCGGAGGTCTGCTCGATCTTCAGGCGCGGCATCCATTCGAGCTGGATGGCCTGGCGCGTCATCGAGAACGCGCCCGTGATGATCGACTGGCTCGCGATGATGGTCGCGACGGTCGACAGGATCACGAGCGGCAAGGTCAGCGCCTCGGGGCACAGGCGATAGAAGATGTTGCCGCTCGTGGGCGCGCCCGCTAGCACGAGCGCCCCTTGCCCGGCGTAATTGAGCACCAGGCTCGGAAATACCAGCGCCGCCCAGGCGAACTTGATCGGTTTCGCGCCGAAATGGCCCATGTCGGCATACAGCGCCTCGGCGCCCGTGACGCAGAGGAACACGCCGCCGAGCACGAGGAAGCCGACGCCGCCGCTGTTGAACAGGTAGCTCACGCCATGCGCCGGGTTGAGCGCCCACAGAATCGCCGGGTGACGCGCAATGCCCCACACGCCCAGCACGGCCATCGTGAGGAACCACACGGCCATGATCGGGCCGAACGCGCGGCCGATCCTCGCCGTGCCGAGCGGCTGCAGCGCGAACAGCGCCAGCAGGATCGCGACGGTCAGCGGCAGCACGTAGGGCTCCAGCGTCGGCTCGACGAGCGTCAACCCTTCCAGCGCCGAGAGCACCGAGATCGCCGGCGTGATCGCGCCGTCGCCGTAGATCAGCGCGGCGCCGAACAGGCCCGCCGCGACGATCAGCGGGCGTTTGTGACGCTTGACGCCGAGCAGGGCCATCAGCGCGAGGATGCCGCCTTCGCCGTCGTTGTCGATGCGCATCGCGAAACCCGCGTATTTCACCGTCGTGACGACGATCAGGGTCCACACCAGCAGCGAGACAATGCCGAGAATGGTTTCAGGACGGCTGCCGCCCGTCAGGTCGATGACGGTCTTGAACGTGTAGAGCGGGCTCGTGCCGATATCGCCGAACACCACCCCCAGCGCGCCGATGCTGCCTGCCAGCATCAACGGCGTCCTTGTCTGCTTCGACATGTTTCCTCGCATTCCGAAATAACAGCATGACCGACGGGACAGCGCGGCTCAGCATAGCGTGGTCGAATGCGGATTGCCATTGGCAAGTGTCCGAGCGGACGCTCGGCGAGGGCGAGGGCGAGGGCGAGGGCGCGTTGGCCGTGGAGCCGGGCGCGCGGGATGCGAGGTGCGGGATGCGGGATGCGAGGTGCGGGGTGTGGGGTGCGGGATGCGGGATGCGAGGTGCGAGGTGCGAGGTGCGGGATGCGGGATGCGAGGTGCGGGGTGCGGGGTGCGGGGTGCGGGATGCGAGGTGCGGGGTGCGGGGTGTGGGATGCGAGGTGCGGGGTGCGGGGTGCGGGGTGCGGGGTGCGGGGTGCGGGGTGCGAGGTGCGGGGTGCGGGGTGCGGGGTGCGGGGTGCGGGTGCGGGGTGCGGGGTGCGGGTGCGGGCGGGCGCGGAACGCGGCGCCCGCCCGCAGGGTCAGCCGGCGGCCCTGAGCCGCGCGTCGAGCGCGCCCAGTTGCGCGGGCGTGCCGATGTTTTCCCAGAGGCCGGCGTACAGTTCGCCCGTCGCGCGGCGCGCGGCGATCGCCGCGCGGTAATAAGGCGTCAGCGCGCGCCGCGTGCCGGGCGCGAGGTCGTCGAACATCCGCAGGTCGTACAGGCCGATGTTGCCGAACGTGCGGCGCGGCGCGCCGTCGAGCGCGAGCACGCCGTCGGCCGGCAGCGCGAAATCGCCGTCCGGATGGAACGGCGGATTCGGCACCATCACGAGATGCATCGCCGGCTCGGACCGTTCGGCCATCGCCGCGGCCCGCGCGTGCAGCGTCGTGTAATCGAAGTCGCAGTACACGTCGCCGCTCACCGCCGCGAACACCGGCGAGGCGCTCGCGGCCTCGATCAGCGGCCGCGCCTGCGCGATTCCGCCCGCCGTTTCGAGCGCCTCGGTCTCGGGCGAGTAGCGCAGCCGCACGCCCCAGCGCGCGCCGTCGCCGAGCGCGGCCTCGAGTTGCGCGCCGAGCCATGCGTGGTTGATCACGATGGTCGCGAAGCCGGCCGCCGCGAGCCGCTCGATCTGCCAGACGATCAGTGGCTTGCCGCCCGCTTCGAGAAGCGGCTTCGGATGCCGGTCGGTGAGCGGGCGCATCCGTTCGCCGCGCCCGGCGGCGAAGATCATCGCCGTGTCGAGAAGTGCCGTCATGGATTCAGAACGTGTAGCCGACGTCGGCCGATTTGTCTTCGAGTTCGTCGAGCAGCCGTGCGAACGGCGCGAGCGGCCGGTAGCGCTGCGCGACCTTGCGCGCGTAGCCGACGAAACGCGGCAGGTCGCCGAGATAGACCGGCTTGTGGTCACGGTAGTTGATCCGCGCGAACAGCCCCAGCACCTTGATGTGGCGCTGCAGGCCCATCCATTCGAGCTGGCGGTAGAACTCGCCGAAGTCCGGGGCGACCGGCAGCCCGGCCTTCTTCGCCTGCTCCCAGTAATAGGCGAAGCAGTCGAGCTCGAACTCCTCGTCCCAGCTGACGAAGGCGTCGCGCAGCAGCGATACGACGTCGTAGGTGAGCGGGCCGTACACCGCGTCCTGGAAGTCGAGCACGCCGGGGTTCGGCGGCGCCACCATCAGGTTGCGCGGCATGAAGTCGCGCAGCATGTAGCCCTGCGGCTGGGCGCGCGCGCTCGCGATCAGCAGCGCGAAGGTGCGCTCGAGCACGCCGAGCGCCTGGTCGGACAGCGTGCGGCCGAGGTGGCGGCCGACGTACCACTCGGGCATCAGCGCCATCTCGCGGCGCAGGAACGCCTCGTCGAACGGCGGCAGCACGCCTTCGCGGCTCGCGCCCTGCCAGCGGACCAGCGTGTCGAGCGCCGCGCGCAGCAGCGGCCGGGCCGCCTGCGGGTCGGCCGGGTCGAGCACCGAGATGTACGAGGTGCGGCCGAGATCGGTGACGAGCATGAAGCCGGCCTCGAAATCGTGCTCGAGCACCCGCGGCACGTGCACGCCGGCATCGGCCAGCAGTTGCGCGATCTCGACGAATTCGCGGCACTTCTCGGGCGGCGGCGCGTCGACCGCGATCAGCGAGCCCTGCGGCTCGGCGCCGCTCGCGATGCGGAAATACCGGCGGAAGCTCGCGTCGGTGGAGGCGGGTTCGAGCGTGGCGGGGTCGAGCGCGTAGCGCGCGGCGAACGGCGCCAGCCAGGCGGACAGCAGGGCGAGGCGGGAGTCGGCGGAAGGGGGTGTCATTGAAACTCGGGGGAGGGAGTAACGTCTTGCCATATAATACCCCACGACTTTTTTGACGCGTCCCGTGTCAATCCTCGCCGGCGCAGGTTTTGCAGCCCGCTTCGCCGCCCGCCCGATCGCTTCCCTGCGTGTGCGCATGTCGCAGTCACGGTTCGATTGCGCGGGCAGCGGTGCGCAGTGCCTGGCTTGACAGGGCCGATTCGCCCAACGATAGATGCCGCCCAAACCGTTCTACCCGATTGTCTCCTCTCGCGATGCCGCGCCGCGCAGACGGCGGCTCGCGGCCGCGCTGCTCGCGGTGCCGGGCCTCGTGCCGGCGGTGTCGCAGGCCCAGCTGTCGGGGGCGGCCGCCGCGCCCCAGCCGATTGGCACGCCGTGGGACCTGCGGCTCGCGCCCCAGCTGACCGAGCATCCGTCCGCCGGGTCCGGCAAGCCCGCGACCTTCGTGATCGCCGATCACACGAGCGGCACGACCGACCAGGATCTCGCCGCCAAGGGCTCGGCCGAGCTTCGGCGCGGCAACGCGGTGGTCAAGGCGGACGCGCTCCATTACGACGAGGACACCGACCTGGCCGACGCCTACGGGCAGGTGCGGGTCGCGAACGGCGGGACCCTCTTCACGGGCCCCGAGGCGCACCTGAAGGTCGAGGCGAACCAGGGCTTCATGACCACGCCGAAGTACCATTTCTCGGCGACGGGCGGCTCGGGCAGCGCGGAACACGTGCAGATGCTCGACAGCGAGCGCTCGGTGTTCACCAACGGCACCTATACGGCGTGCCAGTGCGCGACCAACCCCGCGTGGTACATCAAGGGCAGCGAGTTCGACTTCGATACCGGCGCGGACGAGGGCACGGCGCGCAACGGCGTGCTGTTCTTCCAGGGCATGCCGATCTTCGCCACCCCGTGGATGACCTTCCCGCTGAGCGGCGAGCGGCGCAGCGGCCTCCTGCCGCCGACCTTCTCGCTGAATTCGGACAACGGCTTCTCGCTGGCGCTGCCGTACTACTTCAACATCGCGCCGAACCGCGACCTGACGATCACGCCCGAGCTGCTCTCGAAGCGCGGCGTGTTCACGCACGCGACGTTCCGCTACCTGTCGCCCAATTATTCCGGCACGCTGACGGGCGAATTCCTGCCTGACGACCGGCTCGCGCAGCGCAACCGCTACGCGATCTACTGGCAGCACCAGCAGAACTTCGGCAACGGTTTCGGCGGCTACGTTTATTACAACAAGGTTTCGGATTCGGCTTATCCGGGAGAGCTCGGCGCGACCAACCAGTTCGTCAACGGCACGCAGACGCTGTACCAGCAGGAAGCCGGGCTGACCTACAACAACGGCCCGTGGTCGGTGCTCACGCGCATGCAGCACTGGCAGACGCTCGCGCCGTCGGTCGCGCCGTACAGCCGCGCGCCGCAGTTGAACGTCAAGTACACGAAGTACAACGTCGGCGGTTTCGACTTCGGCGCGGAAGCCGACTACACGCGCTTCCGGATCACCACCGCGGACCAGCCGGAAGGCGACCGCGTGATGTTCAATCCGTACATCTCGTACGGCGTCTACGGGCCGGGCTACTTCGTCGTGCCGAAGGTGCAGATGCACATGGTGTCGTACGACCTGACGAGCACGTCGGGCGGCGTGCCGGGGCAGCCGAAGCGCTTCACCACGTCGATCCCGACCTTCAGCTTCGACACCGGGCTGATCTTCGACCGCTCGGTGCGGCTGTTCGGCCAGGACTTCATCCAGACGCTGGAGCCGCGCCTTTACTACGTGTACACGCCGTACCGCGACCAGTCGTTCGCGCCGCTGTTCGACACCGTCGATTCCGACTTCGGTCTCGCGGAGATCTTCACGCCGAACACCTTCGTCGGCAACGACCGGATCGCCGATGCGAACCGGCTGACCGCCGCCGTGACGAGCCGCTTCATCAACCCGGCGACGGGCGACGAGCGCGCGCGCTTCGTGATCGCGCAGCAGTATTACTTCAGCGACCAGCGCGTGACGCTGCAGCCGACCCAGACGAAGTCGCAGGCGCAGCACTCGGACCTGATCGTCGGCGCGTCGATCAAGCTCGGCGCGGGGTTCGCGTCGGAGACCTCGTTCCAGTACAACGCCGACAACAACCAGCTCACGAAGTCGAGCATCGGCTTCGGCTTCAGCCCGGGCGAGCGCCGCGTGATCAACGTCGCGTACCGCTATACGCGCTCGAACACGACGCTCGACAACCAGCCGATCAACCAGATCCTCGTGTCGGGCCAGTGGCCGATCACGCGCCGGCTCTATGCGATCGGCCGCTTCAACTACGACCTCGCCAGCCACCGCATGGTCGACGGGCTCGTCGGCTTACAATACGATGCCGACTGCTGGGCGCTCGGCATCGGTATGCAGCGCTTCGCGAACGGCTCGAATCCGTCGTCCGGCCAGCCGACTGCGTCGAGCCGTATGATGGCGCAACTGACGCTGAAGGGGCTGGCGAGCGTTGACAACGGGCTGGTGTCCTCGTTCAGGGCCGGCGTGCCGGGCTACACCCCGCTGCCGCCCGCGCCGCCGCCGTTGTCCCGTTTCAGCAATTACGAATAACCACCGCCAGGGAGACGCCCGCCGCAAGCGGGTCCGGCACCGGATCAGCCCGATTTCAATGGAGTACCTGTGGCAATGAAGAAAACCCTTCGCTTCGCGGCAATCGTGTCCTGCATGGCCGCGCTCGCGTCGTTCGTCACCGTTCCGCCCGCCGCGGCGCAGGCGCTGAGTTCGTCGGGCGCGACGCTCGCCGATGAAGTGGTCGCCGTGGTCAACAACGACGTCATTACCGGCCGCGAGCTGGACCAGCGCGTCGGCCTGATCTCGCGCCGGCTGCAGCAGCAGAACGCGCCGGTTCCGACGCTCGACCAGCTGCGCGCCCAGGTGCTGAACCAGATGGTGCTTGAACGTATCCAGGTGCAGAAGGCGAAGGACGACGGCATCTCGATCGACAACGCGACCGTGCAGGTCACGCTGCAGCGCCTCGCGCAGGCGAACGGCATGACGATCGACCAGTACAAGTCGCGGCTCGAGGCGCAGGGCGTGCCCTGGGACGTGTTCGTGCGCGACGCGCGCACCGAACTGATGCTGTCGAAGCTGCGCGAGAAGGAAGTCGACAGCCGGATCACCGTGTCCGACGCGGAAGTCGCGAACTACATCGCGAGCCAGCGCGGCCCGACGGCCGGCACGCAGCAGGATCTGCGGCTCGAGCACATCTTCGTGAAGGCGCCGGCCAACGCGCCGCAGGCCGAGATCGACGCCGCGCAGAAGAAGGCGGAGGCGCTGCTGCAGCAGGCGCAGGCGCCGGGCGCCAATTTCGGCAAGCTCGCGAAGAGCGAGTCGCAGGCGGACGACGCGAAGAAGGGCGGCGATCTCGGCTTCAAGTCGCCGTCGACGCTGCCGCCCGACGTCGTGCAGGCCGCATCGCAGCTGCGTCCCGGCCAGGTCAACCCGACCCTGATCCGCGTGCCGGACGGCTTCGAGATCGTGCGTCTCGTCGACCGCCGCCAGAGCCAGAGCGCGTCGGCGGCCTCGCCGAAGATCGTGCAGACGCACGTGCGCCACATCCTGCTGCGCGTCGGCGAAGGCAAGTCCGAGTCGCAGGCGCGCGAGCAGCTGGCCGACATCCGCAAGCAGATCGAAGCCGGCGGCGATTTCGCGAAATTCGCGAGCACCTATTCGCAGGACGGTTCCGCGTCGCAGGGCGGCGATCTGGGCTGGATCAGCCCGGGCGAGACCGTGCCCGAGTTCGAGCGCGCGATGAACAACCTGCAGGACGGCCAGGTCAGCAATCCGGTGCGCTCCGAGTATGGCTACCACCTGATCCAGGTGCTCGGCCGCCGCGACGCGGAAGGCTCGGTCCAGCAGCAGATGGATATCGCGCGTCAGGCGATCGGCCAGCGCAAGGCCGAGCAGGCGTACGCCGACTGGCTGCGCGAGCTGCGCGATTCGTCGTACGTGCAGTTCAAGCTGCCGGCGCTGCCGCCGCAGTGACGTCCTGATCATGAGCGCCCCGTTGCAGATCGCGATCACGACCGGCGAACCCGCCGGCGTGGGCCCCGAGCTGACGGCGCGCGCGCTTGCCGAGGCCGGCGCGCGCTGGCCCGGCGTACGCTTCACGGTGCTCGGCGACGCCGAACTGCTCGCCGCGCGCGCGGCGGCGGTCGGGGTCGACTGGGCGGCGCTCACGGCGGGCGACGCGGTGGCGCTCGCGCATCACCCGCTGGCCGTCCCGGCCCTGGCCGGCCGGCTCGACGCGGCGAACGGCCGCTACGTGCTCGGCCTGCTCGACGCGGCGATCGACGGCGCGCTGGCCGGCCGCCACGACGCGATCGTCACGGCGCCGCTGCAGAAAAGCACGATCAATGATGCCGGCGTGCCGTTCACCGGACATACCGAATACCTGGCCGAGCGCACCCATACGCCGCGCGTCGTGATGATGCTGGCGGGCACGGGCGACGCGCCGCTGCGCGTCGCGCTCGCCACCACGCACCTGCCGCTCAAGGACGTGTCGGCCGCGCTCAGCGTCGACGGCCTGATCGAGACCCTCGCCATCGTCGACCGCGACCTGCGCACGGGCTTCGGGCTGGCCGCGCCGCGGATCCTGGTGACGGGGCTCAACCCGCACGCGGGCGAGAACGGTTACCTGGGCCGCGAGGAGATCGACGTGATCGGGCCGGCGCTCGACGCGGCGCGCGCACGCGGCATCGATGCGCGCGGCCCGTATCCGGCCGACACGCTGTTCCAGCCGCGCTACCTGCGCGATGCCGACTGCGTGCTCGCGATGTTCCACGACCAGGGCCTGCCGGTGCTCAAGTACGCCACCTTCGGCGAAGGCATCAACATCACGCTCGGCCTGCCGATCATCCGCACCTCGGTCGATCACGGCACCGCGCTCGATCTCGCGGGCACGGGCCGTGCCGATCCCGGCAGCCTGATCGCCGCCCTCGACACGGCCGTCACGATGGCGCGCCATCGGCGCGCCGGCTGAATTTTTCCGCTTCTTTCCGCTTCATCCGTTTTCTTATTTTCGATGTCGAACAGCAGACAGCATCAGGGACACATGGCGCGCAAGCGCTTCGGACAGAACTTTCTGGTCGACCACGGGGTGATCGACTCGATCGTGTCCGCCATTCGTCCCGAGCGCGGCGAACGCATGGTCGAGATCGGGCCGGGGCTCGGCGCGCTGACCGGGCCCGTGATCGAGCGGCTGGCGACGCCCGAGTCGCCGCTGCATGCGGTGGAACTCGACCGCGACCTGATCGGGCGCCTGCAGAAACGCTTCGGCGCGCTGCTCGAACTGCATGCGGGCGATGCGCTCGCGTTCGATTTCGGCGCGCTCGCGCGCCCCGGCGATGCGCCGTCGCTGCGCATCATCGGCAACCTGCCGTACAACATTTCGAGCCCGCTGCTGTTCCACCTGATGACGTTCGCGCCGTGCGTCGTCGACCAGCATTTCATGCTGCAGAACGAGGTGGTGGAGCGGATGGTCGCCGAGCCGGGCACCAAGGCGTTCAGCCGCCTGTCGGTGATGCTCCAGTACCGCTACGTGATGGACAAGCTGATCGACGTGCCGCCGGAGTCGTTCCAGCCGCCGCCGAAGGTCGACTCCGCGATCGTGCGGATGATTCCATACGCGCCGCACGAGTTGTCCGAGGTCGATCAGGGCGTGCTCGGCGAGGTGGTGACGGCGGCGTTCTCGCAGCGCCGCAAGATGCTGCGCAACACGCTCGGCGCCTATCGCGACGCGATCGACTTCGAGGCGCTCGGCTTCGATCTCGCGCGCCGCGCGGAGGATGTCGAGGTGGCCGAGTACGTGCGCGTCGCCCAGGCCGTCCAGGCGGCTCGCGCGGCCGACTGAGCGCCGCGCGGCCGAGCCGTCGCGTGTCCTGCCGTCAGCGCGCGGCGCGCGGCGGCGTGTTGACGAGCGCGATGCCGGCCAGCACGAGCGCGGCCGCCGACAGGAAGCGCACGCCGACCGATTCGCCGAGGAACAGCACGCCGAAGCTCACGCCGAACAGCGGCGACAGGAAGGTGAACACCGACAGCCGCGACGCCATGTAGCGCGTGAGCAGCCAGAACCACGCGAGATAGCTGAAGAACGCGACGATCACCGCCTGGTAGGCGAGGCTCGCGGCCACGCGCGGCGTGACGTGCGCGACGGTGGTCTGCCCGAGCAGCGCGGCGAGCGCGAGCAGCAGCACGGCCGATACCGTGAGCTGATAGAACAGCGCCTTGCTCGCGCTGCCGCGCGACAGCGAGGTCGCGCGCACCACCAGCGTGGTGCCGGCCCACATCACGCCGCCGAGCACGCCGAGCGCGTCGCCGATCAGGCCGGCCAGCGCATGCGCGCCCGCCGCGGGGCGCGCGAACCCATCCGCGAATGCGACCGCGATGCCGGCGAAGGCGAGCCCGATGCCCGCCCACTGGATGCCGCGCATTCTTTCCCCGGGCACGAACAGATGCAGGCCCAGCGCGATGAAGCAGGGCGCGCTGTAGAGGAAGATCGCCATGCGCGCTGCGCTCGTCAGCGTCAGGCCGATGAACACGCACAGGAATTCGCCGGCGAACAAGGCGCCCGCGGCGAGGCCGGGGCCGAGCGTGCCGTCGGCCGTGAACAGCGGCGTGCCGCGCAAGCGGGCCCAGGCCCATACGAGGAGCGCCGCGACCGCGGAGCGCAGGCCGGCCTGGAGCAGCGGCGGGACCGTCGCATTGGCGCTCTTGATCGCGACCTGCTGGAATCCCCAGATCGCGCACAGCAGGACCATCACGCCGATCGCGCGGGTGTCGAGGGTGCGGCGGGGCATGGCAAAGGCGAGGCTGCTGCTCATCACGGTATCCGGGGACGCGGCGCAAGGGAGGTCGGGCGGGTGCCGGGCGATGTTAACCGATCGGCCCGCGTGGCGCTTGGCGTCGGGCGCGGCCGGGCCCGGCGGGATTCGCGCGGCTCTGGTACATTCGCAGGTTCAAGCAAGTCCCCACGGAGTACATGGAATGCGATTGCTACATACGATGCTGCGCGTCGGCGACCTCGACCGCTCGATCCAGTTTTACACCGAGCTGCTCGGCATGCGGCTGCTGCGCCGCGACGACTATCCGGAAGGCCGGTTCACGCTCGCGTTCGTCGGCTACGACGACGAGCGCGACGGCACGGTGCTGGAGCTCACGCACAACTGGGACACGCCCTCGTATGAACTGGGCGCCGGCTTCGGCCACCTCGCTGTCGAGGTCGACGATGCCTACCAGGCCTGCGACCGGATCAAGGCGCAGGGCGGCAAGGTGACCCGCGAGGCGGGCCCGATGAAGCACGGCACCACGGTGATCGCGTTCGTCGAGGATCCGGACGGCTACAAGATCGAGTTCATCCAGCGCAAGGCTCACTGAATGCGCTGAGCGCGACGCGCGGCAGGCTGTGCAACGCAGCCGGGCCGCGTGCTTGCGCGCCGGGCGGTCCGTCTGGGTCCGGCCCGGCGAACGCCGGCCTTACAGCGTCGGCAGCAGCTCGGGCGGGTGATGCTTGAGTGTGTGCCGCGCTTCGCGGAATTCCGGAAAGATCGATTCGACCGTCTGCCAGAACGCGGGGCTGTGGTTCATCTCGCGCAGGTGCGACAGCTCGTGGGCGACCACGTAGTCGATGATCGACATCGGAAAGTGGATCAGCCGCCAGTTCAGGCGGATCTTGCCGTCGCTCGAGCAGCTGCCCCAGCGGGTGGCGGCCGACGACAGCGCATAGGTGGCGTAGGTCACGTCGAGCTTCTCGGCGTACACCGAGAGGCGCTCGCCGAAGATGCGCTTTGCCTCGCCCTGCAGCCAGCCCTGCACCCGATCCTTGATCTGCTGGTCGTCCGCATGCGCGGGCAGGCCGAGCGCGAGCGTCGCGCGTTCGGCGTCGAACGCGAGCGTGCCGCCGGGCGCGGCGAGCGCGATGTCCACGGGCTTGCCGAGATAGGGAATCTGCGCGCCGTCGCGCCAGTCGATCTGCGGCAGCGCGCGCTGCTCGACGCGCGTCTTCCATTCGGCGAGCTTCGCGAAGATCCAGCGGCGCTTCTCGGTGATCGAGGCTTCGATGTCGGCGAGCGTGACCCAGCGCGGCGCGGTGATGGTGAGGCCGGTGCCGTCGATCACGAAGCCGATCGTGCGGCGCGCGGAGCGCTTCAGCCGGTACTCGAGCACGCGCCCGTCGAGCGGCAGCGTGCGGCGCGAACGGTCGTGGGCGGGGGGCGGCGGCGCGCTCGGTGCGGCGGCGGGCGACGGCGCCGCCGCCGGCCCATCGAAGAGCGGCAGGTCCAGCTGTTGGTGATCGAGAGCCACGACGGCAGGCCGCGGCCTGGAACGCTTGGACATCAGTTCGCTTCGTTTGGCGTTGCGCAATGGGTGAAACTCGCTTGACTCAGATACGCACGGCGTCGGCCGACGGGGCGGCGCTGCCGCCTTCATGCGGGTAGGCGGTCGGATCGATGCGGCGCATTTCCGCTTCGATCCAGGATTCGACGCGGTTGTTCAATTCGTCAGGCGTCAGGCCTTGCGAATCGATCGGCTTGCCGATCGATACCGTGACTATACCCGGATACTTCATGAACGAATTGCGCGGCCAGACGCGCCCTGCGTTGTGCGCGATCGGCACGACGGGCGCGCCGGCGGCGATCGCGAAACGCGCGCCGCCGGTCTTGTACTTGCCCTGGCGGCCGGTCGGGGTGCGCGTGCCTTCCGGGAACATGATCATCCATGCGCCTTCGTCGAGCCGCTTGCGCCCCTGGCGGATCACCGAGTCGAACGCGTGCTTGCCTTCGCGGCGATTGATGTTGACCATGTGCAGCAGGCCGAGCGCCCAGCCGAAGAACGGCACGTACAGCAGCTCGCGCTTGAACACGTAGCACATCGGGCGCGGCATCAGCGCCGGGAACGCGAACGTCTCCCAGGCCGACTGATGCTTCGACAGCAGCACGGCCGGGCCGTTAGGGAGGTTCTCGTAGCCCTCGATCCGGTAGCGGATGCCGTTCAGCCAGCGCGCCACGAACAGCGTCGACTTGCACCAGCCGGCCGCCATCCAGTAGCGCGCGTCGGAGCGCATGAACGGGAACGCGATGAAGCACGCGGTCGCATACGGGACCGTGTACAGAACGAAATAAACCAACAGCAGCAGGGAACGGACTAGACGCATCGGCGTGGCCTGGATCGTGTGGAGCGCGCGGCTGGGCGCGTCACTCCTGTTCTTGGGAGAGGAAGTCCAGCGCGAACGCGCGCAGGTCGTCGTGGACCCGCGTGCCGTCAGGCAGGCCGCCGGCCGCGAGCGTCTTGCGCCCTTTGCCGGTCAGCACCAGGTGCGGCTGGAAACCGAGCGCGGCGCCCGCCTGCAGGTCGCGCAGCGAATCGCCGACCATCGGCGTGTCGGCGGGCTCGACCTCGAAGCGTTCGGCGATCATCTGCATCATGCCGGGCTTCGGCTTGCGGCAGTCGCAGTGATCGTCGGCCGTGTGCGGGCAGAAGAACACCGCGTCGATGCGCGCGCCGACCGCCGCCGCCGCGCGATGCATCTTCAGATGCATCGCGTTGAGCGCCGCCATGTCGAACAGGCCGCGCCCGATGCCGGACTGGTTGGTCGCGACGACGACGCGGTAGCCCGCATGGTTGAGCCGCGCGATCGCCTCGAGGGCGCCCGGCAGCGCGATCCATTCGTCGGGCGTCTTGATGAACGCATCCGAATCGACGTTGATCACGCCGTCCCGGTCGAGAACCACGAGCTTCTTGGTGGCGCTGGTCGGCATCGTCGGCTCCTCAGGCGGCCAGCTTCGAGATGTCGGCGACGCTGTTCATCTGCACGTGCAGCGCGCCGAGCAGGGCGAGGCGGTTGTCGCGCACGGCGGGATCGTCGACGTTCACCATCACGTCCTTGAAGAACGTGTCGACCGCGTCGCGCAATTGCGCGAGCGCCGACAGCGCGCCAGCGAACTCGCCGCGGGCCAGCTGTTCCTGCACGCGCGGCGCGACCTGGTCGAGCTGGCGGTTCAGTTCCTTCTCGGCGTCCTCGACAAGCAGTTCGGCGCGCACCGCGTCGGCCGGTGCGCCGGCTCCCGGTGCGCCGTCGCTCTTCGACTTCTTCAGGATGTTCGAGATCCGCTTGTTCGCGGCCGCGAGCGCTTCCGCCTCCGCGAGGCCCGCGAACGCGCGCACCGCGTCGAGACGCGCGACGAGGTCGTCGACGCGGTTCGGTTCGAGGCTCAGCACCGCGTCGATCTCGGCCGCCGTGTAGCCGCGCTCGCGCAGCAGCCCGCGCAGGCGGTCGATGAAGAACGCGTGGATCGCATCGGTCGATTCGGCGACGCCGGCCACGCCCGCGAAGCGCGCGTGGGCCGCGCGCAGCAGCCGCTTCAGGTCGAGCGGCAGCTGCTTCTCGACCAGCAGGCGCAGCACGCCGAGCGCATGGCGGCGCAGCGCGAACGGATCCTTCTCGCCCGTCGGCGCGAGGCCGATGCCCCAGATGCCGACGATTGTCTCGAGCTTGTCGGCGAGCGCGACGGCGGTCGACACCGGCGTGGTCGGCAGCGCATCGCCGGAGAAGCGCGGCTGGTAGTGCTCGGTGCACGCGAGCGCGACGTCGTCCGCTTCGCCGTCGTGGCGCGCGTAGTAGGTGCCCATCGTGCCCTGCAGCTCGGGGAACTCGCCGACCATGTCGGTCAGCAGGTCGGCCTTCGCGAGGTGCGCGGCGCGCTTCGCCTGCCCGGCGTCGGCGCCGATCGCGGGCGCGATCTCGCCCGCCAGCGCTTCGAGGCGCTCGACGCGCGCGAGCGCCGAGCCGAGCTTGTTGTGATAGACGACGTTCGCGAGCAGCGGCACGCGTGCCGCGAGCGGCTTCTTCTTGTCCTGCTCGAAGAAGAACTTCGCGTCGGCGAGGCGCGGGCGCACGACGCGCTCGTTGCCCTCGACGATCTCGTCCGGCGTTTTCGTGTCGATGTTCGACACGATCAGGAAGCGGGAGCGCAGCTTGCCCGACGCATCGGTGAGCGCGAAGTACTTCTGGTTGGTCTGCATGGTGAGGATCAGGCATTCCTGCGGCACCTGCAGGAATTCGTCCTCGAAGCGGCACGGATAGACGACCGGCCATTCGACGAGCGCGGTGACCTCGTCGAGCAGCGCATCGGGCATCACCACGTCGTCGCCGCCGGCCTGCGCGTGCAGGTGGGTGCGGATCGTTTCCTTGCGGTCGGCGAAGTGCGCGATCACGCGGCCCTTGTCGCGCAGCACGTCCGCGTACTGGCCCGCGTGCGGGATCGCGACGAGGCCGTCCGACAGGAAGCGGTGGCCGAGCGTGGTGTCGCCGGCGTCGATGCCGAACGCGCTGACGGGCACGATGCGGGCGTCGTGCAGCACGGTCAGGCGATGCACCGGGCGCACGAACTGCACGTCGGTGCCGTCCGGGCGCTGGTAGGTCATGACCTTCGGGATCGGCAGCTTGGCGAGCGTCTCGTCGAGCGCGGCCTGCAGGCCGTCGGCGAGCGTCGCGCCGGGCGCCGCGTAGTTGACGAAGAAGGCCTCGGCCTTGCCGTCCTGCG
Organism: Burkholderia sp. FERM BP-3421; assembly: GCF_028657905.1. Taxonomy (NCBI): domain Bacteria; kingdom Pseudomonadati; phylum Pseudomonadota; class Betaproteobacteria; order Burkholderiales; family Burkholderiaceae; genus Burkholderia; species Burkholderia sp. FERM BP-3421. The sequence continues at coordinate 2,450,261 of NZ_CP117782.1, read as the reverse complement.
CGCGTTCGAGATCGGCGATCGACAGGTTCGGGAAGCCGAGCGCCGCGAGCTTCTTCGCGAGCGGCGCGGTGGGGTTGCCGGCGGGGTCGAGCGCGACCGACACCGGCAGCACTTTCTCGCGCACCTGTTTTTCGGGCGCGACGGCGCGCACGTTGCGCACGACCACGGCGAGGCGGCGCGGCGTCGCGTAGCGTTCGAACGCGAGTTCGCCGTCGATCAGGTCGCGCGCGGCGAGGCGTTGCGCGATGCCCTCGGCGAAGGCGTCGCCGAGCCGGGCGAGCGCCTTCGGCGGCAGTTCTTCAGTCAGCAGCTCGACGAGCAGCGGAGCGGGATGGTTTTGCGTCATGGTGGGGGAAATCTCGTCAGTCCTGATCGATCTTGCGTTCGGCCTTGAGGGGCGGCGCCCATGCGGGCTGCGCGGCGTCCTGCGCGTCGGTGGTGAGGCCCGGCACGCCCGGCACCGGATTGCCGACCATCGGGAAGCCGAGCTTTTCGCGCGAGGCGTAGTACGCCTGCGCGACGAGGCGCGACAGCGCGCGGATCCGGCCGATGTAGGCGGCGCGTTCGGTCACCGAGATCGCGCCGCGCGCGTCGAGCAGGTTGAACGTGTGGCCGGCCTTCAGCACCAGCTCGTACGCGGGCAGCGCGAGCTGCGCGTCGATCATGCGCTTCGCCTCGGCCTCGTAGCTGTTGAAGAACGTGAACAGCAGGTCGACGTTCGCGTGCTCGAAGTTGTAGGTCGACTGCTCGACCTCGTTCTGGTGATAGACGTCGCCGTAGGTCAGGCGGCGCAGCTCGGGGCCGTTCGGGCCCTGCTCCGTCCATTCCGTCCAGATCAGGTCGTAGACGTTCTCGACCTTCTGCAGGTACATCGCGAGGCGTTCGAGCCCGTAGGTGATCTCGCCGAGCACGGGCTTGCAGTCGAGGCCGCCGACCTGCTGGAAGTAGGTGAACTGCGTGACCTCCATGCCGTTCAGCCAGACTTCCCAGCCGAGGCCCCAGGCGCCGAGGGTCGGGTTCTCCCAGTCGTCCTCGACGAAGCGCACGTCGTTCTGCTTCAGGTCGAAGCCGAGCGCCTCGAGCGAGCCGAGGTACAGGTCGAGGATGTTTTCCGGGGCCGGCTTGAGCACCACCTGGTACTGGTAGTAGTGCTGCAGGCGGTTCGGGTTCTCGCCGTAGCGGCCGTCCTTCGGACGGCGCGAGGGCTGGACGTACGCGGCGCGCCACGGCTCGGGGCCGATCGCGCGCAGGAACGTGTGCACGTGCGACGTGCCCGCGCCGACTTCCATGTCGATCGGCTGGAGCAGGGCGCAACCCTGCTTGTCCCAGTAGGACTGGAGCGTCAGGATGATTTGCTGAAACGTAAGCATGAGTGGCCTTCGTGGCGCTGGGCTCCGGTGCGGCCGGACGGGGCGAGGCCCGCGCGGCCGCGCGCGGCGCGCGGCTTGGGTGTGCTGAAACGCGTAATTTTACCGGATCGGCGCGCCGCTGCGGCCGCGGGCGCGCGGCGCGGGCTCGCGGGCCCGCCGGCGGCGCGTCGCGGGGCGGGCGCAGGCGGGCCCGGAACGGCGCGTCCGGGCGTTCGCGCACGCGGGGCAACGTCGGCATGACTGCACGGAATCGCTTGCGCGCGCGACGGAACCGGTAAGATGTGCAGATCAGAATTCGCGCGCCCGATCCCATGACCTCCACCGTTCCGCAGTTGCCGCTCCTGCCGCCCCTCCTCGCGTTCCTGCGCCGCGCGCTCGAGGCGGGCAACGCCGGCCGGGCCGGGACGCGCGCGCTGTGGCTCGATGCGGCCGCGCACCTGCACCGCCTCGACGACGCCGCGATCCGCCAGCTGACCGGGGTGCTGCTGCGCGAAGGCCACGGCGCCGACGCGCTCGCGCTCGCGGAGCTGCAATGGCGGCTGCATCCGGATTCGGCGGATGCCGGCTTCAACTACGGCTACACACTGCAGCTCGCCGGGCGCCATGCCGATGCGGTCGCGCCGTACCGGGCGGTGCTCGCGCATACGCCCGACTGGCCGTCGCTGCGCAACAACCTGGCGATCGCGATCCGCTTGTCGGGCGGCGACCCGGCCGACGAGAACGCGCTGCTGGAAGAGGCGGTGCGGGTCGAGCCGCGCGACGTCGACGCGTGGATCAACCTGGTCACCGTGCGGATCGCCCGTTTCGACCTCGAGGGCGCGTTGAGTGCGGCCGACACCGCCCTCGCGCTCGCGCCGGACAATCCGCTCGCGCTGAACAACGCGGCGAGCGCCTGCAAGGAGGCGCAGCGCTGGGACGATGCCGAGCGCTTCACGCGCCTCGCGTGCGAGCGCGCGCCCGACGATCCGACCTATCGCTTCAATCTGGCGATCCTGCATCTGGTGCGCGGCGATTACGCGACGGGCTGGGCGGAGCACGAAGCGCGCTGGGCGGGCTCGGGCGAGCTGCGCGGCAAGCTGCCCACGTTGCCCGCGCCGCGCTGGCGCGGCGAGCCGCTGGCGGGCAAGACGCTGCTGCTGTGGGGCGAGCAGGGGATGGGCGACCTGCTGCAGTTCTGTCGCTACGTGCCGGTGTTGGCCGAGCGTGTGCATCGCGAGGGCGGCCGGCTGCTGTGGAACACCTTCCCGCCGCTCGCCGCGCTGCTTGAGCGCACGCTCGGCGAGCACGTCGACGGATTCAGCGCGGGCGGCGGCGTCAAGGCGCTGCCTGCCTGCGACTACGAAGTGCCGTTGATGAGCGTGCCCTGGCTGCTCGGGCTCGGCGATGCGGCGCTCGGCGAGACCGTGCCGTACCTGCGCGCCGATCAGGAGGCGCGCGACGCGTGGCGCGCGCGGCTCGACGCCGGCGACGAGGCGGCCGCGCCGGGCGTGCGGCGGTTCCGGGTCGGTCTGGCCTGGACGGGCAGCCTGACCCATCAGCGCAATCCGTTGCGGCGGGTCGGGCTCGAGCGCTACGCGGCCGCGTTCGGCGGGCTGGAGGGCGTGGCGTTCCATTCGCTGCAGCCGGGCGCGGATCAGGACGTCGCGGCCGCGCGGGCGGCCGGCTTCCCCGTGATCGATCACACCGACGCGCTGCGCAGCTTCGACGATACGGCGGCGCTGATCGCGTCGCTCGATCTGGTCGTGACGGTCTGCACCTCGGTCGCGCATCTGGCCGGCGCGCTCGGCCGGCCGACCTGGGTGCTGCTCGACGTGAATCCGCATTGGCCGTGGCGGCTCGAGCGGCGCGACAGCCCGTCGTATCCGAGCGTGACGCTGTATCGGCAGTCGGCCTTCACGCAGTGGGAGCCGGTGCTCGAGGCGGTCGCGCGCGACCTGCGCGCGCTGGTGTCCGGCGCGGACTGGGCCGCCTGAAGGCGCGGGCGCGCCTGCGCGTCAGCCGCGGCGGCGCAGGCGCGGGCCGAACGCGAAGCCGAAGGCGAGCAGCACCAGCGACAGCGCGAGCACGGCGGTATTGCCGCTCGTCACGTAGGGCGTGCTGCCCGTCGTGCCTTCGACGCGCACGTCGAGCACGCCGATCGTGAACGGGCGCAGCTTGCCGATCACGCGGCCGCGCGCGTCGATGGCGGCCGTCATGCCGGTGTTGGTCGCGCGCAGCATGGGCCGGCCGGTTTCGAGCGAGCGCATCCGCGCGATCTGCAGGTGCTGGTCGAGCGCGATGGTGTCGCCGAACCACGCGAGGTTGGTCACGTTGACGAGCACGCCCGGCGGTTGCGGGTTGTCGCGGATCGTCGCGGCGATTTCCTCGCCGAAGATGTCCTCGTAGCAGATGTCCGCCATCACCGGCTGGTTGTGCACGAGGAACGGCCGCTGCACCGGCGCGCCGCGCGCGAAGTCGCCGAGCGGCATCTTCATCAGGTCGACGAACCAGCGGAATCCCCACGGGATGAACTCGCCGAACGGCACCAGGTGATGCTTGTCGTAGTGGTAGATGTCCTTCGAGTTCGGCGTGACGCCGTACAGGCTGTTGGTGTAGTCGATGATCCGGCCGTCGTCGGTCACCGTTGCGCCCACCGCGCCGAACAGCACCGCCGAGCCGGTCGTGTCGCTGAACTTGCGTATCGCGCGCGCGAACGGCTCGGGCAGCTCCTGGATCAGCACGGCGATCGCGGTCTCCGGCGTGACGATCAGGTCGGCCGGCTTGTCGGTGATCATCTTCTGGTACATCGCGATCGCGGCGACGATGCCGGCTTCCTCGAACTTGACGTCCTGCTTCACGTTGCCTTGCAGCAGCCGGACGCTGAGCGGCGCGTTCGCGGGCACGGTCCACGGCACTTGGGCGAGCGCGAGGCCGCCCGCGACGAGCGCGAGCGCGAGCGCCGCCGGCGCGGCCGCGCCGGCCGACGCGCGGCCGGGCGTGCGCCAGCGCACGAGGGCCTGCACGACGAGCGCCGCGAACAGCGCGAGCACCCAGCCGATGCCGTACACCCCGACCAGCGCCGCGTAGCCGGCGAACGGCCCGTCGACCTGCGGATAGCCGCTCGCGAGCCACGGGAAGCCGGTAAACAGGGTGCCGCGCAGCCACTCGCCGAGCGCCCAGGCGCTCGCGAAGGCGAACGCGCCGTGCCAGGTCGGCGAGAACGGCCGGGCCTCGGCGCGGCCGTTGCCGGGACGGCCCGCGCACCATGACCACAGCAGCGCCGAGAGCGCCGGATAAGCCGACAGGTACAGGCAGAACAGCACGAGCGCGCCGCCCGCCAGCGGCGCGGCCATCTCGCCGTACACGTGCATGCTGATGTACAGCCACCAGATGCCGCTGAGGAAGTTGCCGAAGCCGAACGCGGCGCCCGTGAGCGCGGCGCGCGCGCGGCTCGTGGTGCGCACGAGCTGCGCGTAGAACCACGCGAACACCAGCAGTTGCAGCCAGCCCCCGTGCGGCGTCGGCGCGAAGGTCAGCGTGTTGGCCGCGCCCGCCAGCAGTGCGGCCGGGTAGTGCCAGCCCGGCAGCGCACGGCCGGATGCGGAAAAAGCGGCGCCGCGCCGCGGGCGGGACGGGATCGGATCGGCCATGCGAGAGCGTCGGATGCGAGGGAGGGGACGAAGCGGCCCGGCGTTCAGTCGTCGCCGGCGGATGCGCTGCGGCGGCCGGCAAGCGGATCGCGGCGCACCAGCAGCACGTGGACCTGACGCGCGTCGCCGCGCTGGATTTCGAAGATCAGGTTGTCGAGGCGCAGCTTCTCGCCCCGATGCGGCACGCGGCCGAAGTGATGCGTGATGAGGCCGCCGATCGTGTCGACTTCGTCGTCGGGGAAATCGGTGCCGAACGTCTCGTTGAACTGCTCGATCTCGGTCAGCGCGCGCACGCGGTAGCGGCCGTCCGGCGCCGAGATGATGTTGCCGCTTTCCTCGTCGAAGTCGTATTCGTCCTCGATGTCGCCGACGATCTGTTCGAGCACGTCCTCGATCGTGATGAGGCCCGCCACGCCGCCGTACTCGTCGACGACGATCGCGAGGTGGTTGCGGTTCACGCGGAAGTCGTGCAGCAGCACGTTCAGGCGCTTCGATTCCGGGATGAACACGGCCGGGCGCAGCATTCCGCGCACATCGAACTCTTCTTCGGCGTAGAAGCGCAGCAGGTCCTTCGCGAGCAGCACGCCGATCACGTTGTCGCGGTTGTCTTCGTAGACGGGGTAGCGCGAATGGGCCTTTTCCAGCACGAAGGGGATGAAATCCTCGGGCTTGTCGGCGATGTTGAGCGCGTCCATCTGGGCGCGGGGCACCATGATGTCGCGCGCGCACAGGTCGGAGACCTGGAACACGCCTTCGATCATCGACAGCGAATCGGCGTCGATCAGGTTGCGTTCGTGCGCGTCCTGCAGGATTTCGAGCAGCTCGGCCCGGGAGTCGGGCTCGGGCGAGATGAAGTCGGTCAGGCGCTCGAGCAGCGAGCGCTTTTCATGCGGTTTGTCGGTGAATTTTCGACTGGGATAGGAATCGTTCATGGTGGTGCGCCTGGTTTCGGTTGGGGCGCGCTGTCACGGAATGATCAAGGATACACCAAGGTCGTGGCGTCGCTGTGTCGGCCTCGCCGTAACGGCCTCGCGGTACGGCCGGGCCGCTCAGCGGCAGCGCGCGAGCAGCGCCTCGAGCGCGCGGTCGGGGATGCCGCTGTCGCGCAGCGCGGCGACGGTGCGGCTCACGTAGTCGAGGGTCGTACCGTAGCGGCCCTGCGCGCAGTCGAACACCGCCTTGACGATCGCGTCGTCGAGCTTGCCGGTGTAGGTCGGCGCTTCGCGGCGCATCACGAACGCGAGCGCGGGCACGCGCGCGCCGTTCGCGAGCTGGCAGGGCAGCCAGGCCGGGCGGTACGAGCCCATCGGCATCTCGCGTTTCCACAGCGCTTCGAGGTGCGGCAGCGCGGTCGGTCCGGCGAGCCGGAACGCGATGCCGCTGCACGAGCCGCCGCGGTCCAGCGCGAGCACGAGGCCCGGCTGTGCGGGCGTGCCGCGGTTCACGCGCGACCACAGGTACAGGCCGCGGTGGTAGCCGTGCACGCGCGCGCGCAGCGCCTCGGCCACCGGCAGCCCCGGGTTCCAGATCAGCGAGCCATAGCCGAACAGCCACAGGTCGCGCTGGCCGTCCCAGCCGCCGAGCGTCGCGGCGAGCGATGCGCTCAGCTCGGCCTCCGACAGGAGCCGGCCTTCGCCGAGCGCGGCGGGCGGGTACGCTGAAGCAGCGGGCGCGTTCACGGCGGCGCGGGCTTACTGGTAAGGATTCGGAAAGCCGAGCTTCGCGAGGATGTCGATTTCGAGCGCTTCCATCTCGGCGGCATCCGCCTCGCCCGTCTCGTGGTCATAGCCCTGCGCGTGCAGCGCGCCGTGCACGAGCAGGTGCGCGTAGTGCGCCTCGAGCGGCTTGCCCTGCGCCTTGGCTTCCTTTTCGACGACCGGGCAGCACAGCACCAGGTCGCCGACCACCGCGCCCGTCGGCGAATCGCCGTAGGCGAAGGTCAGCACGTTGGTCGCGTAGTCCTTGTGCCGGTACTCGCCGTTGAGCGAGCGGCCTTCCTTCGTGCCGACGAAACGCACCGTCAGCTCGGCCGCGTCGAGGATCGCCGGGGCGAGCCATTCGGCGATCAGCTTGCGCTTGGGCAGGGTCTTGCGCACGGCGGCCGTGATCTCGTCGCCGTACTGCACCGACAGCGCAAGCGCCGGCTCGGCCGCGCCCGCGTAGTCCTCGTCGGCCACCGGCGCGGGTTCCGCGCCGACATGCACGGTCACGCTGTCGTAGTGCTCGGGACGCAGCCCGAGCGTGGCGCGCTGCGCCGGGTCGGCATGCTGCGCGACGATCGCGACCGCGGCGTCGCCGGAGCTGCCGGACAGATCGAACATCAGGCTGCGGCCGTCGGCGAAGTCGATGCGCAGCGCCTGCGCGGCGACGGTCTTGACTTTGCCCTTCGCGTCGAACAGCGACAGGCGGGGGAGGTCGGCGGCGGCGGCCGCGCGTCGGGGGGAAGCTTGGCGTGACGATTTCATGGAGCGGGCGTCGAAGTGAACGGGCCGAGCATACACCAAATGGCCGGGCGGCCCGGCGGCGCCCGGCCCGGGACGGATCAGTCGTCCTGATGCTGCGCGTGGAAGCCGTCGTAGGCTTCCACGATGCGCGCGACGAGCGGATGGCGCACCACGTCCGCGCTCGTGAAGCGCGTGAGCGCGATGCCGCGCACGCCGTTGAGCACCTGCTGCGCCTCGACGAGGCCGCTCTTGTGGCCGCGCGGCAGGTCGACCTGGCTCGTGTCGCCCGTCACCACGGCCTTCGAGCCGAAGCCGATCCGCGTGAGGAACATCTTCATCTGCTCGGGCGTGGTGTTCTGCGCCTCGTCGAGGATGATGAACGCATGGTTCAGCGTGCGGCCGCGCATGTAGGCGAGCGGCGCGATCTCGATCATCTGGCGCTCGAACATCTTCGCAGTCTTGTCGAAGCCGAGCAGGTCGTACAGCGCGTCGTACAGCGGGCGCAGGTACGGGTCGACCTTCTGCGCGAGATCGCCGGGCAGGAAGCCGAGCCGCTCGCCCGCCTCGACCGCGGGCCGGGTCAGCACGATGCGCTTGACCTGGTCGCGCTCGAGCGCGTCCACCGCGCAGGCGACCGCGAGATAGGTCTTGCCGGTGCCGGCCGGCCCGATCCCGAAGGTCACGTCGTGCGACAGGATCTGCTTCAGATACTCGCGCTGCGCGGGCGTGCGGCCGCGCAGGTCGGCGCGGCGCGTGTAGAGCTTGGGGCCCGCCTCTTCGCCGGTTTCGTCGTCGAGCCGCACGGCGGGCTCGTCGAACGGATGATCCGGATCGCCGCGAAAGCGCACGTCGAGCTCGTCGCCGCCGCCGTTCGGGCGCGCGGCCCGGCCGGTGTGGCGGGCCTCGACGAGCGCGAGCTGGATGTCGTCGAGCGACAGCGGATCGCGCGCGCGGTTGTAGAAGTTCTCGAGTGCGGTCAGCGCGAGCCTCGCGCCGCGGCCGCGGATCGCGATCCGGTGGCCGCGCCGCTGCAGCGTCACGTCGAGCGCCTGCTCGATTTGCCGCAGATTCTCGTCGAGCGGACCGCAGAGGTTGGCAAGGCGCGCGTTGTCGTCGCGCGGCGCGGTGAATTCCAGTGCTTGGGCGGGCTTCAAAGTGGCGTCAGGCTCCTGCGGGGGGCTTCAGTGCGTGGCCGCGCTGGCGTCGTCGTGCGCGAGCACGAGTTCGCCGCGCAGCGAGTGCGGGTACGCGTGGTTGATCTTCACGTCGATCATCTGGCCGATCAGGCGCGGGTGCGACGCGACGGGCGCCGGGAAATTCACCACCCGGTTGTTCTCGGTGCGGCCTGCCAGTTCGTTCGGATCCTTGCGCGAGGGCCCTTCGACGAGAATGCGCTCGACCCGGCCGACCATCGACCGGCTGATCCGCGCGACGTTTTCCTCGATGGTCGCCTGCAGGTGCTGCAGGCGGCGCAGCTTGACTTCGCGCGGGGTGTCGTCGTGCAGGTTCGCGGCCGGCGTGCCGGGGCGCGGGCTGTAGATGAACGAGAAGCTGGTGTCGTAGCCCATCTCCTCGACGAGCGCCATCATCTTCGCGAAGTCGTCCTCGGTCTCGCCGGGGAAGCCGACGATCAGGTCGGTCGCGAGCGACAGGTCCGGGCGGATCGCGCGCAGCTTGCGGACCACCGACTTGTATTCGAGCACCGTGTAGCCGCGCTTCATCGCCATCAGGATGCGGTCGGAGCCGTGCTGCACCGGCAGGTGCAGGTGGTTCACGAGCTTCGGCACCTTCGCGTAGACGTCGAGCAGGCGCTGCGTGAATTCCTTCGGATGCGAGGTCGTGTAGCGGATCCGCTCGATGCCGGGCAGGTCCGCGACATATTCGATCAGCGTCGCGAAATCGGCGATCTCCTGCGCGCCCTGCGTGAGCGCGCCGCGATAGGCATTCACGTTCTGGCCGAGCAGCGTGACTTCGCGCACGCCCTGTTCGGCCAGGCCGGCGATCTCGGTGAGCACGTCGTCGAGCGGGCGCGACACTTCCTCGCCGCGCGTGTACGGCACCACGCAATAGCTGCAGTACTTGCTGCACCCTTCCATGATCGACACGAACGCGCTCGGGCCATCGACGCGCGCGGGCGGCAGGTGGTCGAACTTCTCGATCTCGGGGAACGTGATGTCGACCTGCGCGCGGCCGCTCGCGCGGCGCGCGTCGATCATCGACGGCAGCCGGTGCAGCGTCTGCGGGCCGAACACGAGGTCGACGTACGGCGCGCGCGCGACGATCGACGCGCCTTCCTGGCTCGCGACGCAGCCGCCGACGCCGATCAGCAGGTCGGGGCGCGCCTCCTTCAGCTCGCGCACGCGGCCGAGGTCGGAGAACACCTTTTCCTGCGCCTTCTCGCGCACCGAGCAGGTGTTGAACAGGATGATGTCCGCGTCTTCGGGGGTGTCCGTCTTGACGAGGCCTTCAGCGGCGTTGAGCACGTCGACCATCTTGTCCGAGTCGTACTCGTTCATCTGGCAGCCGAAGGTTTTTACGTAAACTTTCTTGGTCATGGGGGTTCGCCGTTCGCAGTGGTTGACCTGGGGGCGTCGTTCAAAAGCCGATCGGGGACGGATCGCAACGCGCTGAAGTGCGCCGCCGCCGCGCGCCTTGGGCGCGGCGGCACGCATGCGCGAGCAAATGCCGTCGGGAAAGCTTTCCATTATAGCTTTTCGGGCCCGCCCGGCGGATATCCGCCGCGTGACAGGCGGCGCGCGGTTGCGGCGGCGCGACGCCGGACGCGCAGGGGATGAGACCCTTTCGGGGCGGTCGGCGCCGGATCAGCGGCACGCGGTCAGCAGGTCGTCGAGCGCGGCCTCCTCGGCCGCGAAGCGCTCGATCAGGAAATCGAGCAGCGCGCGCACGCGCGGCGCCATGTAGCGCTTGCCGGGGTAGATCGCGTGCAGCGGCGCGTCGTGGTGCCGCCAGTCCGGCAGCAGGACCTTCAGGCGGCCGGCGCGGACGTCGTCCGCGACGTCCCAGATCGACTGGAGCGCGATCCCGTGGCCGCGGATCGTCCACGCGCGCATCAGGTCGCCGTCGTTGGTCTCGTAGGCGGACGCGAGCGGGGCGATGTAGGTCTGGGTCACGCCGGCGCGGCTGAAGCGCCAGGTGTTGAGCGGGCCCGACGCGATCGTGACCACGTTGCAGCGGAACCGCGCCAGATCGTGCGGATCGCGCGGCGCACCGTGTTCGGCGAGATAGCCGGGCGCGGCGCACAGCACGCGGCGGTCGGCGGCCAGCCGCCGGGCGACCAGCGCGCCGTCGGGCGGCGCGGCGAAGCGGATCGCGAGATCGATGTCGTCCTGCCACAGGTTCGACGACGAATCGGTCGCGGTGAGCGCGAACCTCACGTCCGGATGGCGCGCGCTGAACGCGTCGAGCCAGTCGAGCAGCTGGTGGCGGCCGAAGTCGGAGGTGGCCGACAGCCGCAGCTTGCCGCTGACCGCGCCGCGGCCGCTGTGCAGCAGCGCGTCGGCGTCGTCGAGCGCCTGCAGCGCCTGGCGGCAGCCGTTCAGGTAGAGCCGGCCTTCCTCGGTCAGGCGCAGGCGGCGGGTCGAGCGCTCGAACAGCCGGGTCGACACGGCGGCCTCCAGCTTCGCGAGCCGCGCGCTGGCGGCGGCGGGCGTCAGGTTCAGCTTGCGCCCGGCGGCGGACAGGCTGCCCAGCTCGGCGGCCTCGACAAACAGGCGGATATCGCCGAGCCGGTCCATGTGATTCTTCCAGGATTTTTGAAAATGATTCAAATGCTACGCCAATTATCAAAAATGAGCGTATTCGAGACAATGCGCGCTCGATTGCATCTTTGATGCGGCGCGGCAACGGTTCCGCGCCGCCTTGCCGGACCCGGAGCCTTCCATGCCTATTCCCTTGCTGGCGCTCGCGATCAGCGCGTTCGCCATCGGCACCACCGAATTCATCATCATGGGCCTGCTGCCCGACGTCGCGCGCGACCTGTCGGTCACGCTGCCGTCCGCGGGCCTGCTCGTCAGCGGCTACGCGCTCGGCGTCGCGGTCGGCGCGCCGCTGCTCGCGGTGCTGACGAGCCGCATGCCGCGCAAGGCCGCGCTGCAGCTGCTGATGGCCATCTTCATCGTCGGCAACGTGCTGTGCGCGATCGCGTCGGACTACGCGATGCTGATGGTCGCGCGGGTCGTCACCTCGTTCGCGCACGGTTCGTTCTTCGGCATCGGCGCGGTGGTCGCATCGTCGCTGGTGCCGGCCGACAAGCGCGCGAGCGCGATCGCGCTGATGTTCACGGGCCTCACGCTGTCGAACGTGCTCGGCGTGCCGTTCGGCACCTTCATCGGCCAGCTGCTCGGCTGGCGCGCGTCGTTCTGGATCGTCGCGGGCCTCGGCGTGGCCGCGCTCGCGGGCGTCGCGGCGCTGGTGCCGAACCGGCACGACGCGGGGCCGGTCGGCCTCGGCCGCGAAGTGCGCGTGCTCAGGGATCCGCAGGTATGGCTCGCACTCCTGATGACCGTGCTCGGCTTCGGCGGCGTGTTCGTCGTGTTCACCTATATCGCGCCGATCCTCGAGGACGTGAGCGGCTTCTCGCCGCGCGCGGTGTCGCTGATCCTGGTGCTGTTCGGCGCGGGCCTGACGATCGGCAACACGCTCGGCGGCAAGCTCGCCGACCGCGCGCTGATGCCGGCCCTGATGGCGATCCTGGTCGCGCTGATGGCGGTGATGGCCGTGTTCGCGAAGACGAGCCACCTGCCGGTCGCGTCCGCGATCACGGTGTTCGTGTGGGGCATCGCGGCGTTCGCGACGGTGCCGCCGCTGCAGGCGCGCGTGGTCGAGAAGGCCGCGCATGCGCCGCATCTCGCCTCGACGCTCAACATCGGCGCGTTCAACGTCGGCAATGCGGGCGGCGCATGGCTGGGCGGCCTCGCGCTCACGCACGGCTTCGCGCTCGACGCGCTGCCGTGGGTCGCGGTGCTCGTCACCGGCGCGGCGCTCGCGGTCACGTTCGGCGCGTCGCGGCTCGACGCGCGCGGCGCGGCCGGCGCGGGCGCCGCGTCGGCGACGCGATAACCGGCCGGCATGCGCCGGGTTGCGGCGCATTCCTCCGCGATGCTGATAACAGTGTGAAGATAACTTCGTTTGCCCGCGCGGACCCGGGTGCTAGTCTTGCCCCACCTAATTCACTGGGTTGCGACGCAGCCCCGGAGGCCAAGCCATGCATTCATCCCTGGCGCTCGTGCGCGATGTATCCGCCGCAGATGCCGCGGTCGCGGCGTTCGCGCCGCAGGAGCCGTTCGATGCGCTCGAACGGGTGGTCGGCGTGAATCTCGCGCGGCTGCGCGCCGAGCGGCAACTGTCGCTCGACGCGCTCGCGCGCTTGTCCGGCGTGTCGCGGGCGATGCTCGCGCAGATCGAATCGGCGCGCAGCGTGCCGTCGATCAAGGTGCTGTGCAAGATCGCGGCGGCGCTCAAGGTGTCGGTCGCGGCATTCCTGCGCCGCCATGCGGTCAACGGTTTCGAGCATCTGCCGGCGGAACGCGCGGCGCACGTGGTCAGCTCGAACGGCCGCTTCTCGACGCGCGCGCTGTATCCGGAAGGCGAACCGTCGGCGACCGAGTTCCACGCGCTGCGCGTCGCGCCGCTGCATACCGAGACCGGCGTGCGCCGCGCGCCGGGCACGAGCATCAATCTCGTCGTCAGCGAGGGCACGTTGGAAATCAGCGTGCATGACCGCCGCCAGCTGCTTGCCACGGGCGACGCGATCGTGTTCGACGCGGACCAGCCGTACACGCTGCGCAATCCCGGCGACACCGAGGCGCGCGCGTTCCGCGTGACGGTCAACGCCGAGGTGCCGCCGCGCTGGCATGTGCCGCAATGACGGCGCCGGTTTAGACGGGGCCGTCGGTCGGGTTTTGAGGGTTTCCGCTGCGACTTTCGCGCAGCTGTTGTATGCTTGGCCCGCCGGTCGATCCGGTGTTTTTCAATCAGTGCGTCTTCAGGGCGGGGTGCAATTCCCCACCGGCGGTAGGCTGGCGAGAAGCCGGCGAGCCCGCGAGCGCCCGTGCCCTGCACGGGGTCAGCAGATCTGGTCCGATGCCAGAGCCGACGGTCATAGTCCGGATGAAAGAAGATGTGCAGATAGTCACGTGCGTCGAGACGCGTCCGCTGCATGCGCCAAGCATGAGGCGGCGCAGCGTCGTTCTGTCTGTTTGCAATGCCCTGGAACGTTTTTCGCCCAATTTGTCTTGCGAGGAGCGTTTCACATGTCCTTTCCGTTGTCTTCCGCGCCGGCGCCTGCCGACGCCTTTGCCGATCTTCCCCTGCTGGCCGATGAACCGGTGCCGCCGCGCATCGCCGCTGCGCTTGCCGCGTTGCGCGAAGGGCGCGCGGTCGTGTTGCAGGACGATCACGATCGCGAGAACGAGGCCGACCTGATCGTCGCCGCCGAACGGCTCACCGATGCGACGATGGCGCTCCTGATCCGCGAATGCAGCGGCATCGTGTGCCTGTGCCTGACCGACGAGAAGGTCCGCGCGCTTGAGTTGCCGCCGATGGTGCAACTGAACGAGAGCCGCAACGGCACCGCGTTCACGGTGTCGATCGAGGCGCGCGACGGGGTGTCGACCGGCGTGTCGGCGGCCGACCGCGTGACGACGATCCGCGCGGCGATCGCCGACGCTGCGCGGCCCGCCGACATCGTGCGGCCGGGCCACGTGTTCCCGCTGCGCGCGGCGCCGGGCGGCGTGCTCGCGCGGCGCGGCCATACCGAGGGGACGGTCGACCTGACGATCCTCGCGGGCCTCAAGCCGGCCGGCGTGCTGTGCGAGCTGATGAATCCGGACGGCACGATGACGCGCGGCGACGATGTCGCGCGCTTTGCCGAGCAGCACGACCTGCCGATGCTGACGATCGAGGAACTGGTGGCGTTCCGCACCGCGCTCGCGGCCGCGCGCGAGCGCGACGCATGCGTCGACGCCGCGTGATCGGGTGAGGCGGGCCGCCGGCTTGCGGGCCGGCGGTCGGATTCGGATTCGCGGGCCGGGCGGGCCGGTGAACGGCCCGGACGCCGTGCGCGATGGCTGCGCGCGAACGCGGTGTGCGGCGGCGCGGGTCGGCCGCGTCGCGTTCACCGTGCGCCGCCGCGTGCGAAGCGCGGGCAGGAATCGCGCAGCCTCGTCGGGCGTCCGTCGTGACGACGACCGGCATGCCGCGCGTCGTCGCAGTCTACGACTGCAGATCCCCGAACGCGCCGCGCGCGCCTGCCGCGACGAGCGCGGGCAGTTCGTCCATCGAGCGCATGATGCGCGTCACGCCGAGCTTGCGCAGCACGTCCTCGTATCCGCCCGGAATGTGGCTCGCGCCCACGAACGCGATCGTCTTCATGCCGGCCGCGCGTGCGGCGTTCAGGCCGGACATGCTGTCCTCGATGACGAGGCAGCGCGACGGATCGACGCCGAGCGAGAGCGCGGCGAACAGATAGACGTCGGGATAGGGCTTGGGATGCGCGACCTGCTCGGCGCTGAACACGCGCTCGCCGAACACGTCGGTCAGCGCCGCGCGCTTGAGCGAGCGCCGCACCCGGTCGAGCCCGCTGTTCGACACCACGGCCACCGGCAGCTTCACCTTCAGCAGGGCCTCGCGCACGCCGGCAATCGGCGTGAGCGAACGGGCGAGCGCGTCCTCGACGCGCTGTTCGATCGTTTGCAGGAAGTCGGGCGGCATCGTGATGCCGTGACGCGTTTCGAGACCCGCGAGAAAGCGCGAGGTCTGCTGGCCGAACGCGGCTTTCGCGTCGGCGGTGAAATTGATGCCGGGGAACGTGTCGGACAGCGTGTCGAACAGCACGCGATCGGCGATCACTTCGCTGTCGACGAGGACGCCGTCGCAGTCGCAGATGAGATGGTCGAGCATAGGAGCAGGGACGAAGGCAGGAATCAGCAGTCAGTCGCCATCATACGTGCTTTCACCCGCGACGCGGTGGGTCGTCTCCATGCAAAAAACCCGCCGGGGCGGGGCCGCCGGCGGGTTTTGGCGGGCCTGGGTGGCCCGCCGCACACATCGCGCTCAGCGCGCCGAATGCAGGTACAGGTAGAGCCCCGCTGCGAGCGAGCCGCCGAGCAGCGGCCCGAGCACGGGCACCCACGCATAGCGCCAGTCGCTGTCGCGCTTGCCCGGGATCGGCAGCAGCGCGTGCATGATGCGCGGCGACAGGTCGCGCGCGGGGCTCATCGCGTAGCCCGTCGGGCCGCCGAGCGAGATGCCGATGCCGAGCACGAGGAGACCGACCGGCAGCGCGTCGAGCGCGCCGAGGCCGACTTGCGGCGCGGCGAGGTACAGCACGCCGAGGATCAGCACGAAGGTGCAGATCGCCTCCGTCAGCACGTTGTGCGTGACGCTGCGGATCGCGGGCGCGGTGCAGAAGACCGCGAGCTTCAGGTCGGGATCGACTTCCTTCGCGAAGTGCTGGCGATACGCGAGCCAGACGAGCAGCGCGCCCGCCATGCCGCCGAGCATCTGCGACACGATGTAGCCGAGCACCTTCGACCACGCGAACTTGCCCGCGAGCGCGAGGCTGATCGTGACGATCGGATTCAGGTGCGCGCCGCTGAACGAGGCGGTCACGTAAACCGCGACGAACACGGCCATCGCCCAGCCCATCACGATCACGATCAGGTCCGCGCCCCGGCCCTTGGTCTTCGCCAGCAATACGTTGGCGACCGCGCCGTTGCCCAGCAGCACGAGGATCGCCGTGCCGATGAATTCTGCAATATAAGGTGACATGTTTGTCTCGCTCTACCAATGCGGCGGACTCGCGCGAAGGTCGCGCGGCCCGCCTGCTATTTCTAATGAAGGGTTGTTTTACCGGTGCCGCAGTTTACTTCGTGTCGTCGGCCCAGGCCTTCGCCGCGCGCACCGCGCGCTGCCAGCCGGACAGACAGGCGCTGACTTCACGGTCCGCCAGCGACGGGGAGAAGCGCTTGTCGAGCTGCCACTGGCTGCGCAGGTCGTCGAGGTTTTCCCAGTAGCCGATCGCGAGACCCGCGAGATACGCGGCGCCGAGCGCCGTGGTCTCGGTGATCTGCGGACGCACCGCGTCGACGCCGAGCAGGTCTGCCTGGAACTGCATCAGCAGATTGTTCGCGCTCGCGCCGCCGTCGACGCGCAGCTCGCCGATGCGGATGCCCGAGTCGGCCTCCATCGCCTTCAGCACGTCGAGCGACTGGTAGGCGATCGAATCGAGCGCCGCGCGCGCGAGGTGCGCGGACGTCGTGCCGCGCGTCACGCCGAACAGCGAGCCGCGCGCGCGCGGGTTCCAGTGCGGCGCGCCGAGGCCGGCGAAGGCGGGCACGAGGTAGACGCCGTCGGTGTGCGGCACGCTGGCCGCGAGCGCTTCGATCTCGGCCGCGCTCTTGATGATGCCGAGGCCGTCGCGCAGCCACTGCACCACCGCGCCCGCGATGAAGATGCTGCCTTCGAGCGCGTAGTTCACCTCGTTGCCGACCTGCCATGCGATCGTCGTCACGAGGTTGTTCTTCGACTCGATCGGCTTGGTCCCGGTGTTCATCATCAGGAAGCAGCCGGTGCCGTAGGTGTTCTTGACCATGCCCGAGGTCGTGCACATCTGGCCGAACAGCGCCGCCTGCTGGTCGCCCGCGATGCCCGCGAGCGGGATCTTCGAGGCGAACACGGTGGTCTTGGTGTTGCCGTAGATCTCCGACGACGCGCGCACTTCCGGCAGCATGCTGCGCGGGATGTCGAGCGCTTCCAGGAGATCGTCGTCCCACTCGCGCGTGTGGATGTTGAACAGCATCGTGCGCGACGCGTTGGTCACGTCGGTCACGTGCAGCTCGTGCTTGGTGAAGTTCCACACGAGCCAGCTGTCGACCGTGCCGAACGCGAGCTTGCCCTGGCGCGCCTTCTCGCGCGCACCCTCGACGTTGTCGAGGATCCAGCGGATCTTGGTGCCGGAGAAGTAGGAGTCGATCGGCAGGCCGGTCTTCGCGCGCACCTTCTCGTCGAGGCCCTGCGCCTTCAGCTGGTCGCAGAAGTCGGCGGTGCGGCGGTCCTGCCACACGATCGCGTTGTAGATCGGCTGGCCGGTCTCGCGATCCCACACGATCGTGGTTTCGCGCTGGTTGGTGATGCCGATCGCGGCGATCGACGTGCCGTTCAGGCCGGCGCGCGTGACGGCTTCCGCCGCGACGCCTGCCTGGGTCGACCAGATTTCCTGCGGGTTGTGCTCGACCCAGCCCGGTTGCGGGTAGATCTGCTCGAATTCCTTCTGAGCGATCGACACGATATTGCCCTGACGATCGAACAGCATCGCGCGGGAGCTGGTGGTGCCCTGGTCGAGAGCGAGAATGTACTGATCCTGCATTTGTCTCATCTCCATGCAAGCGTAGTTGTGATGCGCGCCGCGGGGAGCGGCGCGTGGGGTGTTACCGGACCTTCCGTGCCATTCAGTGCGCAGCCGCGGTCGGTCGGGCGGTCGCGAACCAGGCGTCGAGCGCGGCGGCGACCGCGTCGAGCGTGCCAGGCGCGACATGCAGGCCGAGCTTCGAACGGCGCCACAGCACGTCCTCCGCGCGGGTCGCCCATTCGACGTCGCGCAGGTAGCGCAGCTCCGCTTCGTAGAGACCGGGCGCGATCGGCGCGCCGAGTTCCGCGAGCGAGGTCGCGCCGCCGAGCACGCTCGCGGCGCGCGTGCCGTAGGCGCGCGCATAGCGTCGCGCGAGCCCGGCGGGCAGCCACGGATGACGTTTCGCGAAGGCCTCGGCGAACGGCGCGAAGCGCGCGTCGGCGATGTCGCCGCCGGGCAGCGCCGCGCCGGCCGTCCAGGCGCCGGCGGGCTTGTCGAGCGAGCGGCACAGCAGGTCGGCCGCTTCTTCGGCGAGCTTGCGGAAGGTCGTGATCTTGCCGCCGAACACCGACAGCAGCGGCGCGCCGTTGTCGTCGAGTTCGAGCCGGTAGTCGCGCGTGACCGCGGACGGATTGTCGGCGCCTTCCTCTTCGAGCAGCGGGCGCACGCCGGAATAGGTCCAGTGCACGTCGGCGGGCGAGATCTTACGCTTGAAATAGCGATTGATCGACTCGCACAGGTAGAGCGTTTCGTCGCGGTCGATCGCGACCTTGGCCGGATCGTGGTGATATTCGACGTCCGTCGTGCCGACCAGCGTGTAGTCGTGCTCGTAGGGAATCGCGAAGATGATCCGCTTGTCCGGGTTCTGGAAGATATACGCGTGGTCGTGATCGAACAGGCGCTTCGTGACGATATGGCTGCCCTTCACGAGCCGCACGCTGTGCTGCGCGCCGCGGCCGAGCGCGCCGTGCAGCACCTCGCCGACCCACGGGCCGGCGGCGTTCGCGATCGCGCGCGCGTGTACCGTCAGCGTCTCGCCGTCGGGTTGGCGCAGCTGCGCGACCCATTCGCCGTCGCGGCGCTCGGCCGAGACGAGGCGGGTACGGGTCAGGATGCGCGCGCCGCGCTCCTGCGCGTCGAGCGCGTTCAGCACGACGAGCCGCGCGTCGTCGACCCAGCCGTCCGAGTAGACGAAGCCGCGCTTGATCGAATCGATGAGCGGGGCGCCGGCCGCGTGGCGGCGCATGTCGATGCCGCGCGAACCGGGCAGCAGCTCGCGCCGCGCGAGGTGGTCGTAGAGGAACAGGCCGAGACGGATCAGCCACGCGGGCCGCAGGTTCGGCATGTGCGGCATCACGAAGCGCAGCGGCCACATGATGTGGGGCGCCGCGCGCAGCAGCGTCTCGCGCTCCTGCAGCGCCTTGCGCACGAGCCCGAATTCCTTGTACTCGAGGTAGCGCAGCCCGCCGTGGATCAGCTTCGTGCTGCACGACGAGGTGTGCGAAGCGAGGTCGTCCTGCTCGCAGAGCAGCACCGACAGGCCGCGGCCGGCCGCATCGCGCGCGATGCCCGCGCCGTTGATCCCGCCGCCGACGACGAGCAGATCGTATCGGTTCAGTTGAGTCACCTGCTGTCCCTTATCGTCTTAACAGAAAATGAGACGAACTAGAAATGTTCGAATTCGAAATTTAATGAACAAAATTGAAAAAGTAAAGTTCGTTTAAGAGGGCCGGGTGGCGCTACGGGCAATCCCGGACGATACTCACGGGATCGTGGCAATCCGAGGTGGAACATGCGCAACTGGATGGCGGCCGGCGCGCTCGCGCTCCTGGCCGGATGCGTGGGCACGCCGCCCCTGACGGGCGGCTGGGGCGCGCCGTCGTTCGCCGCGCTGCAGACGCAGTGCGGCGGGGCGGAGGCCGATTACGGCGCGGACGCGCAGCCGGTGTATTCGGCGCTCTACGATGCGTGGGTCGCGAAGCGGCACGGCGGGCTGACGGACGCGCGGTTCTGCGCGTTCGGGCGTGAGCTGGCCGCGCGTCACGCGGCGCTCGGCGCGCGCGACGACGCGGCCGCGCGCGGCGCGTGGGCGGACTATTTCAACGGGGAGCGCGCGAAAGCGCTGAGCTGGCGCGCGGCGGTCGATCCGACGCTGCGCGGCGGTTGAGGACGAGAGACGCCAAGCAACGCGGCGCGCGTGGCGCGCCGCCGGATGCCCGTCAGGCCGCGGGCGGGCGGGCCCGCTTCACGAGAAGCGGTGCTTGATCGATCTGAGGGCGGCGTCGCCGCTTTCGGTGACGCAGTATTTGCGGCCCGAGCCCAGCGCCTCGAGCTTGACGAGCTGACGTTCGAGCAGGGCGTCAAGTTCGTCGCGTTCCATGTCGGCTTGGTCGGGGGCGTCCTTCACAAGCAATAGCGTGGCAAATTCATGCGGACTGAGCATCGTTCTCTCCATGACAACCGTACTGCCCACGTATCGGGAGGCCCGGTACGCGTCACCCAGCGAGGGAAGGCGTGGGGGGAAAAGCCGCTACCGCCGGCACGGTCATCACCGGCTACCCGCATTGCGCGGACAGCCGCGCCGGGATTGGGAGTCTAGTCAATCGCCGGGACTTCTCCAAATCCCGCCCCGAAAATTTTCCGATTGACAGGTTTGGCGCGTCCGAGCGGGTGCGCTTGCGTGGCAACTTCTTGATTTGACTTGAGGTTTGGGTTGCGACGCAACAGCGCGAAGGCGGTCGGTTATCGGTCGTCGGATCGCCGGGCCCCGGGTCTCCGGCTGTTCATTCCGCCACGAACACCTGGGTGCCGGCCGCGGCGACGGTCTCGCTCATCTCCGCTGGCAGCGGCTTGTCGGTGAACAGCGCATGGATCTGGCTCAGGTGGCCCTGGCGCACCAGCGCCGGGCGGCCGAACTTCGAATGGTCGGTGACGAGGTAGACGGTGCGCGCATGCTCCATGATCGCCTCGGCCACCCGCACCTCGCGCGTGTCGAAGTCGCGCAGCGTGCCGTCGGTCTCGATCGCCGAGGTGCCGATGATCGCGTAGTCGACCTTGAACTGGCGGATGAAGTCGATCGCCAGCTCCCCGACGATCCCCTTGTCCCACGGGCGCACGATGCCGCCCGTGATCAGCACCTCGCACTCCGGATAGCCGCTCATCATCGCCGCGACGTTCAGGTTGTTGGTGACCACGCGCAGCCCGTGGTGGCGGTTCAGCGCGCGCGCGACCTCCTCGGTCGTGGTGCCGAGATTGATGAACAGCGACGCCTGGTCGGGGATGTGCGACGCGGCGAGCGCGGCGATGCGGCGCTTCTCGTCGTGGAACATCCGCTGGCGCGCCGTGTACGACACGTTTTCCGAGCTGGTCGGCAGGCTCGCGCCGCCGTGGTAGCGGCGCAGCAGGTTCAGGTCGGCGAGCCAGTTGACGTCGCGGCGGATCGTCTGCGGCGTCACGGCGAAATGCGCGGCGAGATCGTCGACGGTCACGAAACCGTCGCGCTGCACCCAATCGAGCAGTTCCTGCTGGCGCGCGTTGAGGCTGATGCGGGGGTCTCGGGTCATGGGATGCGTGCGAGTCGTTCGGAGGACGGTGGGTACGCGGTATTGTAAGGGTGTTCGAACGAACATTCCGGCGCGCCGTGCGCGCGCGTACCCGTCCTATTCATGATTTGAATGAATGGATTCATGTGATAAATGAATTTGATCGAATCCGCCTTTCACGTTGCAATGGCGGGTTGCGGCCGCGCGGCGCGGCCCGCCTTTCCCGTATCGACCCGAGAGTGCTGACATGACCCGCTTTGCCTGGCAGAACCCGTATCCGACGACGCGCGTGCCCGTGTTCGCGCGCAACCTGGTGTCGACCTCCCATCCGCTCGCGGCGCAGGCCGGCCTGCGGATGCTGTGGAAGGGCGGCAATGCGGTCGACGCGGCGCTCGCGGCCGCGGCGATGATCACGGTGGTCGAGCCGGTGTCGTGCGGCCTCGGCGGCGATGCATTCGCGCTGGTCTGGGATGGCGCGCGGCTGCATGGGCTCAACGCCTCGGGCGTCGCGCCGGCCGCGTGGAACCCCGACTACTTCCGCCGCCGCCACGGCGACGCGGGCGACGGCCTCGCGCGGCAGCCGAAGCGCGGCTGGGACACGGTGACCGTGCCGGGCGTGATCGCGGGTTGGGAGGCGCTGCACGCGAAGTTCGGCTCGCTGCCGTTCGCGGATCTGCTCGAACCCGCGATCGAGGTGGCCGAGCGCGGCCACGCGGTCGCGGCGATCGTCGCGCACAAATGGGCGGCGGCCGTGCCCGAGCTGCACGCGCTGCCGGGCTTCGCCGACACCTTCATGCCGCGCGGGCGCGCGCCCGAGGTCAGCGAGCGGGTGTGTTTCCCGGGCCATGCGCGCACGTTGCGCACGCTCGCGCGCGAAGGCGCGCGCGCGTTCTACGAGGGCAGCCTCGCAGAGGCGATCGCGGGCTTCGCGCGCGACGGCGGCGGTGCGCTGACGGCCGAGGATCTGCGCGGCTACCGGGCCGAATGGGTCGAGCCGATCGGCAAGGACTATCGCGGCCGCACGGTGCACGAGATTCCGCCGAACGGGCAGGGGATCGCCGCGTTGATCGCGCTGGGCATCATGGAGCGTTTCGATCTCGACGGCCTGCCGCTCGACTCGGCCGATGCGCAGCACATCCAGATCGAGGCGATGAAGCTCGCGTTCGCCGACGTGTACCGCTATGTCGCCGAGCCGCGCGCGATGGACGTCACGCCGGAACAGATGCTCGACGACGCCTACCTCGACGCGCGCGCGAAGTTGATCGATCCGAGGCGCGCGACCCATTTCAGCTTCGGCATGCCGCGCGCGGGCGGCACCATCTACCTGAGCGCCGCCGACGAGCGCGGCATGATGGTCAGCTTCATTCAATCGAACTACATGGGCTTCGGTTCCGGGCTCGTGGTGCCGGGCACGGGCATCGCGCTGCAGAACCGCGGCTGCGGGTTCTCGATGGATCCGGCGTCGCCGAACGTGGTGGCGGGCGGCAAGCGGCCGTTCCACACCATCATCCCGGGCTTCGTCACGGAGCAGGCGGCGGGGCGGCGGGAGGCGGTGATGAGCTTCGGCGTGATGGGCGGCGACATGCAGCCGCAGGGCCACCTGCAGACCATCGTGCGGATGCTCGGCTACGGCCAGCAGCCGCAGGCCGCGTGCGATGCGCCGCGCTGGAAGGTCAACCGCGATTTCACGCTCGACGTCGAGTCGACGCTCGATCCGGCGGTGGTCGCCGAGCTGACGGCGCGCGGCCATGCGATCAAGTCGGTTGACGATCCTTACATGGATTTCGGTTCCGGCCAGTTCATCTGGCGACTCGATCGCGACGAGCCCGAGCGCGGCTACGTGGCGGCGAGCGACAGCCGCCGCGACGGGCTCGCGGCCGGGTTTTGAACGGGCGCCGCGCATCGCGCCCGGCGGGCGGCCCACGGGCCGCCTTTTTTATTGGGGCGGCTTTGGAATGACTTGTCTAATATTGGGTAAGCGCTCCGGTGGAACCGCGTCTACCCTGGACGGTCAGTGTTTGAAGGCACGAGCATGAAAGTCCGGCTAAGATGCCCGGACCTATCGACTAACCGATTTCAAAGTGCCGCATTCGACAAGATCGCCAACCGCGCACCTTCGTGCCCGGCTGGGGTCCTGCCGGATACGGCGCTAGGGAGCCCACCATGCAGGCTGAAGCGACGCATGTCATGCCCTGGCGTATCGAAGATATCGACTTGACGAGGATCGACCGCCAGCGCGCGGCGGCGAACGAGGATCTGCTGCTGTTGCTGTGCGCGGCCTCGTTCATCGAGAGCGGGTCCGATCTTTACACCAGCAACCTGAGTCAGTTCTTCGGCGACGATCCGGAAGTATCCGAATGGCTCAACACGCATTGGGAACACGAGGAACTGCAGCACGGCCGCGCGCTGAAGGCGTATATCGCGCACGTGTGGCCCGAGTTCGACTGGGATCGCGCGTTCGCCAGCTTCTTTGACGAATATTCGAAAACCTGTTCGGTCGAGGCGTTCGAGAAGACGCGTGCGCTCGAGATGGTCGCGCGCTGCGTCGTCGAGACCGGCACCGCGACGCTCTACCGCGCGATCAACGAGTGTTCCGACGAGCCCGTGCTCAAGCAGATCACCGACTACATCCGGACCGACGAGGTGCGTCATTACAAGCACTTCTTCAAATATTTCAAGAAGTACAACCGGATCGAGGGCAACGGCCGGCTCGCGGTGCTGGGCGCGTTGCTGCGTCGTGTGATGGAGATCAAGAACGAGGATTCGGAGATCGCGCTGCGGCACGTGTTCGCGACCCGCTATCCGGAGCGCGTCGGCGACGCCGTCTACAACCGCGAGCGCGCGGCGCGCGTCAATGCGCTGGTGCGTCGCAACCTGTCCGCCGACATGTGCGTGAAGATGTTGCTCAAGCCGCTCGACCTGCCCGCGCGGATCCAGCCGGGCGTCCATTACCCGCTTGCCAAGCTGACCCAGCATGTGCTCTTCCGTTGAGCGCGGCGCGCCCTGCTCCGCGAGGATTCCTCCGTGACCGACACCGACCGCGCCGCGCTTGAGCGCGTGCATTACGACGCCTGGCCGTCCGCCGTCGCCGCGCTGTTCGACGGTGCGCGGCTTGCCGCCAAGGCCGGCTTCACCGCGTCGCTGCTGGTGGCCGACGAACTGGACGGCCTGCCGCAGATCCGCACCACGCTGCTCAGCGCGGGCGAGCTGTACGCGCCCGACGCACGCACGCTGTACTTCGCGCTATGGCCGCAATCGCGCGGCGCGCGCGCGTTGCCGCAGCGGCGCGCGGCGACGCTGAGCTTCGTGTGGGACGGCGCGTTTCATCAGGCGCAGTTGTCGGTCGAGCCCGCCGGCGCGACGCCGGACGGTCTCGCGGTTTTTCGCGCGACGCTGGCGGGCGCGGAGGCGCAGCGGGTCGGTTACGCGCGGCTGGCGACGGGCATCACGTTCGAACTGGGCGAGGCCGCCGATGCGGTGCTGGCGCGCTGGGCGCGCCAGGTCGCGCAGCTGACGGCGCTCGCGAACGCGGCCCCCGCATAGCGGCACGCCCCGGGCGGAGCCGGGGCGTGGGGTTCAGTGGCCGCGTTGGCCGCTGCGCGACGAACGGCTGCGGTTCGCGTGCGCGCCGCCGCCGCCCGTGCCGGCCGCCGGTCGGCCGCCGTTGCCGCCGCCGCCTTGCGGCGCGCGCGGCTTGGCGGGCTGTTTGGCCTGCTTCGCCTGACCGCCTTCGCTGCGGCGCGGCGCGGCCTGCGCCGGCGCGGGCCCACCCGCGCGCGGCGAACGTTGGCCGCCGCCGGCGTTGCCGCCGCGCTGACCCTGACCTTGACCTTGACCCTGGCCGCGACGCTGGATCGGCTCCGGCTTCGCGTTCGGATCGGGCTCGAAGCCCGAGATCACTTCCTGCGGAATCTCGCGCTTGATGAGCCGCTCGATGTCGCGCAGCAATTGCTTCTCGTCGACGCAGACGAGCGACACCGCCTCGCCGTTCGCGCCCGCGCGGCCGGTGCGGCCGATCCGGTGCACGTAGTCCTCGGGCACGTTCGGCAGGTCGAAGTTGACGACGTGCGGCAACTGGTCGATGTCGATTCCGCGCGCGGCGATGTCGGTCGCGACCAGCACCTGCAGCGTATTGCTCTTGAATTCCGACAGCGCGCGCGTGCGCGCCGACTGGCTCTTGTTGCCGTGGATCGCGAGCGCGCTGATGCCGTCCTTCGCCAGCTGTTCCGCGAGCCGGTTCGCGCCGTGCTTGGTGCGGGTGAACACGAGCACCTGGAACCAGTTGTGTTCGCGGATCAGGTGGGTCAGCAGCTCGCGCTTGCGGTCGCGGTCGACCGGGTGGATCTTCTGCGCGATCTTTTCGGCGGTGGTGTTGCGGCGAGCGACCTCGATCAGCGCGGGGTTGTCGAGCAGGCTGTCGGCGAGCGCCTTGATCTCATCGGAGAAGGTTGCGGAGAACAGCAGGTTCTGGCGCTTCGGCGGCAGCTTCGCGAGCACGCGCTTGATGTCGTGGATGAAGCCCATGTCGAGCATCCGGTCGGCCTCGTCGAGCACCAGGATGTCGAGCTGCGAGAGATCGATGGTCTTCTGCTGCATGTGGTCGAGCAGGCGGCCGGGCGTCGCGACGACGATGTCGACGCCGCGCCGGAGCGCATCGATCTGCGGATTGATGCTGACGCCGCCGAACATCACGGCCGAGCGCAGTTTCACGTACTTGCTGTACGCGCGCACGCTTTCCTCGACCTGGGCGGCGAGTTCGCGCGTCGGCGTGAGAATCAGCGCGCGCACCGTGCGCTTCGCGCCCGGATGGGACGCATAGAAGGTGTGCAGGCGCTGCAGGATCGGCAGCGTGAAGCCGGCGGTCTTGCCGGTGCCGGTCTGCGCGCCGGCGAGCAGGTCGCCGCCGCCGAGTACGGCGGGGATGGCCTGGGTTTGGATCGGGGTCGGCTCGGTATAACCGAGTTCGTTGACGGCCCGCACCAGCGGTTCGGCGAGGCCGAGGGAAGCGAAAGACATGAGCGACTCTTACTTTATAGGGAGGGGCGAGGTCGCCGCGCGGCCGGCGCGGGAGGACATCGCCAAAAGACAAAAGGGCGCGGCCGCGGTTTCCCGCAGCCGCGCCCCGTTTGCGTCATTCGATACTTAGTCGAGTGGCGCGGAACGCAGATCACTCACCTGCTGCGGCGAGATCGGCGAACCGTTGTTGCCCCACGACGAGCGGATGTACGTAACGACCGCCGCGACTTCCTGATTCGACAGCGATTGCGCAAACGGCGGCATGCCGTACGGGCGCGGATTCTTGAACGTGCTCGGCGGGTAGCCGCCGTTGAGCACCATGCGGATCGGGTTGACCGCCGATTCCATCATGATCGAGTGGTTCTGCGCGAGCGGCGGGTAGGCCGGCGGCTTGCCCTGGCCCGAAGCGCCGTGGCAGGTCGCGCAGTTGTCCGCGTAGATCTTCTTGCCTTGCTCGAGCAGCTCGCCGCCGAATTGCTTCGACGGCTCGTACTGCATGTTCTTCGGCGCCTCGGCCTTCTGCGGAATCGACTTCAGGTAGGTCGACATCGCCCGCGTGTCCTCGTCGCTCATGTACTGCAAGCTGTTGTGGACCACGTCGGCCATCGGGCCGAACACCGCGCCCTTGTTCGACACGCCGGCCTGCAGCAGGTCGGACAGCTCCTGCACGTGCCAGTCACCGAGGCCCAGTTCCTTGTCGTTCGTGAGCGACGGCGCATACCAGTTCTGCAGCGGGATCAGGCCACCCGCGAAGGCCGCCGAACTCACCGGGCCGCCCATCATGTTGATCGAGGTGTGGCACATGCTGCAGTGGCCGAGACCTTCGACGAGATAGGCGCCTCGGTTCCATTCGACCGACTTGGTCGGATC
Source organism: Burkholderia sp. FERM BP-3421 (assembly GCF_028657905.1). Classification (NCBI taxonomy): domain Bacteria; kingdom Pseudomonadati; phylum Pseudomonadota; class Betaproteobacteria; order Burkholderiales; family Burkholderiaceae; genus Burkholderia; species Burkholderia sp. FERM BP-3421. The sequence goes on along the minus strand of NZ_CP117782.1, from coordinate 2,423,021 downwards.
CGGCTTGTACTCGCCTTCCTTGAAGAACAGCGTGCGCCAGCCGATCAGCAGGTTGCGGTTGTTGAACGGGAACTTCAGCTCATGCGGACGGCTCGCCACGTTGACCGGCGCGACCGAGCGCATGTACGCGTAGATCGCATCCGAATCGGCGCGCGTGACCTTCGTGTAGCTCGCGAACGGGAAGCCCGGGTACAGCAGGCTGCCGTCCTTCGAGCGGCCGGTGTGCATCGCGCGATAGAAATCGTCGGAGGTCCACTTGCCGATGCCGTACTTGTCGTCCGGCGTGATGTTCGGGGTGTACATCGTGCCGAACGGCGTCGCCATCGGCAGGCCGCCCGCGAAGGGCTTGCCGCCGCGCACCGTGTGGCAGGCGATACAGTCGCCGACGCGCGCGAGGTATTCGCCCTTCTTGATGAGCGCGGCCTGGTCGGCCGGCGTCGCGGCGACGGCCGCTGCGCCGTGCAGCGTGTCGCTGCCGGGCCAGAACACCGGCACGAGCGCTGCTGCCGCGACGATCACGACAGCCGAGAGTGCAAACAGGGACTTGCGTTTCATTTAATCTGTCTCCCGAGCCTTATTGCGGTTCGCTGCCGCAGGCGAGCGGAGTCTTCATCGAACGGGCCGGGGCGGGTACGGGGTTGGCGGGCGCCGGTTGGGCGGCGAGCCACGCCGTCACGGCAGTCACGTCTTCGTCGGAAAGCTTGCTGGCGATCTCGTGCATGCAGTCGGGCGCCTTCGCGTGGCGCGTGCCGGACCGCCATGCGCCGATCTGCGCGCTCAGGTAGTCGCTGTGCAGGCCGACGAGACCCGGGATCGCGGGCTGCATGCCGGTCAGCGCGGTGCCGTGGCAGGCCACGCACGCGGGCAGCTTGCGCGCCGGATCGCCGTGCAGCGCGAGCTGCTTGCCGCGCTCGACGGTCGCCGCCGGCAGCGTCGGCTTCGCGGGCGTCGGGTAGGGCGGACGCTGTTCCGAGAAGTGCCGCGCGATCTCGTGCAGGTAATCGTCGTTCAGGTACGTCAGCAGATAGTTCATCGGCGGGTACTTGCGGCGGCCGTCACGGAAATTGACGAGCTGGTTGTACAAGTACTCGGCCGGCTTGCCCGCGAGACGCGGGAAGTAATCGTTATCGGTGCCCTGGCCCTGGGTGCCATGACATGCCGTACAGCCGCGCACACGCTCGGCCATCGTATCCGGCGCCTTGAGCGGCGCCTGGGCCGCGGCTTGCTCCGTGGGCTTGGTCTGCGCCTGCGCAGTGCTCAGGAAGCCCGCTCCGCCGATCAACAGAACGGCGAGCAGCGGACGGAAGAGGCGTCTTGAAGACAAACGAGACTCCATTGTTATTCGTCGGGGACCTGACCGGGCTTCGATCGGCCCGGCGTGACGGCGGTAACGGCAAACGGCAGGCAGCAGGGCTGCTGCGCCGCGGCATTCTATCATCGATGGGTAATCCCGGCTATTTGGCGCGGCCGACGCGGTTCCGTCAATGCGCGCCATTGCGACAATTTGACGCTGAAATGATGCGCGGGCGGTGAACCCGGCTGCGCATCCGGCATCGAAGACCGTACACTCGCGGGTCGCGCGAGGCCGTTGCGGCGGCCTTTTCGTGGCATTCGTTTACTTTTTCCGATCCAGCCGATGACGCTTCTTGCCGTGCAATTGCTCGAAAACAACAGTTCCGCCTCCCGGTCCGCCGCGCTCCCGTCCTGCACCGTCGCGCAAGGCGGTGCGCGATGAAGCTCGACAGCCTGTGGTTCGGTCAGGTCGCGCTGGCCGCGTTGATGGACATCGCGTTCGCGATGGCGGTCGGCTCGGCGCTGCTGAAGGGCTGGCTCGCGAAGGACGGTGCGCGGCCGCGCATCGCGCCGTCGCATCCGGCCTGGCTGCGCGCCCAGCGCTCGCTGGTCGTCGCGGCCGCGGTGCTGCTGCTGGCCGACTGCGGCTGGCTGGTCTATCAGGCCGCCTCGATGAGCGGCGCGGGCCTCGGCGGCGCGCTCGACGCGCTGCCCGTGGTGCTGATTCAGACGCATACCGGCCATGCCTGGGGCGTCGCGGCGGGCGGCGCGTTGCTGCTGCTGGCGGTCGCGCTCGCGCGCCCGGACAGCCCGCTCTCCTATGCGCTGCTGTGGCTCGCGGTGATCGCGATCGCCGCGGGCAAGGCCTCGCTCGGCCATGCGGCCGACGCGGGCACGTTCTCGGCCGCGGCCGGCGTGCAGGCGCTGCACCTGCTCGCGACCGCCGTCTGGGGCGGCCTCGTGCTCGCGGGCGGGCTGGCGGTGCTGCCCGCGCTCGGCTCGTCGATCGCGCGCGGCGCGTTGATCCGCGTCGCGCAGCCGCTGTCGCGGCTGTCCCTGGTCGCGTTCGGGTTCGTGCTGGCGACGGGTGCGCTGAACGTGGTGCGCGGCCTCGGCGGCTCGCTCGCGCCGCTCGACGGCAGCACCTGGGGGCGCGTCCTGCTGCTCAAGCTGTCGCTCGTCACGCTCGCGGTGCTGCTGGGCGGCCTGAACCGCACTGCCGCGCTGCCGCGCCTGCGGCGCACCGCGTCGACCGAGGACGCCCACACCTTCTGCAACATACTGCACCTCGAGGCGCTGACGATGATCGGCGTGTTCATCGCGGCGGCGGTGCTGTCGTTCAGCGTGCCGGGGTTCGCGGCGCTGGGCTGATGCGCGACGGGAGGGGCGCTCCGCCGGGCGGCGCTCCGCCGTTCACCACTCGGCGACGCTGCCGTCCGCGTGGCGCCACACGGGGTTGCGCCAGCGGTGGCCGACGCGGGCCATCTCGCGAACCTTGTCCTCGTTGACCTCGATGCCGAGCCCCGGGCCCTGCGGGATCGCCACGAAGCCATCCTCGTAGCGGAACACCTCGGGGTTGCGCAGGTAGTCGAGCAGGTCGTTGCCCTGGTTGTAGTGGATGCCGAGGCTCTGTTCCTGAATGAAGGCGTTGTAGCTGACCGCGTCGAGCTGCAGGCACGCGGCCAGCGCGATCGGCCCGAGCGGGCAGTGCAGCGCGAGCGCGACGTCGTAGGCTTCCGCGAGGGTGGCGATCTTGCGGCACTCGGTGATGCCGCCCGCGTGCGAGGCGTCGGGCTGGATGATGTCGACGTAGCCGCCCGCGAGCACCTGCTTGAAGTCCCAGCGCGAGTAGAGCCGCTCGCCCAGCGCGATCGGCGTGCCGGTCTGGCTCGCGATGTCGCGCAGCGCCTCCGCGTGCTCGGACAGCACCGGCTCCTCGATGAACATCAGCTTGTACGGGTCGAGTTCCTTCGCGAGCACCTTGGCCATCGGCTTGTGCACGCGGCCATGGAAATCGACGCCGATGCCGACGTGCGGGCCGACCGCCTCGCGCACCGCCGCGACGTTCGCGATCACCTGCTCGACCTTGTCGAACGAGTCGACGATCTGCAGTTCCTCCGAGCCGTTCATCTTGACCGCCTTGAAGCCGCGGTCGACCACCGCGCGCGCGTTGGCCGCGACGTCGTGCGGACGGTCGCCGCCGATCCACGAATAGACCTTGATGCGGTCGCGGACCTGGCCGCCGAGCAGCGCGTGGATGGGCGCGTCGTGATGCTTGCCCTTGATGTCCCACAGCGCCTGGTCGACGCCCGCGATCGCGCTCATGGTGATCGGGCCGCCGCGATAGAAGCCGGCGCGGTACATCACCTGCCAGTGATCCTCGATGCGCAGCGGGTCCTGGCCGATCAGGTAGTCGGCCAGCTCGTGCACGGCGGCTTCGACCGTGTGCGCGCGACCCTCGACGATCGGCTCGCCCCAGCCGACCAGCCCCGCGTCGGTCTCGATCTTCAGGAACAGCCAGCGGGGCGGGACGATGAAGGTCTCGATGCGGGTGATTTTCATCGCGGGAGTCTCCTGGTCGGGTGCGATCGGAACGATGCGTCGATACTACACCGGTCGTTTTAAAAGTAGTATTAATAGTATTAATGTGCACATAGTGGTCTTCCGGCGCGCGCCGGCGGCTGCCCGAACCGGAGAACCGTCATGCAACGCGATCTGCATGGACAAACCGCCTACCGGCTCGCCACGACGATCCTGCGCGGCGATTACCCGCCCGACGCGACGTTGCCGCGCGAGGCTGACCTGATGGCGTGCTACGGCGTGAGCCGGACTGTCTTGCGCGAGGCGCTGCGCACGCTGACCTCGAAGGGGCTGCTGGAGTCGCGCCCGAAAGTCGGCACGCGGGTGCGGCCGCGCGCGGCCTGGAACCTGCTCGATGCGGATCTGCTCGCGTGGTACGCGCAGGTCGCGCCGCCACTCGCGTTCGCGCTGAAGCTCCAGGAGATGCGCGAGATGATCGAGCCCCACGCCGCCGCGCTCGCGGCGCGCGCGGCCACGGCCGATGCGCTGGCCGCACTGGGCGCCGCGCACGCGGCGATGGCGGCCGCCGATCAGGTCGACGAATGGGTGCGCGCCGATCTGCAGTTCCATCTGGGCGTGCTGGCGGCGGGCGGCAACGAGCTGCTGATGCCGCTCGGCGCGCTGATCGACCGCACGCTCGAGGCGCAATTGCGCGTGAACGCGCGGCGCGCCGACGTGTTCAATGCGTCGCTCGCGGAGCATACGGCGGTGTACGACGCGATCGTCGCGCGCGATGCGACGCGCGCGCGGGCGGCGATGGCCGCTTTGCTGGCGGGCACGCGCGCGCGCATCGAGGGTTGACGCGCACGGGGCCGCTTGCGCCGCGCGACGCCCGGCGCTACCGTTGGCGGGTCCGGCGCGCGCAGGCGGTCGGCCGGCGGTTCCAGATCAATTCAGGAGACGAACATGCTGCATACCGGCAGTTGCCATTGCGGCAACGTGAAGTTCGAGGTGGAAGGCGAGATCGACGGCGCGCTCGCGTGCAACTGCTCGATCTGCGCGCGCAAGGGTGCGCTGCTGTGGTTCGTGCCGCGCGACGCGCTGCATCTGCTCACGCCGCAGGATGCGCTGCGCGCCTACACGTTCAACCAGCACGTGATCCAGCACCGTTTCTGTCCGACCTGCGGGATCCATCCGTTCGCCGAGGCCGTCGATCCGACGGGCCGGCCGATGGCGGCGATCAATCTGCGCTGCGTGGACGGCGTCGACGTGGACGCGGTGCCGGTTCGCCACTACGACGGGCGCTCGCGCTGAGCGCGCGGCCGGTCGTGTTCAGCCCGGCTGACGCTGCACGACGCGCTTCAGCACCCAGCGGATCGACGAGCCGTCGGCGGGCGGATTCGGCACCTTGTATTCGTTGATTTCGAGCACGTACTGGAAGCCCGGCTGGAAATCGAAGCCCTCGATGCCCGCGTACCAGAGCGACCACGGTTCGTTCGGCGTATTGCGCACCTGCAGGCATTCCATCGGCGCGACGCCGACGCAGCGCGCCTTCTGCGGCGCGACATAGACGGTGCGGGTCACCGCCTGGCCGTCGGCCGGCCGTTGCGCGGCGACGGGCGCCGGCGCGTCGTTGGTCTGGCAGCCGGCGAGACCGGCCGCGCCGGCCAGCGTGACGGCCGCGAGCAGCAGCGGCGTGCGAAAGGTCGGGATCATGCTGTTCCTCGTCAAGAAAGAGGCGCTTGGACCGGACCGGGGCCGCCGGGTTCAACGGCGCGCCGGTTGTCACGCGGGCGCCGCCTGCCAGCCGAGCCCCAGGCTCTTCTGCAGCGACACGAAATCCTTCAGCAATTCCGCGCGGCCGGCAATCACGTTCTGTTGCGCGCCGAGCGCGTCGCGCTGCGTGTCGAGCAGGTCGATCAGGGTCGAGACGCCGGCCGTGTAGCGCGCGCGCAGCAGTGTTTCCGCATGGTCCGCCGAGGCGGCCACCTTCTGCAGCGTGTCGACGTGATCGCGCTGATGGCCGTAGCGCGACAGCGCGGAATTCGCATCCTGCAGCGCGGCCAGCACGGTTTTCACGTAGCGCGCGTCCGCCTCGTCGCGCGACGCCTCGGCCGCGTGCACCGCGCCGAGCGTGCGGCCGAAGTCCAGCACGTTCCATTGCAGATAGGGCGCGCCGAGCCAGCTGAAATCGCGCTTGCGCAGCAGGTGGCCGGGATCGCTCGCGCTGAAGCCGAGATCGCCGAGCAGCGTGAGCTTCGGGAAGAAGTCAGCGACGTGTTCGCCGATCTGCGCGTTGCTCGACGCGAGCCGGCGCTCGGCCGCGCGGATGTCGGGCCGCCGCTGCAACAGCGCGGTCGGGTCGCCGATCGCGACCTCGGCGGGCAGCGCGGGCAGCGCGCGCGCGTCGCCGAGCGCGGCGTCGAGCGCGCCGGGCGCCTGGCCGGTCAGCACCGCGAGCCGGTCGAGCGAATCGGTGATCTGGGCGTCGAGCGGGATCAGCGTCGCACGCGTGTTTTCCAGCTGGCTGGTGAGTCGTTCGATGTCGCTGTCGTCGGCGACGCCGCGTGCGCGGCGCTGTTGCGTGAGCGCGAGCATCTGCTGCTGGAGCCCGGCCGAGCGGCGCGACAGCGCGAGCCGCTGCTGCTGGTCGCGCAGGTCGATGTACGCGCTCGCGACCTCGGCCGCGAGCGACACCTGGGTGTCGGCGAGATCGGCCTGCACCGCGTCGGCCTGCGCGGACGCGGCTTCGATCGCGCGTCGGGTGCCGCCGAACAGGTCGATCTCCCAACTGGCATCGAAGCCCGCCGTGTAGAGCTGCAGCGGTCCGCCGCCGCCGAGCGAGGCGGGCAGCGCGCTGCTGGGCAGCGCGAGCGTGCCGAGGTCGGGCGAGCGGGTGCGCAGCGCGGCGGCATCCGTCGACACCTTGGGCAGGGCGTTCGCGCGCTGCTGCGTGAGCTGCGCGCGCGCCTCGCGCAGGCGCGCCTGCGCGGCGCGCAGATCCGGATTGTGGGCGAGTGCCGCGTCGATCAGCGCATCGAGCTGCGCATCGTCGAGCGCGCGCCACCAGCGGCTCGGCGCGGGCGCGGCGGTGCGCACGCCGCCGGCGGGCGCGCGCACGAAGTGGTCGCCCGGCGCGGCCGCGTCGGGCGCGCCGCGGTAGTCGGGGCCGACCGTGCAGCCCGCGAGCGCGCCAGCGGCCGCGAGCGCGGCGAGCAGGCAACGGGAACGATGGGAAGGCGTCATCACGGCATCCTGGGAATCAATGGCCGGCATCGGCGGGCGACGCCGGGTGGCGCGGGGTCCGCAGCAGCAGCGCGAGCGGCACGCAGGCGAGCAGCGCGAGACCGAGCAGGTAGAAGGTTTCCGAAAACGTCATCACGAGCGCCTGCTGCTGGATCTGCGCGGCGAACTGGCCCAGCGCGCGCAATTGCGCGTAGGCGAGGTCGCCCGTCTGCGCGAACCAGCCGGCGGCGTTGGCCGCGAGCCGGTCCTGGCCGAGCGGCGAATTGGCGCTGACCGATTCGCGCAGCATCGCGGCGTGGAAGGTCGTGCGCCGATCGATCACCGTGCCGATGATCGCGAGCCCGATCGAGCCGCCGAGATTGCGCGCCATGTTGTAGAGGCCGGCGGCGTCGCCGGAATCCTCGCGCGCGACGGCGGCCATCGACGCCTGGTTGAGCGGCATCATCGCGAGCATCTGTGCGATGCCGCGGATCAGCTGCGACCACACGAAGTCGTGCCCCACGCTTTGCGCGGTGAGGTCGATGTCGAGCATGCAGCTCGTGAAGAACAGCAGCAGCCCCGTGATCACGAGGATCCGGAAGTCGACCTTGCCGAGCAGGCGCGGCAGGATCGGCATCACGAGGAAGGCGGGCAGCCCGGACAGCAGCATGATCGCGCCCGACTGCGCGGCGTTGTAGCCGGCCACGAGGCTCAGGAACTGCGGCAGCAGATAGGACACGCCGTACAGCGCCGCGCCGACCGCGGACACGATCAGGATCACGCTCGCGTAGCGCGGGTTGCGCATCAGGCTCAGGCGCATGATCGGCCGTTTCGCGAAGCGCTGCGATAGCGCGATCAACACCATCCCGGCGAACGAGATCCAGCTCAGCGTCACGATCATGTGCGACTCGAACCAGCGTTCGCGCTGGCCTTCCTCGAGCACGACGGTGAGCGAGCTGAGGCCGATCGCGAGCCCGGCGATGCCGAGCCAGTCGGCATTGAGGAACGCGTGCCATTGCGGGCGCTCGGATGGCAGGCCGACCAGCAGCAAGGTCATCAGCAGCAGGCAGACCGGCAGGTTCAGGAAGAAGCACCAGCTCCAGCTGATGTTCTCCGCGAGCCAGCCGCCCACGACCGGGCCGAACAGCGGACCGAGCAGCACGATCAGGCCGAACACCGTCATGCCGACGGGCAACTGCGACATCGGCAGCCGGGTGCGGATGATGGTCTGTGCGGTCGGGATCAGCGCGCCGCCCGTGAAGCCCTGCCCGATGCGGCCGGCCACCATTGCCGCGAGCGAATGCGACCAGCCGCACATCATCGAGAACACGATGAACAGCGCCGAGTTGGTCAGCAGGAAATTGCGCAGGCCGAACACGCGCGTGAGCCACGCGGCGAGCGGGATCATCACGATCTCCGACATCAGGTAGCCGGTCGAGATCCAGGTGCCTTCGGTGCCGGTCGCGCCGATCGCGCCCTGGATCTGCGGCAGGGCCGAGTTGGTGATCGAGATGTCGAGCGTCGCCATCAGCGCGCCGAGCGCGCCCGCCGCCACCGCGATCCAGTCGGCGGCGCTCGCGCGCGCTTCGGCCGGGGCCGGCGGGCGGGCGTCAGTCACGGCGGTTCTCCGCGTCGATGCGCGCGTCGTCGTCGCGCGCGCCGCGCGTATCGACGTCGACCGTCACGGACAAGCCCGGCACCAGCACGGCGCGCGTCGCTGCGCCGGTGTCGAGGCGGATCCGCACGGGCACCCGCTGCACGATCTTGGTGAAGTTGCCGGTTGCGTTCTCGGGCGGCAGCAGCGCGAACTGCGCGCCGGTGCCCGGCGCGAAGCTGTCGACCACGCCGTGCAGGGTCTTGCCCGGCAGCGCGTCGACGCGCAGCTCGACAGGCTGGCCGGCGCGCATGCGGCCGACCTGGGTCTCCTTGAAGTTCGCGACCAGATAGGTGCGCTCGACCGGCACGACGGTCAAGAGCCGCGTGCCGGGCTGCACGTATTGGCCGACCCGGACGGTACGGTCGCCGACCCGGCCCGCGAGCGTGCTGCGCACGATCGTGTTGTCGAGATCGAGGCGCGCTTGCGCGGCGTTGGCCAGCGCGGCTTCGAGCTGCGCGCGCGCCTGCGTGAGCGCGGCGGTGCTCGACGCGATCTGCGTGCGCGCGGCGTCGAGCGCGGCGCTGTTGGCCGCGAGCGTCGCCCGGGCCTGGTCGCGCGTGCTGGTCAGCGAGGCGACCCGCTCGGCCGTTTCGGCGCCCGTCGCCACGAGCGGCGCATAGCGTGCGACCTCGTCGCCTGCGTGCCGCGCATTGACGCGCGCGACCTCGCGCTGCGCGCCGGCCTGTTCGAGATTGGCGCGCTGCTGGCCGATCTCGGCCTCGGCGCGTGCGATGTCTGCGCGACGCGCGTCGACCGTGGCGAGCGCCTGGTCGAGCGACACCTGGTACTGACGCGTATCGAGGCGCACGAGCGGGTCGCCCACCTTCACGGGCTGGTTGTCGGCGACGTAGACGTCCGTGATATAGCCGGCGATCTTCGGCGCGGCGGTCATGCTGTCGGCTTGCAGATAGGCGTCGTCGGTGCTTTCGATGAAGCGGCCGACCGTCCACCAGCGTGCGAGCCAGACCCCGCCGACGACCAGCGCGACGATGCCGGCCGCGATCAGCAGCCGCCGGCGCGATGGGCGGGCGGCGGTGCTTGTGTCGGAATCCTTACTATTCGCTTTCGGATTTGATTCGGGTGCGGGCGACGACATGGTGAACGTCCAATTTATTCCAGTCGGCAAAATTATTCCGAACGATATAATTGTGTCAAGTGAAATCTGGTCCGGCGGATCGGGGCCGGTCGAACCGGAAGGAGGGATATGAAGGAAGCGAAGAAGCTGCGCCGTTCGACGGCAGGCGGTTATGCGCGCGGCGACGAGACGCGCCAGCGCATCATCGACGCCGCGCTCGAGCTGTTCGGCGAGCACGGCTTCGAGGGCGCATCGACGCGCGACATCGCCGCGCGCGCCGGGGTCAATGCGCCCGCCTTGCAGTACTACTTCGAGAACAAGCTGGGCGTGTATTGCGCCTGCATCGAATCACTCGCGGATCAGGTGTGGATGCATTTCGTGCCCGCGGTGCAGCGCGCCTGGGCGGTGCTGAATGCGCCCGAGACGGACGTGGAGGAATTGATCGAGGCGTTCGTGGGGATCCAGCGGGCGATGGCGGGCAAGATCTTCGAGACCCCGGGCACGCCGAACCAGCGCATGCTGTTCGCGCGCGAACAGTCGGGCTACGAGCCCGAGAGCGCGAGCCAGATCCTGATGCAGCGGGTGCGGCGGCCGCTCAACGAAGTGACCTGCGCACTGATCGCGCGCGTGACGGGCGAGGCGCCCAACGCAACCGTCACGCGGATCCGCATGTTCAGCTTGCACGGACAACTGACGATTTTCCACGTCGCGCGGCGCTCGACGCTCGAGATGCTCGGCTGGCGCGAATACGACGCCGAACACGCCGCGCTGATCGTGGAGACGGTGTGCGCGCAAAGCCGCGCGCTGCTGCTGCAATGGCATCGCGAACGCGGCGCCGCGATGCCCGTTCCCGCCGTGCGCCGACGCCGGGCGGCGCGCTGACGCGTCATTCCGCGTCGACCACGGGCGTGCCCGGCAGCACGTAGTGCATCTCGTAGAACAGCGCGTCGCCGCGCGAGGGCAGCGTAAATGGTGCCCGCGCGGACGCGAAGCCGAGCGACTCGTAGAAGCCGCGCGCCGATTCGCGCGCGGTGCACCACACGAGCCGGCCGGACTGGCGTTCGGCGTGGTCGAGGCAGAGCTTCATCAATACCTTGCCGAAGCCGTGCCGCTGCACCGCGGGTTCGACCGCGACGCCGCGCAGGCGCCATGCCGCGCTGTCGTTCGAACCGGGCAGCGGTTCGCGGCAGATCGTCGCAACCGCCACGATCACGTCGGCGCGACGCACCGCGAGATGCAGCGTCGATGCATCGTCATCGCCGCGAAAGCGCGCGGAGTCGAGTTCGCCCGCGAGCAGGATCCTGCCGCGTAACGGCGCGACATCGGCGGCTGAAACGGAGCAGATCGAGAACAACACGTGGGAATCGGACAGGGTTGGCATCGTGAACGCTTAATGGCAAGGAATGGAAAAGTCGCGCAAAAAATATCAGTTGAAGACGACTCATAACCGGGATAATCTAGCCCGGGCCGGATTCACGGATAAACGAATAATCAAACTGCGATCTCAGATGGCTGAGGGCATTATTTCCGATACCGAAAACGCGTACGACCAGATTCGCAATCGAATCTTCGACGGCCGGCTTGCGCCTGGCCAGAAGATTTCGTACCGCGGGCTGGCCGGCGAACTGGGGCTGGGGCACATGCCGGTCCGTACCGCCATTCAGTTGCTGGCGGCGGAAGGGCTGGTCGAGGTGGTGACGAAGAGCGGCACCTATATCTCGCAACCCACGTCGCAGGATCTGCGCGAGATTTTCGAAGTGCGCCTCGCGCTCGAAAGCACGGCGGCCTACCTGGCGGCGCGCGGCGGTGCGACGGAAGGGCTCGTGCGCTCCGCGGATCAACTGCGCCTGATCGTCGAGCAGGGCACGAGCGACATCATGATCGAGCAGCGGATCGGCTGGGTGTTTCACCAGGAGATGTTCGAGGCCGCGCGGAATGAACGTCTGTTCACGACGTACAAGATATTGCGGGCTCAAACGCTGGCGCTCAATGAATTGCCGCGTGAGGATGCGGAAACGGTCAGACGGGGAACCATCGAACACCTGAGTATTTTTGACGCGATCAAGGAAAAGGATCCCGAGTCGGCGCGACGCCATATGTGGAACCACATCGTAGATGGTACCTCCGCGAGAATCAAACTTATTCGGGCCAATCATGAATCCGACTAATCGAGGTTTTTCGCTTCCGCTTCAAATGATCGCGGGCCTCGTGCTCGGCATCGTCTGCGGTCTCTATGCGCCCGGCGTGAGCGCGAAGCTCGGTTTCATCACGACCCTTTTCGGGCATGCGATCAAGATGGTCGTGCTGCCGCTGATCCTGATGTCGGTGACGATCGGCACCTTCCGCGCCGGTATCTCGCGCGGCCACCTCGGCCGGACCGCACTGCTCAGCCTCGTTTTCTTCCTCGTGATGACGCTCGTCGCGAGCGCGCTCGGGCTCGGGCTCAACCTGCTGTTCCGGCCCGGCGTCGGCGCGAGCCTCGCGCATACGGCATCGCTGCCGTCGAATCTCGCGGGCGATATCGACTGGTTGAAATTCGTCACCGACCTGATTCCGGCGAACATCGTCGGCGCGCTGGCCGCCGGCAATTCGCTGCCGGTGCTGGTATTCGGCGTGCTGCTCGGCTCCGCGCTGGCGGCGGTCGAGGATCGCGCGGGCCCGCTGATCGCGGTGTGCGAATCGTTCCTGGCGGCGCTCTTCAAGCTGACCGAGTGGGTGGTCGCGTTCTCGCCGCTGGCGATCTTCGCGGCGCTCGCCTTCCTGCTGTCGTCGAAGGGCATGTCCGCGCTGACGCCGCTGCTCAAGCTGCTCGGCATCGCCTACCTCGGGATGGCGATCCTCGCCGTGCTGCTGACGCTGATCGTCAAGCTCGCGGGCCAGTCGCCGTTCGCCGTGCTGCGCCAGGTCGGCGCGCCGCTGATCCTCGGCTTCACCACGCGCTCGTCCGAGATCACGTTCCCGCTGCATCTGAAGAAGCTGACCGAGATGGGCGTGCCGTCCTCGGTCGCGTCGACGATCCTGCCGCTGTCCTACATCTTCAATCGCGACGGCGCGGTGCTTTACACGGCGCTCGCGGTCGGCTATCTCGCGGACGCGTATCACCTGACCTGGAGCTGGCCGCTGTTGCTGACCATCGCGGTGCTCACGATCATCACGATCGACGGCGCGGCCAACGTGCCGTCGGGCGCGATCGTCGCGATCACGGTGATCCTGTCGGCGATCGGCCTGCCCGCCGAGGCGGTCCTGCTGATCCTCGGCATCGATGCATTCTTCGACATGGGCCGCACCGCGCTCAACGTGTATGCGAGCACGGTGGCGACCACGGTGGCGATGCGGATTTCCGGCGAGACGTATGACGGCGAGCGGGGGCGACCGGCGGTTGACGGTTTCGCCACCGCGCGCAATCGGGTGTGACGCGTCGCGCGAGCGGCGTGATCGAGCAGTTGAGCAGTCGAGCAGGAAGGGGCTGACGCCGGCGTTGCGAGCGCGGGCGGGGGCCTGAAAGAAGAGCGGCCGGCACCGGTGTTGCGAGCACCGATGCCGGCCTGACCATTGGAAGCTAAGAGAGACCGCCCATGGCTGCCCGTATTCTACGGCAACAATGGCGCCGCCGAGCAAGCAGGGGCTCGCCGGCGTTCGCGCGTCTGCTGCGGGCCCTCGGCGGAGGGCGCGCGCGACGCGCCACCGACCTGCCCGCGCTGAGCCGGGTGGAAGACGGCCCGCGCACGGTTGCGCCGCGCGGGATGCGCTTTCACGCGGCGCCGGCCGATCCGCTGCCGCGCGCGCGCATGCGCCGCGAGACGCCGTTCCGGCGTTCGACGTTCGGCTCCGGCTCCCGATTGATCCTGTTCCCGTTCCATGCCCGGCCGCCGCGCGGCCGCCGCGGCCGCGCGTCCGGCGGAGGTGACGTCCGCCGCGCATGAGGTTTTCCCGGCGCGAGATCCTATCTCGTGTCCCGTCTGACGATACGCCTCGATCGGCCCTCGGGTAAGCATGTCAGACGGCTTTCGCGCGCGCTTCCTTCCCTCACGGGAAGCGCGCGCTTTTTCTTTTCCCGACGCCGCGCGGCGCGGCCGCGCCGCCGCTGCGTTGACATCGGCGGGTCACAGATCGCGGGCTAATGTGGGGAGGCCGGCCACGGCACCGTGGGCCGGTCCGGCCGCCGGCCGCTCCGCGTGGAGCCGGAGCGGATGCGGTGGATTCCTTCCTTCCCACGATCACAATCATTCACATGTCGACGAATCAAGATCATGCCGATCCCGCGACGCCCGAAGAGGGCCGTTATGTCTCGCGTCGCGGTTTCCTGAAGCTGGCGGGCGCGTCCGGTCTCGCGACCGCGACGGGCGGGCTTGCCGCCGCGCGCGCCGCGGGCGCGAATCCGGACGGCACGCCCGAGCAGATCCACCTGACCTGGGGCGGCGACCCGAGCGAGGAGGTCGTCGTGTCGTGGGCGACCCTCGCGCCGGCGCTCAAGCCGCGTGTGCGCGTGCGCGCCCAGCATGGCGACGACTCGCGTAGCGACGCCCGGCGCGGCGGCGCGCATTGGGAAACCGTGCACGGCGTGCAGCGCACCTACACCGACGGCCTGAACGGCGACGTGGTGTTCACCTATCACGCGCGGCTGCGTGGGCTGCGGCCGGACACGAGCTTCCAATACGAAGTCACCGCGGACAACGACAGCCGCGCCGCCGCGCCGTTCACCGCGTGCTTCCGCACGGCGCCGCGCGGGCGCACGCCGTTTCGCTGGACCAGCTACGGCGATCTGGCGACGCCGAACACCGCCTGGGTGCTGTCGTCGACGCAGAGCCGCTTCGCGGTGCAGGCGGTCGAGCAGTTCCAGCCGCTGTTTCACCTGCTGAACGGCGACCTGTGCTATGCGAACCTCAATCCGGCGCATCAGCCGGACGTGTGGCGCGACTTCGGCAACAACAACCAGACCTCGGCGGCCCTGCGCCCTTGGATGCCGTGCCCCGGCAACCACGAGATCGAATTCCACAACGGCGCGCAAGGCCTCGATTCGTATCTCGCGCGCTATACGCTGCCCGACAACGGCACGCGCTTCCCGGGCCGCTGGTACAGCTTCCGGGTCGGCGGCGTGCTGTTCGTGTCGCTCGACGCGGACGACGTCGTCTACCAGGATGCGGCCGCGTTCGTCGCCGGCCCGAATCCGCTGACACCGGCCGCGAGCACCGGCAATCCCGCGATCGAGCCCGGCACCTCGTTCTATGTGCGCGGCTACAGCAACGGCGAGCAGACCCGCTGGCTCGAAGCGATGCTGCATCATGCGGCGCGCGACCACGAGATCGACTGGATCGTGGTCCAGATGCACCAGGACGCGCTCAGTTCGTCGAAAGTGGGCAACGGCTCCGACAAGGGCATCCGGGAGGCGTGGCTGCCCCTGTTCGACCGGTATGGCGTCGATCTCGTGCTGTGCGGCCACGATCACGATTACGAACGCAGCTATCCGGTGCGCGGCTGCAATCACCACGCGGGGCTCGATCCGCTGACGGGCGTGGTGGTCGATACGCTGCAGCCGCGCCCCGTCGTCACGAGCGATCCCGCCGACGGCCGCTTCGACACGAGCCGGGGCACCATCCACCTGATCCTGGGCGGCGGCGGCACGAGCGCGCCGCTCGACGTATACGGCGTGGATCAGGCGACGGGCCTGCCGCAGGCGCGGGTCTTCACGAAGCCGAACCGGCCGGTGCCGGGCAGCGCGCCGAATACGTTCGTGCGCGCGGGCGCGGACGCGGTCGAGGATGCGATCTGGTCGGCGCGGCGCGACACGGGCACGGGCTACGGGATCGCGGTGTTCGACTACGAGCCGGGCGAGCGCGGCGGCGAGACCACGATCACGGTGCGCTACTACCACGCGCCGGGCGCGGACCAGACGCCGACCGCGCAGTACGAGCTGTTCGAGACGATCGTGCTCAACAAGACGCGACGCGGCTGAGGCCGGCAAGCGGCGCGCCGGCTCGACGCCCGCGCCGCTCAGGACGCCGTGCGGGCCGCGTGCCGGCGGTTCGCGCGGCGGAAGGTGCCGAAGTCGTTGAAGCGTACGCTGACCGCGCGCAGCGCCGCATGCGCGCGTCGCGCGGTCAGCTGGCGGATGTAGAACGGATCCCGCACGACGAAATGATGGATCGCGCGGGTGCTGCCGAAGTTGAAGCAGAACAGCTGCAGCGGCGCGAGCCACCACGGATTCAGCACCTGGGTCTGCTGGATCACGTTGCGCGGGTCGATGTCGCCGAAGTAATGCATGTTCGAGCTGATGAAGTTGATGCAGAAGCTGCGCACGAAATTCGGCCCGAGCCAGATGACCGCGAGAAAATCCACGACCTGCATCGCGGCCTGCAGCGCGTGCGGGGCCGGCGTCGCGTAACCGAGCGCGCGCAGCGCGAAGCCGCCCGCGTGGTAGAGGATGAACGCGTGCCACAGCATGTAGTACACATGCCCCAGCGGCAGGTAGGCGCCGACTTGCTCGATGCGCAGTTGCCGGCGCGAGGCGGGGTTCCGGGCGGGCTGCGCGGCGACGTATTGACGGACCTTGCGGCGCATCCTGTTGGGCCTGAGCGCGACCGCGAGCATGCCGTCGGCGATCATCAGGAGCCGCTTCAGGCTCCAGCGTTCGCCGTTCGTGATCCCGTATTCCTCCAGATCGGAATCGCCGCCCGACACCTTGTGATGGTGCAGGTGCATGCGGCGGCGCGTCCACGGGTTGATCGTGCCGGGCCGGGCGAGCCAGCACAGCGCCATCATCAGGTGATAGGCCCACGGCGTCGTGCGGAAATACATGGCGTGGATCAGGTCGTGCTCGAGTTCGTGAATCAGCGAGGTCAAGAAGGCGGCCGCCGGCAGCGCCACATACCAGGCGATGCGTCCGGCGCCGTACAGCCAGGCGTTCGCGAGCAGCGCGGCCACGCACAGCGCCATCACGACGGCGCCGATCAGATCCTGGTTGTCGAGCAGCGGATAGCGCCGGCGCAGCGCATCGCTCGCGGCGTTGACCTGCTGGCGGACGTACGCGACTTTGTCCGCGTCGTTGCTGAAGGACGGAAGGGGGTTCATCGATGATTCCCTGCATGAAGACGGCGTGGCCGGTAACGTCATCATAGGAAGCGCGCGCACCGCGCGCGAGGGCGGGGCGTGCCAATCGGCGAGTCATTTCGGGTCGGGCGGGCAGATCGTCGTGATCCACCGGCAAGCGGCTGCCGTGCTTGATCGATAGGTCGAGGTGGCTCGGCGGCCCGTTGTCGCGCCGGGTGCGCCCTTGTTCGACCGAGCGCGAGCGAAGAACCGGGCGGGTCGAAAGGCGCGCTGCTTTATATCGGATAGATCAACCGATGGATCGACCGCGCGAGAAGTGCGCCAATCTCAAGACGGCTCGTACTTCGTTGAGCCGATGTTTCATACATTGAAATCGCGATGAATCGAATGTCAGCGGGATAGGTCGTGCGCGATGAGGTGCGGGTACTGCTTATGTCGCCATTGGGAGGGGCGAGGCGGTCTGCGCGATGCGCAACCGGCAAGCCCGGAGCTGTGCATGCGGCGTTGGCCGGCGAGGTGCGGCGCGTGCGGCGGGGAATGGCAGCGTGTGAGATGGTGCTTTTAAAGCGGCGAACTGAATCTAGTATTAGTTCTGTTTATATTTTAAAAAATCTAGTACTAGTTCGAATTGCTATTAAGAAGGGTTGTTTTTGAATTTCTGGTTGGCATGATGGCGAAAATTCCCCGACATTCCACGACACCAGCCCTTCCCTTCATCATCTGCGGCACGTCGAGGCGTTTCCTCCGATTGCATCGTCATGCCCGCCATGCACCCGAGCACCTATCACTCGATTCGCCGCTATCAGCGCATGTCGCTGCTCGGCGGGGGCGTCGTCGTCACGTTGCTCGTCCTGGTGGCGAGCGCGCTCGGCGCGGCGTCGATCCTGTACGCGCATGTCGAATCCACGCGGTACGATTTCCTGCTGGGCAAGGAGCAGGTCGTCAATGACATCAAGATCAGCGAGACCACGTTCCGCCATGGCCTCGCGCAAGCCGAGCTGGCGTGGCGGGAAGGCGCCGCCGCCGCGCGCGTCGACGCGTTTCATCGCGACGGCCTGAGGGCGGCGCTGCATCCGTATCCGGCGTGGGTGTTCGGGGTGCCCGGGGAGGTAGGCGATCGTCGCGCCGCGGCGCGCTACCTGGGCCTGTCGACCGAGCTTGCGCGGATCTGCGCCGCGCGTTCATCGAGTCGCGGCGAGCGCCTGGAGGGGTATCACTACAGTCTGCTCGGTGGATTGTTTTCGATGGCGCCGCTCGCGGGCTGGCCCGGCGCGTCGGCACCCGAGGCCCGGGCCCGTGCGCTCGACGCGTTGCGCGTGCCGTTCGCCGATGCGTCGGCGCGGCGCCCGGGCGAAGGTTCGAAGGTGTACTGGCTGCCGCCGTTCCGGAATCCCGTCACGCAGGCGCTGCGCATCCGACTCGCGGCCCGCGCCTATGACGGCGATGCGCCGTTCGCGGTGCTGGTCGCCGAGTATCCGCCGCGGTACCTGCTGTCCTGGCTGGGCGATCACCGGTTCGACGGCGTGTTCCTGATCGCGACCGACGGGGGCGGGCTGGTCGTCGCGGATCCGCGGATCGAGGCGGATGCGCCGCTGGTCAAGCGGCTGGTCGGCGGCGCGCCGCGCGACGCCCGGGAATGGAACCACCCGCGCTGGCGGGACGGCTTTGTCGTGTTCACGGGCCGCCTCGCCGACACCGGCTGGTCGATCACCTACGCGCTGTCGTGGCGCGCGTTCGCGGCCGGCGTCGCGCCGCAGCTTCTTGGCCTCGCCGCCGCGACGCTGCTGGTTCTCGCGGTGATGTGGGCGCTGCTGCTGGTGCTCCACCGACGCGTGCTGATGCCGCTGCACGAACGTTTGCGGCGGGTGTTCGACAGCGAGCGGCTGTGCCGGCGCGTGATCGAGACGGCGCCCGTCGGGCTCGGCCTGATTTCCTGCGCGGCGCGGCGCTTCATGTTGCGCAGCGTCGCGCTCGACGCGTTGAGCGGCCGGCTGGCGGGCGGCGAGCGGCGGCTCGGCGGCGAGGTGATGCGATGCTACGACGCGTCCGGCGCGGCCCGGTTCGAGGCCGGTACGGTGTACGACGACATCGTGGTCGAGCAGACCGACGGTGTGGCGCTGCATCTGACGATGGCCGTGCGTTGCGCGCGCTACCAGGGCGAGGCGGTGCTGATCGCGGCATTCGTCGACGTGACCGAGAAGCTGGGTCTCGTCCGGCAGTTGGAGGCGGCGGCGCGCGCCGCTGACGCCGCGAATGCGGCGAAATCGTCGTTTCTCGCGGCGATGAGCCACGAGATTCGCACGCCGCTCAACGTGATGCTCGGCAACCTCGAGCTGCTCGACCGCACGCCGCTCGACGACGCGCAGCGCGACCGGCTCGGCACGCTGAAAGCCACCCCGCGCGGATTGCTCGCGATCGTCAGCGACATCCTCGATTTCTCGAAGATCGAAGCGGGCGCGATGCCGGTCGAGATGATCGATTTCGAGATCGCCGACGTGCTCGAGCACGGGCTGATCGGCTTCGCGCCGATGGCGAGAGCGAAGGGGCTGCCCTTGTACTGTCGGTTCGAAATGAGCGTCACGCAGCGCATGCGCGGCGATCCGACGCGGCTCGCGCAGTTGATGGGCAACCTGCTCGGCAATGCGATCAAGTTTACCGAGGCGGGCGCCATCACGGTTCGCGCGACGATCGAGACGCGCGCGGCTCATGACGACGCCTTCGTGCTGTCGGTCGAGGATACCGGCATCGGCATGTCCGCGGAGGAGCAGCGGCTGTTGTTCAAGGCGTTCTCGCAGGTCGATTCGTCGATCGCGCGGCGCGACGGCGGCACCGGCCTCGGGCTCGCGCTGTGCGAGCGGATCGTGGTTGCGATGGGGGGCGTGATCGAGGTGGCGAGCGAGCCGGGAGTCGGCAGTTGTTTCACGATCCGGCTGCCGCTTCGGGCGGAGCGCGTGACGGATGCGCGAAGCTTCGCCGACGAAACCGTATTGCTCGCGGGCGAGCCCGTGTGGCGCGACTTCGTGTCTGACCATCTGCGCGCGTGGGGCCTGCGGGTCCTCGTCGATGACGGTGGCCCGCCACCCGGCGCGGTGCGGGCGTTGCTGCAGTTCGGCGCGCCGTTTGATCGCGCGTCGCGCGGCAGGCTGGCGGCGCGCGCGCAGGTCATCGTCTGCACTGGCGACGGACCGGCGCGGCCGCACGGCGATGCACAAGGCGTCAACGTGTCGCGCTACGCGCTGCGCGGCATCCAGGCCGCCTTGCGGGATGTGCTGGCCGCGCCAGTCCGGCGCAGCAGCCCGCCTGCCCGCGCGAACGATGCGCTGCGAGTGCTGGTGCGTGACGACGGGTCGATCAGCAGCCGTCTCTATTGCGAACAGCTCGAAGCGCTCGGCTGCACGGTGCGCGGCGTTTCGCGCGCCGTGGAAATCCTGGAGTTGCTGTCGGTCCAGTCCTGGGACGCGCTTGTGCTCGAAACGGATCTGCCCGACATGTCGGTGTGCGCGTTGTCCGCCGCGCTGCGGCGCGAGCGGATGCGGTGCGTGGTGATGGTCGTGACCGCGGACGCGGCGCCGGCCGATATCGAGCGCTACCTGGCGGCCGGGGTGGCAAAGGTATTCGTCAAACCCGTGACGCTCGAGCATTTCCACGCGGCGCTGCACGGCGTCGCGCGCCTGTCCGGCGCGCGTGCGCCCATGCGTGGCGATGGGGGGGCGGGGCACGCGCCGGCCGCGCAGGATGAATGACGGTCCGGCGCGGCAGGGTGCCGGAGCGTGACGGAACCGCGCGGGGCGGGCGCGCCGCTGCGGAGTGTTCGGGACCGCCGGTGGTGCGTCCCACTGACCATGAAAGGAAGAGACGTGCGTTGTACGAAACAGGTATTCGCGCTGCTGCTCGATTTTGTGACGATGCCGGAGAAATCCCGGCGGGAATTCTTGTCGAGTGTGAATGAGTGGCTCATCATGTCGCCCCGGCAGAGACGACGCATGATCGATGAATGGGAGCAGAAGACGGATCGCGGCGCGTCGCGCGCGAAGGACGACGGATGAGGGGCCAACCGGCCGCCAAGGGGGGCGCGCCAGGCTGCGCGGCGGTGCGGAAGAAGGCGGGTGCCAGCCCATGACCGCATCCGTGTTCGGGCGGCTGACGCGTGTAATATCACGTTGAATCCGTGCAATTCAACCAGCACTTCGCTCACAATCGTCCAGGCTCGCTGTCGCGGGCGGCGGATTGGCCCGCGGCGGATTCGCGGGGTGCTACCGGGAAGCAATCATGAAGGAATTCTGTGTTCGTGTGATGGTGGCGGATGATCATCCGGCGGTCGCGCTCGGCATCGCGCAGGCGATGAACGGGATCACGACGATCAAGCTGGCTGGTACGGTCTCGAATTCGACCGATCTGGTCACGGCGCTCGACGCGCATTCGTGCGACGTGCTCGTCCTTGATTATGTGATGCCGGGCGGCAAGTACGGCGACGGCCTCGTGCTGCTGTCGTTCCTGCAGCGGCGATATCCGGCACTGCGGATCGTCACGATCACGATGATCGACAACCCGAGCGTGCTGCGCGCGATCCAGAAGCAGGGCGTGAGCTGCGTTCTCAGCAAGTCGGATGCGACCTCCCATCTGGTGGGGGCGGTGCATGCGGCCTACGTGCGTGGCAATTACCTGTCGCCGTCGATCAAGAAGCTGCTCGACAACGTCGAGCTGAGCGGCACGACGCGCGAGCTGACCGCCCGCGAGATCGAGGTGGTGCGGCTGTTCTGCGCCGGCTATACGGTTGGCGAGATCGCGACGCAGCTGCATCGCAGCAAGCAGACCATCAGTTCCCAGAAGTCGAGTGCGATGAAGAAGCTCGGCATCGTGCGGGATGCCGACCTGATCCGCTACAAGGGCGACGTCGACGTATCGTCGTCCGGCGACGTTTCGGTGGGGAACTAGGTCGGGGAGCGCGGCGCGGCGGCCGGTGCATCCCGCCGCCGCCGCAAGGGCATCCGGCCGCCGCGCAGATCGGGCGACCGATAACGACGACATCACATGCCAGGAAAACTGAAGCACCTGCTGACGCACGGCATGGCGGCGGGCGGGGTGGCTTTCGAACCCAGACGGATCAAGCGCTACCAGCATTGGCTGTTGTATGGCGGCGGCGTCGCGCTCAGCGCGTTCATCCTGCTGTGCGCGCTGCTCGTCGCGCGACTCGAACTGCACGACTACTTCAGCCGGAAACGCTCGGAATTCCTGCAGCGCGAGGCCCAGTTGCGTGTCGAGATGCAGCAAAGCGAGGCGCGGCTGATGCGCGTCGCGCGTTACGCGGAGCTCGTGTGGGACGGCTGGGAGCAGCGCGGCGCGGCGTCGTCCGAGTCCTCCGGCCAGCCGGTCGGCAGCCTCGTCGTCCGCGACGAACAAGGCGGTGTTCAACTGGCGCCGCATCTGCTCGCGGAGTTGCAGGCGAACCACGGCAGGCTGGTGTTGCGCGACGAGGGCGGCGAGCCTCGTTTCGTCGCGCTCGCGGCCTTGTCGGCGAAGCGCCCGGCGAGTTACTTCTCGCCGTACATCGCGACGTTCCTGCGCCAGCAGGAGATATTGCCGGACCAGCTCAAGCGCAACCCACGTCCGTTTCCGGGTGCTTATTTCATGAACCCCGAAGGGGATTTCATCACGACCATCGGCAGGCAGTCGGCGGCCGCGCTGGCCGCGATGTCGCCGCAGAGCGTGCCGGCGCTGAGCCGTGCGCTGAACCCGGATCTTGGCCACGCCGATTCGGCCGTCGAGCCGCAACGCCGCTTCGGTGCGATCTGGACCGGCCCGGACCGCGATCCGCTGCTGGGGCGCGATATCGTGCATCTGGCCCAGACGGTGTTCGATGCGAGAGGGCGGCCATTCGGGACGTTCTCGTTCGTCGGCCCCGACCGCTTGCGCGATATCGACCTGCACCACGAACCGGGCGAGACGATCGCGGTCATCGACGCGCGCGGCCGGACCGTGGCCGGTGGCGCCTTGTCGCGCGAGGCCCTCGACATCGCGCTGTCCGCCGAGCGCGGGTCGCCCGATGGTGTGGTCGAGGAAGGCAACGCCAATGGCGTGTTCGTGATCGGCGACGACCTGCCGGAGTCGGGCTGGAAGCTGGTTTCCATGTTCACCTGGCGCACGGTGGCGCTCGCGCTGGCGCCGCGGTTCGCGATGATCGCGGCGTTCGCGTTGTTCGGCTTCGGGCTGCTGTGGACGGGCATCGTGCTGTTCGACAGGCGCGTGCTGCGGCCCGCGCACACGCGCGCGATTCGCCTGATCGAGAGCGAGTCGCTGAACCGTACGCTGATCCGCACGGCGCCCGTCGGCCTGACCTTGCTGTCGCTCGCGGACGGCGACGTGATGGTTCGCAACGACACGATGCTCGCGTACCAGCAGGCGCTCGACGGCGTGTCGCTGGGCAAGCGCTTGTGGCATGCCTATCGCGAGGCGGAAGCGCGCGGCGGCAGGGGGGCGAGACAGGTCGTCGGTCACGAGTTGTCGATCGAGCTGCGCGACGCGGGGCTCACGCACTTGACGACCAACATCGTGCGCGTGAAGTACCGCGGCGTCGACGTGCTGCTGTGCACGCTGCTCGACATCACCGCGCGCAAGCAGGCCGAGCACACGCTGCGGGAAGCGCGGGAGGCGGCCGACCAGGCCAACAAGGCGAAGTCGACCTTCCTCGCGACCATGAGCCATGAGATCCGCACGCCGCTGAACGCGATCATCGGCTATCTCGAACTGATGGATCGCGAACCGCTGCCGGCCGCGCAGCGGCGGCGGCTGCGGACCGTCGCGTCGTCGTCGGACACCTTGCTGCGCGTGATCAACGACGTGCTCGATCTGTCGAAAGCCGAGTCGAATCAGATGTCGCTCGAAGTGATCGCCTTCGATCTGCGGCGGGTGCTGCAGGACGTCGCCGCGATCTATCGTCCGCTGGCCGATGCCAAGGGGCTGACGCTCGAATGCCGGATCGCGGCGGAACTGCCCGACGGTTGCCGGGGCGATCCGACGCGGTTGCGGCAGGTGCTGTCGAATCTGGTCGGCAACGCGCTCAAGTTCACCAAGCGCGGCGGCGTGACGATCGATGCGCGGCTCGCGGCGCCCTATGTCGAGATCCGCGTATCGGATACGGGCATCGGGATTCCGGAGGACAGCGTGCCGGTCCTGTTCGATGTCTATATCCAGGCGGACAACTCGATCTATCGGCGCTTCGGCGGCACCGGGCTGGGCTTGCCGCTGTGCCGCCGCATCGTCACGCTGATGCAGGGCGAGATCACGGTCGAGAGCCGGCTGGGCGAGGGCTCGACGTTCGCGGTGCGCGTGCCGCTGCCGGATGCCGGGCCCGGCTGGCGCGCGATGGCGCCGCAGGAGGCGGGGGGCGGGGCGGCGACGCCTGGCGCACCGGGAGAAGCGGTGGAGGACGACGATGCACCGGTTCGCGTGCTGGTGGCGGAGGATCATCCGGCGAGCCGCGCGCTGCTGCGCGATCAGTTGAATGAGCTGGGCTACGATGCGACGATCGTCACGAACGGCAGCGAGGCGCTGCGCGCGTTTTTCGAGGGGCGCTACGACGTGGTGCTGACCGACCTCGGCATGCCCGAACTGGACGGCTATGCGCTCGCGACCTGCCTGCGCGAGCAGCGCGCGAACGTGCCGGTGGTGGCGATGACCGCGCATGCGACCGAGGCCGAGCACCGGCGTTGCGCGGCGGCCGGCGCGGCCGAGGTGGTGTTGAAGCCCTTGTCGATGGCGACGCTCGACAGCGTGCTGCGCCGGCATGCGGCCGCGCGGCGTCGCGCGGCGACCGCCGAGGCGGATGCGGACGCGGCCTGCGTGCTGACCGCGGAGATTCGCGATGCGCTGGTCGCCGCGACGCGCCGCTCGTTGGCCGTGATCGCCGGGGCGTTGCCGGGCGGCGAAGCGGACCTGATCCATGTCGAGCTGCACTCGATGGCGGGCGGCTTCGCGCTGGCGGGCAACGATGCGATGACCCAGCAATGCGCGCGGCTCGAACGCGCGGTGAAGCAGGACGGTGCGGCGGCGATGGCCGCGACCTGGGACGCGTTCCGCGCGCAGGTGGAGCAGGCGCTCGGGAAGCTGGCCGCGTAGCGCGGCGGCTTCTTCGGAGAACCTCGCGTGGGCGAAGGTCGTTGGGTTAGGCGGTCGGTTTGCGGAACAGCGCGAGCAGGACGCCGAAGGCGATCATCAGCGTGCCGCTCGCGCGGTTGAGCCACTGGAAGCCCTTGGGATGCGTGGCCAGGATCCGCAGCCGCGAGCCGATCAGCGCGTAGACGGCGATGGCGACCACTTCCAGCAGCAGGAAGGTGGCGCCGAGGATCGAGAAGCTGGCGCCGTAGCGCATCGGATCGACGAACTGCGGGAAGAACGCGGTGAAGACCAGGATCGCCTTGGGATTGCCGATCGCGACGTAGAACTCCTGCTTGGTGTGGCGCTTGAGCAGCGCGGGGCGGCTGAGCGGTTCGGCGGCCGATGCGTCGGGCGGCGGCGCGGCCGGATCGACGGGTTTGGCACGCAGCATCTTGATGCCGAGCCAGACGAGATAGGCCGCGCCGCCGAATTTCAGCAGCGTGAACAGCGTCTCGGACGCGATCAGCAGCGCGCCGAGGCCGAAGCCGGTGATCGCGATCATCAGCGCGAAGGCGAGCAGGCGGCCGGCCGAGGCGAGGACCGCATGCAGCGCGCCGCTGCGCGCGCCGTTCGACAGCGACAGGACGTTGTTGGGGCCGAAGGCCATGTTCAAGGCGAAGCAGGCCGGCAGGAACAGCAGGTAGGTGTGCGAGGACATGGCGACGGCGCGGGGGATGGGGTCGAGGGGGAGATTGGAGTCTAGCGTTTTGAAAGGCGGATGTGGAGCGGGCGGGTCGGCTCGGGGGATGCGAGGCGGGTGGGGTTGCCCCGGCAAGGCCGAGGGCTGCGCGCGTCGGAGAGGGGTGGCTGAAATGAAGAAAGCCCTTGAACTTCTCTCGAAGATTCAAGGGCTTTCGGAGTTTGGTGGCGAATCAGGGATGAAATTCCATTTTGTGAAAATGTCATTCTGAATCAACCACTTAACCCCATTCGGCAGGTCGGGTTTTTGGAAAAAACGGACCCGCCAAATGCCTCACGTTCGCCACCAGCCCGGAAGGCCAGTGTTGGTGCGCAATTCGCGGGATTCGGATGTCCGGTGCGGCTGGGTGGAATTGCCCCGGACACCTATCCCGGACGGCTGAAACCCTCGTCAAATAAGGCTGTGTCCGGGGTGTCCGGGGAAAATTAAAAATTTCGGCAGGTAAGCAGCCTCGCCAATCGAATATTGCTTTGGTATCGATGCATTGCGTGCCGAAGCATCTATTTCACGTCAGCTACTGGCTAGAAGGCTCTGGGACTGAATCCAATGGGACGCCTAGACGTCAATCACATCTGCTAGAACTTGTTGCCTGCAATCATCGTTTGACTGGCGTTGTGCCGAAACGAGTGACCGATCAGAGACAACAGTTGGGCCATCTTGTTCTGCCCTGTTCGCTTTCTCAACCGCGGGTGCTGCTGCGGACATGAACCGTTTTGTGGCTGAGATGTCGGTAGAGAGGTCGAGGGTAGCCACCGCAATGAAGCCAAATAAGCCGGTCCAGCAAAAGAGTACAGCAGCCGTCAGCCACGATAGTGGGTGCTGCGTATAGAAATACCACGGGCTGAAAGTAATATTAACTGAAATCGCGTATGCCACGAGCAATGCAATTCTCTTCCATTTTCTTTGGCGATCCGTAGTGTAGGGGGCTCTGAATGCAAATTCGCCAGTTTTCTCATCAAATTCGACAAGATGCCGAACGGTTTTCATCAAGGTAAAGGCCGTTAGCGGGGATTTTGAATTGAGAATGCACAGTATTTCTCGATACTCGTATAAGGTGCCGAAAATTGCGCGAAAATGCTGCTCAACCACAAGACGGTTACGCTTTTGAATATCGAAAGATAAGAGCGACGCCAGTCGATCCAGCTTTGCTTGCTCTAAACTCTGCGGTCTAGTCCTTTCTTTCCAGCGCATCTGAAGGCCGGCGATCAACCCCGCTGCAATAGTGGATGCTAGCGTTGAAACAATTCCAGTAACAATGACGTCGGTGAAGTGTTGGACTGAAGTAATCATATTGATCGACATTTTGATTGGACATCCCGGACACAGTCCGCCTGGGGCCGGTTCTAGATACTCCGCTGATTCACGCGCCGAGAAAGGTCTTCGGCGCTTTCCTTTCGCTCGCTGTATCGGTCGACCAGATAGGGGCCGATGTCTCGGGTCAGCAGAGTGAACTTGACCAGCTCTTCCACGACGTCGACGACGCGGTCGTAATAGGCCGATGCCTTCATCCGGCCCGCTTCGTCGAATTCCGAGAATGCCTTGGCCACCGACGACTGGTTCGGGATGGTCAACATGCGCATCCAGCGTCCGAGCACGCGCATCTGGTTCACTGCGTTGAACGACTGCGAACCGCCGCTGACCTGCATCACCGCGAGCGTCTTGCCCTGCGTCGGCCGGACGGCACCGACCGACAACGGAATCCAGTCGATCTGGGACTTCATGATCCCGGTCATCGCGCCGTGTCGTTCCGGCGAGCACCAAACCATGCCTTCCGACCACATCACCAGTTCACGAAGCTCGACCACTTTCGGGTGGCTCTCGGGGGCATCATCGGGCAGCGGCAGGCCGCTCGGATTGAACACACGGACCTCGGCCCCCATCGCCGTAAGCAGGCGCCCGGCTTCCTCGACCAGCAGCCGGCTGAATGAGCGCTCACGCAGCGAGCCGTAAAGCAGCAGGAGTCGGGGCGGGTGAGTCGACGGTGCCGCCGGTCGTAGTCGCGTGGCGTCCGGCGCGCGAAACAGCGTGACGTCGAGGTGAGGCAGATCGTTCAATTGCTCAGACACGCCTGCCCTCCGCGTCGATCACAACTTCACCGTCTTCTTTGCTGAACGGTCCGATCTGTGGGTTCGGCAGGATATCCAGCACGGCTTCCGACGGCCGGCACAGCTTCGTGCCGATCGACGTAACGACGATCGGCCGGTTCATCAGGATCGGATGCTGCCCGATGAAATCGAGCAGTTGGTCGTCAGTCCACTTCGGATCGCCCAAACCCAGCTCCGCATAAGGCGTGCCTTTTTCCCGCAGCACCTCACGCACGGTCAGGCCGGCATCGGCCAGCAGCTTGGCCAGCGTTTCCCGCGAGGGCGGAGTCTTGAGATACTCGATGACAACCGGTTCGTCGCCGCTGTTGCGGATCAGGGCCAGCACGTTGCGCGATGTGCCGCAGTCCGGGTTGTGATAGATCGTGATGTCGTTCATGCCGAGATTCCTTGCTTCGATAGTGGGGCGGCGTCAGCCAGACGAGCGGGGCGCATCGGTGGACATGTCAGGTCCGGCACTCGTACCAGCCCTTCGACTGGTTCACGACGCGCACGACCAGCAGCATCACCGGCACCTCGATCAGCACGCCGACGACGGTTGCCAGCGCTGCACCGGAATGGAAACCGAACAGGCTGATCGCGGCCGCGACCGCCAGCTCGAAGAAATTCGATGCGCCGATCAGTGCTGACGGGCACGCGATGCTGTGCTTCTCGCCGACTGCGCGATTGAGCCAGTAAGCCAGCGCAGAGTTGAAGAACACCTGGATCAGGATCGGCACCGCGAGCAGCGCGATCACCAGCGGCTGCTTGAGGATCGCTTCGCCCTGGAACGCGAACAGCAGCACGAGCGTGGCCAGCAACGCGGCGATCGACCAGGGGCCGATCCTCGTCATCGCAGCGTCGAATGCCGCGTGGCCGCTCACGAGCAGCTGTTTGCGCAGGATCTGCGCGATGATCACCGGGATGACGATGTAGAGCACGACCGACGTGAGCAGCGTCGCCCACGGCACCGTAATCGCGGACATCCCGAGCAGCAGCCCGACCAGCGGCGCGAACGCGATCACCATGATGCTGTCGTTCAGTGCGACCTGCGATAGCGTGAACAGCGGATCGCCACTCGTCAGTCTGCTCCAGACGAACACCATGGCCGTGCACGGTGCGGCGGCCAGCAGGATCAGGCCGGCGATGTAGCTGTCGAGCTGCTCGGCCGGCAGCATCGGTGCGAACAGATGCCGAATGAACAGCCAGCCGAGAAACGCCATCGAGAACGGTTTGACGAGCCAGTTCACGGCAAGCGTGACGCCGATGCCTTTCACGTGCTGACGCACTTCATGCAGTGCGCCGAAATCGACCTTCACGAGCATGGGGATGATCATCACCCAGATCAACAGCCCGACCGGCAGATTGACCTGCGCATATTCCATCCGGCCGATCTGCTGGAACAGACCCGGCAGCAACTGACCGAGCGCGATGCCGGCGACGATGCACAGCGCCACCCAGACGGTCAGGTAGCGTTCGAAGAAATTGATGGAAGGCTTGGCAGCGGCCTTTTCCGGTGGGGCAATGTTGGAGGTGTTCATTGGATCGGCATCAGTCCTGAAATCGCTGGTGGCCGCTCGGCGCCGAACAGCGCCGAGTAGAAGCGAATGGTGCAGGCGAGATCGGCGACGCCGACGTGAACATGAAAGCGTTTCATGATTGGTGTTCCCTGGACGTCGAACAGGCGGCTGTCGGCAAGCATGGGTTGCCGCCGCAGCAGTTCTCCGTGAGGTACGCCAGCAGCCCGTTCATCGTTTCGAAGTTCGCGCAGTAGAAGACGAAGCGGCCTTCTTGACGACTGGTGACGAGCTGCGCATGGGCCAGTTCCTTCAGATGAAAGGAGAGCGATGACGGAGGCACATCCAACAGCGTGGCAATCTGCCCGGCCGGCATGCCTTCCGGTCCTGCCTGTACGAGGGCGCGGAAGACCGCGAGCCGGGACTCGTGGGCGAGTGCCGCGAGGGCGGCGATAGTTTGGTTCGTTTCCATGTTTCGATAATAGTCGAAACATGGAAACGATGCGTGGTGCCCGAATAATTTTCTGTCCCACGACTTCGCGGATGGGTCAGTGGATGTCGGCGGCCGCGTCGCAGTGGCGCTGCGTCGTGGGGGGATGAATTCCGGGAGGGGGAGGCTGCCCCGTAGCGTGACGGGACATTTTCGTGGTCGATATTAGACAGTGTCTAATATCCGGCGTTGGCGCAAAAGAAAAAGGGCCTAGCATCGCTGCTAAGCCCTTGAATATGTTGGTGGCGAATCAGGGAGGGCAACCCGCTCCGCCTGAAACCCCTGGGAAATCAACGCGTTGGCGCGAGGTGAGGCAAGTTTTCGTATGAAGAACTACGGCTCACTGATAGTATCACTTTTTGCGATAGGGCGCGCGGATGGTTGACCGCGTGCATCGTTAAGAAGCGGATTATTTGATTGCGAAGAGGTGGTGAGTAATGCCTATTCTGGGGCTTAAAACGGTTAAGCAGGTAGATAATCTTCTTAAAATACTCGTCCTTGTGTTTGCTTTACCCTTTATCGGCTTGTTTAAAGCGCAGCCAGATCGATATGATGTGCTTGCGTATATTTCTTTTGTTTGCACAGTTTTTGCGGCCCTGTTTGCGGGGCGTGCGGCATTTGCTTTGACCGATTCAAAGCCGGGTCAACAGGCAAGCAATGAGGCGGAGGAGAAAGCAAGGTTAACCCAGGAGAATTATGGACGACGGTGTTTTCTGGCAAGTTTACTGTTTTTGCTTGGGGCGGGAATCTTATTGGTTCCCAGTCTTTATCGAAATTGGCATGCTGTTGGTATTTATATCCTCTGCATATGCCTATCGATGTTACTGCTTGTAATCGCGTTGGGTGCAGTTATTATTCACGCTTTGTTCGAAGATGATTCGCACGGATTTTTTAGGGTCATGCTACCGCTCGGCCTCGCTGTGTTTTATATCTTGTTTGCGTTCCTGCTAGGCACGCATGCAGACTGGTTCAGCGACCCACCCATAGCGCAACCAGCAGCATGCAAATGCAAATGAGCAACTCGAAGAATGGTCCGTGCCAAAGCTCAGCGACAATTTCTTTGAAAGATCTCATGGATGTCCCCGGTTATTTTGCCGGGACGTCACCTCATCGGCTGGCGGGTTCGTCAACCTCGCCAGCACTCCGCCCGATCGGCGGTTGATGTCTGAAAGCAAGCGCCAGCAGCTCGTAACCGACAGCGGACCCGCGTAACATGACGAAAAATTCCGAAGAAAGGGTCTGTTTTGCCATCCTTGCCACGCAACATCCTGGGGGCCGAGGCCGCCGCAAAGGCTGCCAGCTCTGCTCCGCTTCGTCCTTTCGCATACACCCGCCGTTCGTCAGGAACAAAAGATCTGTCCCTCAAAGAGGAGGTTCTCGATCACACTGGCTATTGGGCGAAGCCGAGCGGGGTGAGCAGCAAGCCGCCTCGATGGATCGTCCACATCGACGCGACACGCGAGGTTCCCGTCGCCCGGCTCGCGCAAGATTCGTCGGGCATGACACCTCCCGCCGCGACGACCCCTGGCTACATCAACAACGGCTCAGGCAAGTGCGCGCTCGCGGCGTTCCGGCTGATGCCGGCGGTCAAGCTGGGGCCGGCGAATTACAAGTTCCCGGACGAATGGGAGTGGATTGTCCAGTTCGCCTTTGCCAAGGCGTTGCCGGTCGGCACGTCGGGCGATGTCCTGACCGACTTCAACGTCCAGGACAGCACCTTGTCCTACAAAGGCCGAGAAACACCGAAGACGGCCTATTCCATCGCACACATCAGCCTGATCAGGACCATGGCGGAGCCCGAGCCCATCCAACTTGCTTCGGGCGATCTCTTCACCTACGAAGGCGCGACGGCCACGCTGTCGGCCTGGCTGAGCGACGGGAACGCGAACTTCGGCGTTTATTCGGCGGACAGCCGAGAGGACATGGAGCGGCTGCAATACGACCTTGGATCGGTGTTCGAGGCCGAGGCGGACGCCGAAATCGAGCCGGCGCAGAATTTGGAGGTGTTGCCGGCCCCGGATCTCTTCGGCGTTCCGCCGGTCGTCTACAAGCTGATCAACGCGGCCTTGGCCGCCGGCAAGCGGCATTTCGTCTTCCATGGGCCTCCGGGGACCGGCAAGACCACGCTCGCTGAATACGTGGCTGAGCAGATCGCGGGCGATGACCTGTCGGAGGGCGAGGCGCCCTATACGCTGCTGACGGCGTCGTCGTCATGGAGTTCGCAAGATCTCGTCGGCGGGTATCAGCCGCTCGGGCCGGGCAAGATGGGATTTGTGCCAGGCGCCATGCTGCGGGATTTTCACAAACCGATCATCATCGACGAGCTCAATCGCTGTCCGATCGACAAAGTGATCGGGCCGTTGTTCTCGGTTCTGAGCGGGCAATCGACTTCTTTGCCGTATCGGGTGAAGGTCGAGGACGCGACAAGCGAGAACTATCGCATCTTGCCCAAGCCGAACCCTTCCAAGGGCGATCACGAGTTCGCCCCCGGCCCTGCCTGGGCGATGTTGTGCACGCTCAATCAAGTCGACAAGTCGCAGTTGGAGCAGATCAGTTTCGCGCTGTCCCGGCGTTTCACATGGATTCGAATCGGCATACCCGAAGACCCGGCCGCTTTCGTCCGGGAGCGGCTCGAAAAGCTCGGGTTGTTGAAAGGCATCGCCGACGCCGCGCTGCCGAATCCGGTCGCCGACTTGTGGGCGATCGTCAATCGGCACCGCGAGCTGGGCGGGGCGCCAGTGATTGACTTCTTGAAGCTCGCGGCCGCGATGGACTCCGACATCGACTTTCTCTTGGCCCCGACGCCGACGACGCAAGAGACCTTTATCGTGGTGATGGCCTCGACGTTCTTGCCCTTGCTCGATGGCATCAGCCGCGCGGAAGCGATGGATTGCTCTTCGGCGATTGTTTCGGCGTGGGGGTTGTCGGGCGCCGTGGCTGCCGATGTCGAGCAGCGTTTTATGGAGCTTGCGCCCTGAGCATCCCTCTTGGTTCCACGCTGTCCGACCATTGCCTAGCTGCGCTGTTGCGCTGCCATCGATCGCCGCATGGCAACGGATGGGACTCAAAGACTCCACGCGTCGACATTGAGGAGCGCGAGGAGCTTTTGCTTCGTTGGGCGCTTTCGGACGGCGTTCGGCGAATCGCGGAGCATGTGATCGCCAACCCGCGCGACATTCGATCTTCGATCGCTTTCGAGACACAGACGCACTCGGGCCAAATACCGGGCGTCGTCGACGCGCGAGCGACGCTCTGCGAACAGGAGATCTCCGGCGACTCGACTCTTTTTGTCGTGTCCGAGCCGGCGCTCTCCACGCTAACTCGCCGCAATCACGTCCTCGCCTGGGTGCTTCGGGAAGCCGAGGCGCTGACCTTGTCCGCCATTCGTCGGCACAAGCTCGGACCTGATCAGGATTGGATACATGCGCGAGCAGGGCTTCTTGAACGCGCCAGTCGCACTCGGATGCTTCGCGAAGTGATGCTGTCGTCAGCGGGGCGGCGCCGGCCGGGTGCTGCGGCGATAAGAGATGCGCGCAAAGGGTTGTCGCCGCTCTATCGGATGGCGGCGGACTCCATGCTTCTGTTTGAAGGCGTCGAGCGCATGGACGAGGACGCGATACGCACCATTTTGTCCGGCACGCTACTTGCGCAATTGGAGGACTGGCAAAAGCTCGAATTGGCGACTGCGCTCTCGGCAGCCGAAGCGCTGGCGTTGGAGACTGATGAGAGAGTCAGGTGGAAGGGCTCGCTTGCCGGCGGCTCCGAGATTGTGGCCGTGGGGCGCTATCGCATCAGATGGCAGAATGCGCTGCCCAAACGCGCGGCCGAGAATCTCGACCCATCCGAAGCGATGATTCGAGAGGCGGCAGAAGCACTGAGCGCAGGAATGGGTCTAGCGCGAGCCGATGTCTCGATTCGGAACGCGGAAACCGGAATCGACGTCGCCCACTTCGAGTGCAAATGGTTCGGCTCCCCGCTTTCAGCGTCGGCCGCAATCGTCGACGCGATATCCCAGCTTGTTCGGTATTGCCGCGACTCACGGCCCGAAAGCGTCGAGCAGGCGCGAGCGATGCTTCGCGATTGCGCGGTGGTGTGCTCCGGATTGTCCGGCTTCGAAGAAGCAACGGACGGATCAAAGCTGGTTGGTCTGACTGATTTTTCGGGATTGGTGAGCGGTGCCTTGATTGGGTGGGCGGCAAGGCTGCATCGCAGCCTTGCCGCTGATCCCGTCTAGCGTCAGCAGTCGGTGTCTCTCATCTTGTTGCTCCGCCGTTCGCGACCAACGGCACCTCTGCCTCGTCCGCGGGTTGCGAGCAAGGCGTGCTGATCGAGTAGTTGGCGGAGCGTGAGCGCGCAGCTTCGACTCCGGTTTGAAAGCGCGCCATGCCGCCGCGAATGTATTCGCTCGACAGTTCAACACAAGCCCATTTTCGGCGCAGATTTTCCGCCACCATTCCGGTTACGCACGACCCGGCGAATGGATCGACCACCAGATCGCCCGGATCGGTCAGCATCCGGATGAAATACTCTGGCAGCAGCGCAGGGAAGCGAGCGGGGTGAATGTCGATCTCGTTCGCACGGCAATAGTCTTGATATTGCCCATTGCTCTCTGTGTTCGCGATGGCTAGCAAGTTAGGAGGCACCGACCCGCCATTGTCCTTCGAGAACTTTTCCGAAATGTCGTGCCCGGACGGTCGCAGCTTCGCCTTGTAGCCGTTCTTCAAAAGCCCCTTCATCGAGTCTGAATACGGCGCGAGAACTCGCTTGTTGTTCGCTTTCGGATACGGTGTTTTCGAGAGCCACCACACGCAATTGACGGCGTCTTTGACGCGGACCCGGCGAATGTTGACCCACTCCGCAGGCGACGGAAGCTTGGCTGGATTCCACCAGTAATGCTCCTGCGCAAGGTGAAAGCCAAACTCCTCGCAAAGCATGATCAACAGCTTGAAATGATAGAGCGAGCGCGTTGGCGTGCCTGGCTTCCACGCGCCACCAATGTCGATCACGAGGCTGCCATCATCCCGCAGAACGCGATTGAACCCTTCGGCAAACGGACGGAACCAGTCGCAGTAAGCGGCCGCATCTTCGTTGCCGTAGGACTTTTTTCGGACCAAGCCGAAGGGGGGCGAGGTCATGATCAGGTTGACGGAGCCAGGCTTCGCGCGGTGATGCAGATATTCGAGAGAGTTGCCGTTATAGATTTTGCCGAGCTTCGTTTCGTGGGCGACTGAGAAGGGGCCATAACTCTCGCCGTTGATTCGTTCGGGTTTCTTGTCCTGCTTCGCGGCGATGTTGTGCAGATGGCGAATGTAGTCGCTCAGCGACTTGAACCCCAACACATTGGAGATTTCCTCCATCTCTTGCCGTTCGTTCAGGGTGAGCCGGAGGCTCGCGATGTTGTCTCGGGGTTCGGAGACATGCGGACGGACCATTGTTTTCCTCTATGTTGCGCGCTGGTTTTGCGCATGCATCTAACTGGCAGGTTATTGTATTACGCTAACTTGGGCCGACGCCAGGAATTTCTCGTATCCCCAAAGCCCATAAGGTTTCGCTATCATCTGGCACAAAGAACCGCAACCGGGGGAACGATGTCGCGACTTACAAAGCCTGACTTGCTGGGCAGGGTGCTGGACTCGATCAGAGAGAGCGGTTGGCTTCCGGTTGTCATCGAATCTCACCATCCCTTTCTGATCCGGGCCCGGGAGTCTGATTCGGGGTTGGTCTTTAACCTGCGGGTCTACATTTGGAACTGCACCCACGGAGGCGGAAACCGAGCGTGGGATGAATACCGAATCCAATCAACGAGCGGCCAGTTGGAGCAGCGAAAGGGCGAGAGGACGCTCCTTCTTGGCTGGCGCGATGAATTGGGCGTGTTCGCCGCTTGGGATGTCGAGGCCCATGTCCAACAAGACTCAGTTTCACCGTCGGCGCAAGTGAAAGAGCAGACGTTGGTGGCTGCGCAAGAGGGCGCATTTTCCACGCAAGAGAAAGAGAACGAAGTGGTCGTCGCGTTTGCGCCATTCCTCTTCATGGAGTATGTGTCCTGCAAGGACCTCTTTCACCAAACGGGTTCGGCGCATCGAGACATTGCGCTTTTGGATCGCCTGGACGATTTGTCCGATGAGGACATTCAGCGTGTTCGGAGCGGGCCACGACGTTTGCTCATCAGGACGATCAGGCAAAAATATCGCGCAAAGGATTTTAGCCGACGGGTGCTCGACGCGTATCTTCATCGCTGCGCGTTTTGCGGCGTGCAGCTTAAACTGTTGGACGCAGCGCATATTGTTCCGGTCGCCGCGCCCGACAGCACCGACGAAGTCAACAACGGCGTCGCGTTGTGCAAGCTGCATCACTTTGCATACGACTCAAATCTGGTTGCGTTCGACACCGAATACCGTATTCAGATCAGCGAGCGGAGAGTCCACGATCTGCGCGAAGAGAGGCTCGACGGAGGGTTGGAAAATTTCGTGAGATCGCTGCGACCGACTCTGGTTCTTCCGGAATTCCGTCGACACTATCCCGACAAGGATTTCATCGAACGCGCCTTGGAGTATCGCGGATGGAAAATGTGATGACGACGCGCGTTTATCGATGCAGTGGTTTGGATTTGACTTTTGGTGGTTTTCAATGGTTTTTCTTGCCTATACACCCGACGCACCGTTTTCACGGTGAAAAACCACCGGGCGCGAACGCCCGAAAAATGGGCGGCCATGCTGGCCGACCATCACATGCGGATGAGGCTATTGCGTCGCCAATCTCGCCGGCCTTGTTGACCAAATGAGCGTCGACAGTGATCCGCTTGGGTTTCCCGGACCAGATCTAGAGCGAGTTTTCCGGCGTTTCGGGTCTGGTTGAACCCGGCAAAGGCATCAGCTGACGGGCGAATTCAGCTGGTGCCAACTCTTTGAGAGCAGAGTGAGGACGGCTCTCGTTGTAATCCCGGCGCCAGGCCTCGACGATCGCTTTGGCTTCGCCCAACGTCTCGAACCAATGTAGGTTCAAGCACTCATCGCGGAATGATCCGTTAAACGTCTCGATGTGGCAATTGTCCGTCGGCTTGCCCGGTCGGCTGAAGTCGATTTTTGCTTGGTAGTGGTACGCCCACATATCGAGCAGGCGCCCGGAAAACTCGCTGCCGTTGTCGACAAACAGATGCCGCGGAGCGCCGCGCCGAGCGGCGATTCGGTTCAATGCGGATACCACGTGTTCGCCTTTCAAGCGTTGCCCCACTTCGATCGCCAACGCCTCCTTCGTGAACACATCCACGATCGTCAAAGTGCGAAATTTCGAGCCATCAGCAAGCTGGTCAGCCACAAAATCCATAATACTCCAAGCGTCGTTTGGCCTGACCGGAACGATCTTCGCCACGCGCGTCACCACCATCTTTCGTCGCTTCGGCAATTTCGAGCGCAACTGCAACTGCTCTTCGCAATACAACCGGTACGCCTGATTCCGACCCAACTGCCAGCCTTCCCGGCGCAGCAGTACATGGACGCGTCGATACCCGTAGCGCACACGCGTATAGGCGATCTCGCGCATACGTGAGCGCAGTTCTGGGCGAGGGTCCTTGATGCTTTTGTAGTACTGAACGCTGCGCGGTTGCTTCACGAGCCGACAGGCCCGCCTCATCGTCAATCCGTAGTGGCTCACCACGTAATCCACCACGTCTCGTCTCAGCGCGGGCCGGGCCACTTTTTTGCAGCTACGTCTTGCAAGATGGCCTTGTCCAAGCTCAATTCGGCGACCAGCTTCTTCAGCCGCGCATTCTCGTCCTGCAACTGCTTGAGTTCGCGTACCTGATCAGACTGCATCCCGGCGTATTGCTTCTTCCACCGATAGAACGTCTGTTCCGAAATACCGACCTGCCGGATCACATCGGCCACCGGCATCCCCAGTTCGGCTTGCTTCAGCACTGCCACAATCTGTTCGATCGAAAAGCGTTTCCGTTTCATGACAAACGACCTCCTGGTTCAGGGTCAAGTTTGCCGCAAAACTCGCACTCGGATTGGTCCAGAATTCCTAAAGCGGATCAGGCGAACGATGTCAGTCCGCTGGCCGCTTCGAATTTGACACGAAGTGGCTTTTGGACAGCGCCGACTCGTAATAGTCTTCGTCGAGAAATTTCAGCAGCTTTCGGAGTTCCGCTTTGTCGGTCGGCAAAACGATCCGGTCGTCTCCGTCGATTCGGACTTGCAGATTGAATTGTCGCGCGGCGTTGGCGATTTGGCGGCCAGTGTGGGAGTCGAGAATGCCTGACTGTGAAATGAAAGATATTTTCTTTCGGATGAGTGGGCCGGCCGATGCGACGAAGGCCTCAACGTCATCAACCACGATGTTGTCGTGCGCGACGAAGGCTTCCACCTCTTCGTTGGTGGCCTCGCGGTAGTGCTCGCTCAGGTCGAACACGCGGCGCAGAAAATGGAAACTTTTGAACGTGAGCGAACCGTTTTCGAGCACAGCCAGCAGATGGCTGTCGAGTGTCAAGCCGTCTTCTTGAATGCGCTGGAAAGTGTCGCCGGAGAACAGCATCGAAAGCGTCTTCTTTGAGATCAGGCGACGTCGCTCGAAGCTCTGGATCAACGCCGCCTGGCGCCCATTGCGGCGATGGCCCAAAAACAGCGCCTTGACGTTTTCGAGTGAATGCTGGTGCGAATTGAATAACTCGACTCGCATGGGCCGCTCGATCGCGTCGATGATGCCGTCGACGTCTTGAAACTGGTCGATGGAGATCGCTTCGTCCTCTTCCGGCATGTATCGGCCGTCAAATGGCAAGACGTGCTCGACGCCTCTCTCGAAAGCCGTCAACTGATCAACGAATGTCCTGGCGACTTCTCGTCTTAGCTCCGCGGTGAGCGGTATGCGTAGGATCGGAGGCTGCTCTTCCCCTCGGGACAGCGCGAACAGGTTCATTTTTCTTTTCCTTGTGCTGAATCGCCCGCTTCTAAGATGCCAAATTCACTGAGTTGGACGATTTTCTTAATGGTCAAAACGTTGTTGATGCGACGCCTCGTGATCATAAGATAAGTAATGCCTCCATCGGTCTCCACCTCATAGAAGTGAAAGCCCAGAACGCCTAAAACCGGGTTCACCTGCGTGCTTTGCGTGCCCCACAGCACAAACAAGAGCATGCCGGCCGCGAAGAGCCATGCGGTCAAATCTGGTGAAGCTGGCTGGCCGCGGAAAATCATCGGGAGGGCGTAAGCGACAAAAAATCCGATGACCTCTTTGTCTGCGCTTTTCGCTTTTAGAATTTTGGCCGACAGAGGCTCCAAGCGGGAAGACGCGAGGCTGATGATCAATCGAGCCAACAATCCAAGACACAGGCATAGGGCAAACGCGCCCCCGGCCCAGAGATAATTTTTAGATCGCGCAAACTGAAAAGCAAGCGAGATCGACAAAGGCGCGATCGCCGTGAGAGCTAGCAGCACGCGGACAAGACGGCTAAGCATTTTCCTTGGTCGTTTTTCAGTGGCGCGGGGCCAGCTCTGGCAAAGTTGGCGGAAGCGTCAGAACGGAAGGGCTAGCTTAACGTCGAAGCGATCAAGTGTCGATTTGAGTTCAGCCAAAGGCTTCGCGTGCTGGTAATTCGCGAAGTGGGGTGAACTGAAATCGACTTTGGATTGGTCGTAGTGCCCGACCAGGGCCATCAACATTGCGGGATGGACGTTCAACTCGGTCATTCGGTTGATGAAGGTGTGGCGGAAGCTGTGGAAGACTTTGCGGTCATCCGTTAATTTGCGCTCGTCTAGATAGTCAGCGAAGCGCCGGGTGACGTTCTTCCCGTAGCCGTTGGCCCCAGGTTTGATCTCTGGAAAGAGTTGGGTTGCGCCGCGTTCGCGCAGCCCCTCGACATACGCGAGGAAGCCGGATTCGACGACGACGCGATGAAGCGGGATTCGGCGTTGAGAGTTGGCGTTCTTCGCCTTTTGAATGTCGAAGAACCAGATGCCATCCTCCTTCTGGATTTGCGACAGCGACAGGCTGGCCAGCTCTTCGAGCCGCGCGCCGGAGTAGAGCGCCAAGAAGGGCAACCAGCGATACGCGGGCTTGTCCATCCGGGCCGTATAGGCCGCTGGGTCGAAGATCGTCGAAATGTCGTCCGCGCTGAACGGCTTGTAGGAGCGCTTCTGCTGTTTGAGCTTCGATTTGGACGAGACCTTGGCTGTCTCGAACGGATTGGGGCCGTCGCAATGGCCGTTGTCGACCGCGTAGCCGAACAGATCGCGCAGGAAGGAAAGCTTCGCGTTCACGCGGCTCGCGCTGGCGTTTTCCGCGATAAGCGCGTTCTTGTAGGCGACCGCGTCGTCGAGGGTGTAGTCGCCGATCGGCCTCTCGCCCTGGCGCTTCTGGAAATCGGCGAAGGCTCGCTCTTTCGCGACGCTCTTTCGCGGCGTGTTGTCGAACGCCTTTTCCCGTTTGTAGAGCTTGGCCACGTCGGCGAACGGCTTCGCGGGCTTTTTCCGCGCGGAATTCGCCTGTTGGGCCGCGATGGCTGCGGCCACGGCGGGCGTGAAAGCCGGCAGATCGAGCGGGGCGGCCAGGCGATCGCCGAACATCTCTTTGGCGAGCCGAACGTCCTCGGCTGTTTCGATGTTCTTGATCTGGGTTCCGTCTGGCAACACGACGTCGAACTCCCGAGCATTCGTGCCCGATAGGTCAAAATCAGCGGCTTTCGGCTTGTTCATCGCCAGCTCTAAGTTGAACGCGAGTGCCCAAATCTTAGCTTGGCGATAGTCCTTTGTGCGCAGGGATTTCTTCGTTTCCCGGCCGGCGCCGATCAACCTGAGATAGTAGGCGCCGAAACGGTTTTGGTAGAGATGCGGCAGCTTGTGCATTCGCGGATGGCTCACAAGGTGGCTCACCGCGCGCAAAACGAAAAAGCCCGCAACTCGTGAGAGTGCGGGCCTTCGCGAAGATTTGGTGGCGAATCAGGGATTCGAACCCCGGACCTGCGGATTATGATTCCGTCGCTCTAACCGACTGAGCTAATTCGCCAACAGAAGCGAGATTATGCTGATGCCGAGGAGGAGCGTCAAGCCCTTTTTCTCGATTCCCTGAAAAATCCACCTTTGCCCGGTTCGCGGTCTGCCTGGGCCGACGAACCGAACCGGGCTCACCCCATCAATCCCGCGCGTAGATATCCGAGTCCTTGGTCTCCTTGACGAACAGCAGCCCGATCACGAAGGTCGCGAGCGCGATCACGATCGGATACCAGAGCCCCGAGTAGATGTCGCCCCGCGCCGCCACGATTGCGAACGCGGTCGCCGGCAGGAAGCCGCCGAACCAGCCGTTGCCGATGTGATAGGGCAGCGACATCGACGTGTAGCGGATCCGGGTCGGGAACATCTCGACCAGCATCGCCGCGATCGGCCCGTACACCATCGTCACGTAGATCACGAGAATCGCCAGGATCACGACCGTCATCGGCCAGTTGATCTGCGACGGGTCGGCCTTGGGCGGGTAGCCGGCGCTCTTGAGCGTGGTTGCCAGCGTCTTGTCGAACACCTTGGCTTTTTCCTTCGCGTCCGGGGCCTTGCCGTCGTAGGTGTCGATCACCGTGTCGCCGACCTTGATCTGCGCGGGCGTGCCCGCTGGCGCCGCGATGTTCTCGTAGTTGAGGCCCGCTTTCGCGAGCGCGCTCTTCGCGACGTCGCACGAGTCCGTGAACTTCGCGGTGCCCACCGGGTTGAACTGGAACGAACACTGGGTCGGATCGGCGATCACCGTGATCGGCGCCTTCTGCGTCGCGATCTCGAGCGCCGGATTCGCGAAGTGGGTCAGCGCCTTGAACAGCGGGAAGTAGGTCAGCGC
This sequence comes from Burkholderia sp. FERM BP-3421, assembly GCF_028657905.1. Lineage (NCBI taxonomy): Bacteria > Pseudomonadati > Pseudomonadota > Betaproteobacteria > Burkholderiales > Burkholderiaceae > Burkholderia > Burkholderia sp. FERM BP-3421. Next base: position 2,381,451 of record NZ_CP117782.1, on the reverse strand, counting down.
GGCGATCAGGCAGCCGGCCAGGATGATCGGCTTGCGGCCGATCCGGTCCGACAGCGAACCGAAGAACACGAAGAACGGCGTGCCGATCAGGAGCGCGATCGCGATCAGGATGTTCGCGCTCGCGCCGTCGACCTTGAGCGTCTGCGTGAGGAAGAACAGCGCATAGAACTGGCCGGTGTACCAGACCACCGCCTGTCCGGCCGTCAGCCCCACCAGCGCGAGGATCACGACTTTCAGGTTCTTCCACTGCCCGAACGCCTCGGTCAGCGGCGCCTTCGAGGTCTTGCCCTCGGCCTTGATGCGCAGGAACACCGGCGATTCGTTCAACTGCATCCGGATCCAAACCGACACCGCGAGCAGCAGGATCGACGCGACGAACGGCACGCGCCAGCCCCAGGCGCCGAATGCCTCCTCGCCGATCGATTCGCGCACGCCGAGAATCACGAGCAGCGACATGAACAGCCCGAGCGTCGCCGTGGTCTGGATCCACGAGGTGTAGAAGCCGCGCCGGTGCGCCGGCGCGTGCTCGGCCACGTAGGTCGCCGCGCCGCCGTATTCGCCGCCGAGCGCGAGGCCCTGCAGCAGCCGCATCGCGATGAAGATGACGGGCGCCGCGATGCCGATCGTCGCATAGCCGGGCAGGAAGCCGACCACGAAGGTCGACACGCCCATGATCACGATCGTGATCAGGAAGGTGTGCTTGCGGCCGACGAGATCGCCGAGACGGCCGAACACGATCGCGCCGAACGGCCGTACCGCGAAGCCCGCCGCGAAGCCGAGCAGCGTGAAGATGAAGGCCGCGGTGGGGTTGACCCCGGAGAAGAAGCTCTTGCTGATGTAGGCCGCGAGCGAGCCGGCCAGGTAGAAGTCGTACCACTCGAACACCGTGCCGAGGGACGACGCGAAGATCACCTTCTTCTCTTCGTGTGTCATCGGCGAGTGCGAGATGTGTCCGCCTATCGTTGCCATGAAGTGTCTCCAATATTGACATGCGCATCGGGCCCGCTCGTTCCGGCAGGCCTCGCGTTGATTATTGGAATGGAAACTTACGGCGTACTGACTCGGCCGGTCAAAATTTCGAGGAAGTAAATTCTTTCATGTTCGTCGATTGACGGCCAATTGTTGAGCTACGTCGTTTAAAAATCGAAAATCACTGGGTGTGAGTCACATCCGGGGCGGCGCTCTCAGGGTTAATCCGGGGCATGGCCGCGCAGCGCCAGGCTGACCCGCGCCAGCGTGCCCGCGAGGCGCGGCGAGGCCTGGTAGACATGGTCGTCGAGCGTCAGCGTGCCGCCGTGCTGCGCGACGATCTCGCGGACGATCGAAAGCCCGAGGCCGCTGCCGTCGCCCTCGCGGCCGAGGATCCGGTAGAAGCGTTCGAGCACCCGCTCCCGTTCGTGCGCGGGGATGCCGGGCCCGGTGTCCTCGATCTCGACGTCGACGCGGCCCGCCTCGCGCGCCGCGCGCACCCGCACGGTGATGCGGCCGCCGTCCGGCGTGTAGCGGATCGCGTTGTCGATCAGGTTGCCGAGCATCTCGCGCAGCATCACCGGGTGGCCGTCGATTTCGAGCGGCGCGCCGTCGTTCTCGTCGGGGCCCTCGTAGCCGAGATCCATCCGTTTCGCGAGCGCGGCCTGCACCCAGTCGCGCACCGCGAGCCGCGCGAGCGTCGCGATCGCGACCGGTTCGAGCGTGAGCCCGGTCGCGCGGTTCTCCGCGCGCGCCAGCGCCAGCAGCTGGGTGACGAGCCGCGCCGCCTGCCCGGAACTCGTCGCGATCTGTTCGAGCGAACGCGCGACCTCCGCCGGCACCTCGTGCCGCAGCGCGAATTCGGCCTGGGTGCGCAGGCCCGCGAGCGGCGTTTTCATCTGGTGCGCGGCGTCCGCGATGAAGCGCTTTTGCAGCGCCATGTTCTGTTCGAGCCGCGCGAGCAGATCGTTGAACGAGGTGACGAGCGGCTCGATCTCGGGCGGCGCGCGCTGCGCCTCGACGGGCGACAGGTCGTCCGGGCGGCGCCCCCGGATGTGCGCCTGCAGTGCGGCGAGCGGCGCGAGGCCGCGCGACAGCCCGAACCAGACGAGCAGGATCGCGAGCGGCAGGATCACGAATTGCGGCAGGATCACGCCCTTGATGATGTCGTTCGCGAGCGCGTTGCGCTTGTCGAGCGTCTCGCCGACCTGCACGAGCACCGGCTGCGTACCGCGCGCCTGCGGCAGCGCCACAGTCGTATACGCGACGCGGATGTCGTTGCCGCGCAGCAGGTCGTCGCGGAACACCACGACGCCGGGCGGTGGGCGGTCCTCGTCGCGCGGCAGCGGCATGTCGGCCTCGCCCGACACCAGCTCGCCGCGCGCACCGAGCACCTGGAAGTACACGCTGTCGACATTGTCGGCGCGCAGCAGGTCGAGCGTCGCGGGCGGCAGCGTCAGCTCGGCCACGCCGTTGACCGGCGTGATCTGGCGCGCGAGCACGTAGGTGTTGGTTTCGAGCGCGCGGTCGAAGGGCCCGTTCGCGATCGTCTTCGCGACCAGATAGGTGACGGCGATGCTCATCGGCCACAGCAGCAGCAGCGGCGCCAGCATCCAGTCGAGGATCTCGCCGAACAGCGAGCGCGGGCGCGCGGTTTCGGCGGGCTCGATGTCGTCGGGCGGGGCGAACGGGTTCGCGTAGCGGGCGTCGCGCGCGGCATCCGCCGCGTCGGCGGCGGGCGGCGCGCGGCGGGCGGAGCGGGCCGGGGTGGCCATCGCGGCGGCCGCGCGTCAGCGCAGCGACGGGCTCGCGGCGGCTGGCACGGGCGAGGCTGCAGTACCCGGCTCGGCCGGCGCGGCTTTTTCGAGGCAATAGCCGAGGCCGCGCACGGTCGTGATGCGCACGCCGCTCGGTTCGATCTTCTTGCGCAGCCGGTGTACGTAGACCTCGATCGCGTTGTTGCTGACTTCCTCGCCCCATTCGCACAGATGGTCGACCAGCTGCTCTTTCGATACGAGCCGGCCGGTTCGCTGCAGCAGCACCTCGAGCAGGCCCAGTTCGCGCGCGGACAGGTCGAGCACGTGGTCGTTCGCGTAGGCGAGGCGCCCGACCTGGTCGAATGCGAGCGAGCCGTGGCGGAACACGCTCGGGCCGCCGCCCGCGCCGCGCCGGGTCAGCGCACGCACGCGGGCTTCCAGCTCGTTCAGCGCGAACGGCTTCGCCATGTAGTCGTCCGCGCCGAGGTCGAGCCCTTTCACGCGTTCGTCGACGCTGTCGGCGGCGGTGAGGATCAGCACGGGCAGGGTGGAATTGCGGGCGCGCAGCCGGCGCAGCACGTCGAGGCCCGGCATGCGGGGCAGGCCCAGGTCGAGGATCAGCAGGTCGAAAGCCTGCATCGACAACGCGGTGTCGGCCTCGATGCCGCTCTTCACATGGTCGACGGCATAGCCCGATTGGCGGAGTGACCGGGTGAGACCGTCCGCGAGTATGCTGTCGTCTTCGGCAATGAGAATTCGCATGATGCGCACCGATAGCCGGCCGCAGGCGCGGGCGCAGCTGTCTCCGCTGTTGTCGGGTGGATGCAGCATCCGCATCGCGGGCTTGCATAAACCACTGTTTTTTTATACAGTGTCTGCATTCGTGCACCTAACGGCTCATCCGGGCCGGGTCAGAGCCGGTGCATCCGTATCAGACGCTGCTCATCATAGCAAAGGACGATTCATGGAAGATAGCAAGAAGGGTTCCGGGATGACCGCGGAAAAGAGCAAGGCGCTGGCGGCTGCGCTCTCGCAGATCGAGAAGCAGTTCGGCAAGGGCTCGATCATGCGCCTCGGCGCAGGCGAAGCGGTCGAGGACATCCAGGTGGTGTCCACGGGCTCGCTGGGTCTGGATATCGCGCTCGGCGTCGGCGGCCTGCCGCGCGGCCGGGTGGTCGAGATCTACGGCCCGGAATCGTCCGGCAAGACCACGCTGACGCTGCAGGTGATCGCCGAGATGCAGAAGCTCGGCGGCACGGCGGCGTTCATCGATGCCGAGCACGCGCTCGACGTGCAGTACGCGGGCAAGCTCGGCGTGAACGTGCAGGAGCTGCTGATCTCGCAGCCGGACACGGGCGAGCAGGCGCTCGAGATCGTCGACGCGCTGGTGCGCTCGGGCTCGATCGACATGATCGTGATCGACTCGGTCGCGGCACTGGTGCCGAAGGCCGAAATCGAGGGCGAGATGGGCGATTCGCTGCCGGGCCTGCAGGCCCGCCTGATGTCGCAGGCGCTGCGCAAGCTGACGGGCACGATCAAGCGCACCAACTGCCTCGTGGTCTTCATCAACCAGATCCGGATGAAGATCGGTGTGATGTTCGGCAACCCGGAAACCACGACGGGCGGCAATGCGCTCAAGTTCTATTCGTCGGTGCGTCTCGACATCCGCCGGATCGGCTCGATCAAGAAGAACGACGAGGTGATCGGCAACGAGACCCGCGTGAAGGTCGTGAAGAACAAGGTCTCGCCGCCGTTCCGCGAGGCGATCTTCGACATCCTGTACGGCGAGGGCATTTCCCGTCAGGGCGAGATCATCGATCTCGGCGTGCAGGCGAAAATCGTCGACAAGGCCGGCGCCTGGTACAGCTACAACGGCGAGAAGATCGGCCAGGGCAAGGACAACGCGCGCGAATTCCTGCGCGAGAATCCGGAAATCGCCCGCGAGATCGAGAACCGCATTCGTGAATCGCTCGGCGTGAGCGCGATGCCGCAACGCGTGGCGTCCGAGGCCGCCGAAGTCATGGACGACGAGGAGTGATGAGACGAAGCCGGCGCGACGCGGGTTCGCCGGACGCGGAACGGCAGACGCCGGCCCGCCCGGGCACCGCGGCGCGCGCGCCGGGTTCGATCGAAGGGCGGCCCTCGGGCCGCCCGCTGGCGAGGGCATCGGTTGATGCCCTCGCGTCGTTTGAGCCGGCCGAAACGGATCCGTTCGGCGTCGATCCGCGCGAGGCGTTCGATGCGCATGATCGCGCGCGCGCCGCGGACGGCGGTGATGTCTATACCCGCACGAGCCAGTCGCCGCGCCGCGGCGCGCGGCGCGCGACGGCGCGCGGTGAAAGTTTCGAGGCGGTCGCCGACGGCGCGCCGCAAGCGCCTGCCCGCTCGCTGAAGGCGCGCGCGATCGGCTATCTGTCGCGCCGCGAGTACAGCCGCACGGAGTTGGCGCGCAAGCTCGCGCCGCACGTGGAGGAAAGCGACGATCTCGACGCGCTGCTCGATACGCTCGAGCGCGAAGCCTGGCTGTCGGACGAGCGCTTTGCCGAAAGCCTCGTGCATCGGCGAGCGTCGCGCGTCGGTTCGGCGCGGATCATGAGCGAACTCAAGCGGCACGCGCTCGACGATGCGCTCGTCGAGACCGTCGGCGCGCAGTTGCGCGACAGCGAGTTCGCGCGCGCCCAGGCGGTGTGGCGCAAGAAGTTCGGCGTGCTGCCGCAGTCGCCCGCCGAGCGCGCGAAGCAGATGCGTTTTCTCGCGATGCGCGGTTTTTCCGGTGCGACGATCAGTCGCTTGCTGAAGGGCGACGACGACGTGTACGTCGACGATTGAGCGGCCGTCCGGCGCGCGCTGCTTTGCTGCGCTGCACCGAAGCGTCCGCGCCCGGCCCCATGCGGCGCGGCGCGAACTATCTCGAATACCCAGTATGCTAAAATCCCTGGGTTTTCCTCTTCGGCCTCATCCTCCCGCATGCCGCTATCCGAGCCCGTACCCCGCCAGTTGCGACATCGACGCGCAATCCGGGCGGAAGCCTACGAGCGTGCCGACGGCTTGTGGGATATCGAAGCCTGCCTGACCGACCACAAACCGCGCGATGTCGCGCTGGCGGCGGGCATCAGGCCGAACGGCCTGCCGATCCATGAGCTCTGGCTGCGTATTACCGTCGATCGCGGGCTCACCATCGTCGACGCCGAGGCATCGACCGACTGGGCGCCCTATCCCGGGCAATGCGAAGCCGCCAATCCCGCCTACCGGGCCCTTATCGGGCTCAATCTCCTCGATCACTTCCGCCGTGATGCGTCCCGACTTCTGGGCGGCATCGCGGGCTGCACGCATCTCACCGAGCTGTGCGCGGTCCTGCCGACTGCGGCCATCCAGGCATTTGCCGGGGATGTGTGGAGCACGCGCGAGGGCAAGGGCGGCGAAGCCGCGACCGAGCCGCCGTTTCAGCTTGGTCGCTGCCAGGCGCTGCGCTTCGACGGCGAGGCGGTGCGGCAGTTCTATCCGACCTGGTTCGGCGCGAGCCGGCCGGAGCGGAGCGGCGGGCGCGGCTCAGAGAATCAACCGGAAATCGTCACAAGAAGCGACTTTTAATCGACTTTTTATCCAACTCTCAGACTGAAGGAATCACGCATGAAGATTCACGAGTACCAGGGTAAGGAAATCCTGCGGAAATTCGGTGTCGCGGTACCGCGCGGCAAGCCGGCGTTTACGGTCGACGAGGCCGTCAAGGTCGCGGAAGAGCTGGGCGGCCCGGTGTGGGTCGTGAAGGCGCAGATCCATGCGGGCGGCCGCGGCAAGGGCGGCGGCGTGAAGGTCGCGAAGTCGCTCGAGCAGGTTCGCGAATTCTCGAACCAGATCCTCGGCATGCAGCTGAAGACGCACCAGACTGGTCCGGAAGGCCAGAAGGTGAACCGTCTGCTGATCGAGGAAGGCGCCGACATCAAGAAGGAACTGTACATCGGCATCGTGATCGATCGCGTCTCGCAGAAGGTTGTCGTGATGGCGTCGAGCGAAGGCGGCATGGACATCGAGGAAGTGGCCGAGAAGACCCCGGAAGCGATCCACAAGGTCGCGGTCGAGCCGTCGAAGGGCCTGCAGGACGCGGAAGCCGACGATCTCGCGAAGAAGATCGGCGTGCCCGACGCATCGATCCCGCAAGCGCGCGAAATCCTGAAGGGTCTCTACAAGTCGTTCTGGGAAACCGACGCGTCGCTCGCCGAAATCAACCCGCTCGTCGTCACCGGCGACGGCAAGGTGATCGCACTCGACGCGAAGTTCAACTTCGATTCGAACGCGCTGTTCCGCCACCCGGAAATCGTCGCGTACCGCGATCTGGACGAAGAAGATCCGGCTGAAGTCGAAGCGTCGAAGTTCGACCTCGCGTACATCTCGCTCGACGGCAACATCGGCTGTCTCGTGAACGGCGCAGGCCTCGCGATGGCGACGATGGACACGATCAAGCTGTTCGGCGGCGAGCCGGCGAACTTCCTCGACGTGGGCGGCGGCGCGACGACCGAGAAGGTCACGGAAGCGTTCAAGCTGATGCTGAAGAACCCGGACCTGAAGGCGATCCTCGTGAACATCTTCGGCGGCATCATGCGCTGCGATGTGATCGCGGAAGGCGTGATCGCAGGCTCGAAGGCGGTGAACCTGAGCGTGCCGCTCGTCGTGCGCATGAAGGGCACCAACGAGGACCTGGGCAAGAAGATGCTCGCCGAATCCGGCCTGCCGATCATCTCGGCGGACAGCATGGAAGAAGCCGCGCAGAAGGTCGTCGCGGCAGCCGCGGGCAAGTAAGGCGCTGCATTGCATTGAACACGCAGGGCGGCGCGCGATGTCGCGACGCCCATCGAACAGAGGTCAATACATGTCGATTCTGATCAACAAAGACACAAAGGTCATCACGCAGGGTATCACCGGCAAGACTGGCCAGTTTCACACGCGCGCATGCCGCGAGTACGCCAACGGCCGCGAAGCATTCGTCGCGGGCGTGAACCCGAAGAAGGCCGGCGAGGACTTCGAAGGCATTCCGATCTACGCGAGCGTGAAGGAAGCGAAGGCCGAGACCGGCGCGACCGTGTCGGTCATCTACGTGCCGCCGGCAGGCGCCGCGGCTGCGATCTGGGAAGCGGTCGAGGCCGATCTGGATCTCGCGATCTGCATCACGGAAGGCATTCCCGTGCGCGACATGATCGAAGTGAAGGACCGCATGCGCCGCGAAGGCCGCAAGACGCTGCTGCTCGGCCCGAACTGCCCGGGCACGATCACGCCGGACGAACTGAAGATCGGCATCATGCCGGGTCACATCCACCGCAAGGGCCGCATCGGCGTGGTGTCGCGCTCGGGCACGCTGACGTACGAAGCGGTCGCGCAGCTGACGGCGCTGGGCCTCGGCCAGTCGTCGGCGGTCGGCATCGGTGGCGATCCGATCAACGGTCTCAAGCACATCGACGTGATGAAGATGTTCAACGACGATCCGGATACGGATGCGGTCGTGATGATCGGTGAAATCGGCGGCCCGGACGAAGCTGCGGCAGCCGAGTGGATCAAGGGCAACATGAAGAAGCCGGTGGTCGGCTTCATCGCCGGCGTCACGGCGCCTGCGGGCAAGCGCATGGGCCACGCCGGCGCGCTGATCTCGGGCGGTGCGGATACGGCCGAAGCGAAGCTGGAAATCATGGACGCGTGCGGCATCACGGTCACGCGCAATCCGTCGGAAATGGGCCGCCTGCTGAAGGCTGCGCTCTAAGTCACGGGTCGCTCCACGAAAAACGCCGGCTCCGCCGGCGTTTTTTGTTATTCTCGCGAAACATTTTCGTAAGGTGACGGACGCGGCGTGGCTGCATTCGTCGTCCGGTTCACTTCCTGCGGCTCATCCATGTTCGAATTCCTCGCAACGCTTCACTGGGGCGCGGTCGTTCAGATCGTCCTCATCGACATCCTGCTCGGCGGCGACAACGCGGTCGTGATCGCGCTCGCCTGTCGCAATCTGCCGAGCGAGCAGCGGGTGCGCGGCGTGCTGTGGGGGACCGCCGGCGCGATCGTGCTGCGCGTCGTGCTGATCGCGTTCGCGGTCGTGCTGCTCGACGTGCCGCTCCTCAAGTTCGCGGGCGGCATCCTGCTGCTGTGGATCGGCGTTCGGCTGATGGCCCCGGCCGAGGAGGGCCACGAGAACATCCGGCCGGCCGACAAGCTGTTGAGCGCGGTCCGCACCATCATCGTCGCCGATGCGGTGATGAGCCTCGACAACGTGATCGCGATCGCGGGCGCGGCCGAGCAGGCCGACCCGTCGCATCGCATCGCGCTCGTGATCTTCGGCCTCGTGGTCAGCATTCCGATCATCGTGTGGGGCAGCACACTCGTGCTCAAGATGCTCGATCGCTTCCCGATCATTGTCACGTTCGGCGCCGCGCTGCTGGGCTGGATCGCGGGCGGGCTGATGGTCAACGATCCGGCGGGCGACCGCTGGCCGCTCCTCGACACGCCTGCCGCCGTCTATGGTTCGAGCATCGCGGGCGCGCTGTTCGTGGTGCTGATCGGCTATGCGCTCAGGAAGCGTCGGGCCGCGCCGGGCCACGCGGATCCACACTGAGCCCGAGCCGCGTCGGCCGTCCGGCCGACTGTCCGCTGACGCGGGCGCTGGCTACGATCGAAGCGCCTGCCGTCCTGGCAGGCGTTTTCGCTTGAGGAGCCTGCGATGTTCGAAGCCTTTTCCGTTTGCCTGTTCCGCCGCCTTGCGCGGCGCTCGCGTGTTGTGCGCCGCGGGTTCGCCCGCCGCGGGATCGCCCGCCGCACCGGATTCACGCTGATCGAGTTGATGATCGTGCTGGCGATCGTCGGCGTGATCGCCGCGTATGCGATTCCCGCCTATCGGGATTATCTGACGCGCGGGCGGGTCGGCGAGGGGCTCGCGCTCGCGGCGCCGGCGCGTCTCGCTGTGGCGGAAAACGCGGCGAGCGGGGCCGGCCTCGCCGGCGGCTATGTCGCGCCGCCCGCGACCCGCAATGTCGACGCCGTCCGGATCGACGACGACACCGGCCAGATCACGATCGCGTTCACGTCGCGGGTCGCGCCGGCGGGCGCCAATACGCTGGTGCTCGTGCCGTCCGTGCCCGATCGCGCGGAGGCGCCGAGCGGGCGGGTGGCGCTCGCCAAGGACGAGGCGCAGGCGGGCACGCTTGCTTGGGAGTGCTTTGCGGAGGGCAAGCGCGCGTCGTCGCTGCCCGCGCCGGGCGCGGGGCCGCTGCCGGGCGATGCGCCGACTCTCGCGGGCCGGCTCGCGCCGCCGGAGTGTCGCACGTAGGCGGCTGTACTCGTTGCTTGCTTCGGGGTGTGGTCGTGCCTGGCGGGCCTATCCGGTCGGCCGCATCTCGCCGGCTACGCCTCGTTGGTCATATTTCGCCGGCCACACTTCGCCCGCCGCGCCTCGTTGACCGCACCTCGCGGTCCCACCTCGTCAGCCATGTCTTACCGGCCACGCCTCGTCGGCCGCGCTTCGTCGGCCGCGTCTCGCGGGCCCCGCCTCGTCGGCAACGCCTCATCAGCCACGCTTCGCAGGCTACGCCTCGTCAGCCCCACCTCGTCGGCCACGCTTCGTCGGCAGCGTCTCTCGTCCCACCTCGTCGGCCACGCTTCGTCGGCAGCGTCTCTCGTCCCACCTCGTCGGCCACGCTTCGTCGGCAGCGTCTCTCGTCCCACCTCGTCGGCCACGCCTCATCAGCCACGCTTCGCCGGCCACGCCTTATCAGCCACGCTTCGTCAGCCATGCCTCGCCGGCCTCACCTCGTCGGCCCCCGCCAGCGCACCTCGCCGACCGCATCTTCGCGGCGGCCGCCGGCAGTTCGCGCGCTTCGGCGCCGACCGTGCTGCGCATCTGCGTCACAGGGTGCGCGACGCCCCGCACAGGAGAAGGTTTTTTTTGTATAGTTGCGCCGGTTGCCGACACCCGGTTCGCTCATGCCTTCCATCTTTACGCGGTCTCTTTCGCTCGTCGTACTCGCCGTCGCGCTGATCCTGCCTTACGCGGTCACCAACCATACGTACCCGATCCCGACCTTTTATTCGGAATTCACGGCATTTGCGCTGTACGCGCTGCTCGGCGCGACGATCGTGCTGCTCGCGCGCAGCGCGGGGCCGGCCGAGCCGTTCGCGGCGCCCGCGGCGCTGATCGCTCCGCTCGGTTTCGGCGCGGTGCTGCTGGCGCAGGTCGCAGGCTTGCCGCTGCATCAGCCGTCGATGAACTGGCTGGCGCTCGGTTACCTGCTGACGGCGCTCGTCGCGATGCAGTCGGGTTATGCGCTCGCGCGCGCCCAACTGCGCGACGAGACCTTGCGGATGATGGCCGGGGCGCTGATCGTCGGCGGGCTGTTCGCGGTGTTCTGCCAGATCGCGCAGCTGTATCGGCTCGAGGATGCGTTATCGCCGTTCGTGGTCACCTATGGCGTATCGGTCGCGCGGCGGCCTTACGGCAACATGGCGCAGGCGAACCATCTCGCGACCTACATGGCGTTCGCGCTCGCGGGCGCGCTCTACCTCGTGCAGACGCGACGCCTGCGCGTGTGGGTGTGGGGCGCGCTGTCGGTGCTGCTGTCGATCGGGCTGGCGTTGACGGTATCGCGCGGCCCCTGGCTGCAGGTAGGCGTGATGGTGGTGGCGGGCTTCTGGATGGCGTTCGCGGAACGGCGCGATGCGCCCATCGGGGCGACGCGTCGCGCATGGCTCATCCCGGTGGCGCTCGGCGTGCTGTTCGTCGCGGTCAACGTCGCGGTGCGCTGGGCCAACCTGCATTTCCAGCTTGGGCTGGCCGAATCGGCGGCCGACCGGATGCGCGACGCCGGCCAGATCACGCCGCGGCTCGCGTTGTGGAAGTACGGTCTCGCGATGTTCCGCGAGCATCCGCTGCTCGGCGTCGGTTGGGGCGAGTTCCCGATCCATCAATTCGAACTGGTGCGCCGTCTCGGCGGCGTCGAGATCGCGAACAATTCACACGACATTTTCATCGACCTGCTCGCGAAGTCGGGCGTGCTCGGCCTCGGCGTGCTGATCGCGAGCCTCGGTCTGTGGTTCGCTCGCGTGCTGCGCGAACCACAGTCGAGCGGACGCGTGTTCGGCGTGGCGCTGATCGGCATCCTGCTGATGCACGCGCTCGTCGAGTATCCGCAGCAATACACGTTCTTCCTGCTGCCCGCGATGTTCGTGATCGGCCTGCTCGACACCCGGCCGCTGCGCTTCGTGCCGGGCCGCGTCGCGTTCGCGCTGCTGGCCGTGCTGTCGTTCGGCGGCTTGCTGGTCGCGTATCCGGTGCTGCGTGATTACCAGCGCGCCGAGGTGCTGTACTACGGCGCGAATCCGGCGGAGCAGTATCGCGAGGCGCCGTCGTTCCTGTTCCGCGCATGGGGCGATTACGGCGCGGCCACGCTGATGACGATCTCGCGCGACGATCTGCCCGCCAAGCTCGCGGCGCACGAGCGCGCGATCTCGCTGCTGCCGGGCGAGACGGTGCTGCGCCGCTATGCGGTGTTGCAGGCGCTCGATGGCCGCGAGGCCGACGCGCTTGATACGGTGGAGCGGCTGCATATTTTCGCGAAGCAGCTGCATGACTGGCCGACCCAGCTCGCGGGGCTGTATCGCCTGCTCGATGCGCAGCCGTCGCTCAAATCCTTCAAGACGGCGGTGTACGCCCAGTATGGCGAACCGCCCGCCCAGTCCGACGATGAGGACGACGACGACGATTGAGCGCGTCGCGCGCGCACTGCGGCATCGATCAGGAAAGCCGCCGATCCGTGGCCCGGGCCATGTCGATCGGCGGCTTTTTTACTGACCGGGCGGAACCGTTTCCGGGCGGATGCGCGCGGCTCGCCCAGCGGGGCGACGCTCGCCTCGGATCGTGGCGCGGGCGCTTCGCGCGAGTCGTTCAGGTATGCTTGAGGCCGCCGTCCTCGACGGTCGACTGTCCATAGCCATAGGGAGAACTCATGAAGGCGAACCCATACCGCAGTACGGTTTTCGGCGTCCTGTTCGCGGCGCTCGTGCCGTTGTCGGCTGCACACGCCCAGCTCGGCGACATGCTGAAGCAGGCGACCGGCTCGGGCGATTCATCGAGCGCGCTCGGCAATCTCGGCGGCATCGGCGGCGCGCTGGGCGGCTCGTCGCTGACCTCGTCGAGCAGCAGCAACGTCGCCGGCGTGCTGCAGTTCTGCATCAAGAACAACTATCTCGGCGGCGCGGGCGGCGGCGGCGCGTCGTCGGTCAAGGATGCGCTGATGAGCAAGCTGGGCGGCGGCGCCTCGTCGGACAGCGGCTATACGAGCGGCGCGAGCGGGATCCTCGACGCGGGCAACGGCAAGACGCTGGATCTCAGCGGCGGTGGTTTGAAGGAGCAGGTCACCAAGCAGGTTTGCGACAAGATCCTGTCGCAGGCGAAATCGCTGCTGTAACACCGTTGCGCAAGCCGGCGGCGAAGGTGGTCGCCGGCATTCGCGCATGCGTTGGCGCGCACGCCGTTTGCGATGCCCGCGATGCATCGTGGGCCGCGTGTCCATCGCACGCGACGCGGCCCCTCGCCGAGCCGCCGATCTTCACGCGTGTCGATCCGGCAGGGTGTCGACCTGATGCCCGTTCATGCGGCGTAAGCACGTCGCTCATTCTTTCCCGAAGCCATTTTCAACATTTCGGCCAGGCGCGCCAGCCCGTGGGCGACATGCGCGCCGACCACGGGCGGGCGTGCATCCGCTGCGTCGGCTGAGCGCCGGCAGGGGCAATGCACACCGGGACGACGGCCGGAGGCGCTTGCCTGGCCGCGGGCGCGCAGTGAAGAATGCGAGGCTTCTCCTCCTCGAACGACCGGAGCGACGCGCATGGACAGAATTGACTTCCTGGTTCAGGGATCGGCCGCCGACCCCTACGCATTGACCTTCGAGCGGCGCGACGGCGGCCGCATCGCCACGTATTGTTCGTGCCCGGCGGGCGTGAACGGCGTGTCCTGCAAGCACCGTCTCGCGATCCTGAACGGTTGCTGCGCCGACATCGTGAGCGGCAATCGCGAGCAGGTCGAGAGCGTGACCGCCTGGTTCGCCGACAGCGGATTGGCCGCCGATCTGGCGGCGCTCGACGAGGCCGAACGCGGGTTGACGCAGGCCAAGGCCACGCTGGCGAGCGCGAAGAAACGCGTGGCCGCCGCGTTGAAAGGGCGTTAGGGCGAGCCGTCGGACGGCGAGGCGCGCGGCGCTATCGCCTGCGCCGGATGCCTTCGAGGCGCTGCGGCTGAAGGATCTCCAACTACCCGCGTCGTACCGGCTGGATGAGGCGCGGCCTCGGGATTTCATGCAATTTGAAAGGCGTGTATAGTGGCCGCGCAATAAAAATGAAAGAAAATGCGAGAGGCCATGAAACAGAAAACGCTCGTCAAGATCGTCGGGGTTGTCGTGTTCGGCGGCGCGGTCGCCAGTTATGTCAGTCCTTATCTCACGCTGCACGCGATGCGCTCGGCCATCGTCGACCAGGATGCGGACGCCTTCGCGTCCGATGTCGATTTCCCCGCGGTGCGCGAGAGTTTGCGCGCGCAGATCCTGATCATGATGCAGAACAAGCTGTCGAACGACGCGGACCTGAAGGACAACCCGTTCGCGGGCGTCGGGATGATGCTGGGCATGGGCGTCGCCAATCAAGTGATCGACACGATGGTGACGCCCGCGGGCGTGATGCAGATGATGGCGAACGCGGGCCCGAAGCGGGTGGAGAAAGGCGCTGAAGTCCCGGTGCCGGACGCATCGTCCGCCGCCCGGTCCTCGTCCGCGTCCGCTGATTATTCCGTGCGTTACCGTAACTGGTCCACGGTTGCCGTGGAAGGGCGACGCCAGGGCGCGGAGCCGGCAGTGTTCACGTTCAAGCGCAGCGGCTTGTGGTCGTGGAAGCTGACCGCCGTCACGTTTCCGCCCGAACTGTTGAGCGCTCCCTGACGGTGGCCGGAGTCGGATTGACGAAGCCGGATCGCGGTCTCGAATCGAGGAGAGGCATGGATGTCGACGAAGATGGAAGGCGATGAACGTATGCAGATCGAAACTCAGAAACGAAAGCGGGCGCCGTTCAACCTGATCGCGTTCTCGGACTGCCGGAATGGCGTGAACGGTTTTGCGAAGGACTGGTACTTCTGGGTGCCGGCATCGTTCAAGCCGGCGCTCGATGTCGGCTACAACGAGTACCTCGACGACGAAAAGACCCAGGCTTTGCGCGACAAGCGTTCGCACGAACTGTACGGCGTCTCGCACGAGGCGCTGAAGAAACAGATCGAGGCGAATGGCGAAAGGCTGTCCGACTCGGAGGATCACAAGCGGATCATGTCGTTCGCGATCCGGTATCCCGTCGAGACCCAGGGCGAACCGCCGCTCTATGCATTCAGGGAAACGGACAGCCTCGAAAGCCGCTCGGGCCACTGGTACGTGCAGGTGGAGCAGGCGCTGGCCGATACGGACGAGCGGCAGGGCAACGTGGGGTTCCGGCTCTATGCCAGGCACCGCGGCGCGGGGGCGGGTGAAGGCGTGTGGGTCGCGAAGGCCTGGTTGGCGACGTCTCAGCACGAATTCGTGGAACTGCTGCGCACCGGACGGTGCGCAGCGATCGATCTGTCCGATCCGCTCCCGGATCAGGACGCCGCAGCGGGAGAGCGGCCGGGCGCCGTGGCGGCGTGACGCGGGGCGCGTGCGCGGCCGGCCGGCGCATGCCGCGAGCGGGATGCCTCGCGATGGGGCCTGACGAAGGCGGCGCGGCGGATGCCGGCGCCGCGCCGCATCGAGCCGGGGCCGGCGCGTGCTATGCCTCGGCCTTCCAATCCCCCGATTTCCCGCCGCGCTTCTCGCGCACGCTGACCTCGGTGATCACCATCCCGCGATCGACCGCCTTGCACATGTCGTACACGGTCAACAACCCGACCTGCACGGCGGTCAGCGCTTCCATCTCCACCCCGGTGCGGCCGAAGGTCTCGACCTGCGCGCTGCAGCGCACGCCGGGCAGCGCCTCGTCGAACTCGAACTCCACCGCGACGCGCGTGAGCGCGAGCGGATGGCACAGCGGGATCAGATCGGCGGTGCGCTTCGCGCCCTGGATCGCGGCGATCCGCGCGACGCCCAGCACGTCGCCTTTCTTCGCGCGGCCGTCGCGGATCAGCGCGAGCGTGTCGGGCAGCATCCGGATCGCGCCGCGCGCGAGCGCGACGCGGCGGGTCTCCTGCTTGTCGCCGACATCTACCATGTGGGCGTGGCCGGCTGCGTCGAAATGGGTGAGTTGGGACATGGAGGGCTCCTTCAGAGGGCGCCTATCATAGCAGCGGCGCGTCGCGGCACGGCCGTTACAATGACGCATCCATCCGGGCCGGTGCGCGCGGCGCCGCGGCCGTCGATCCTTTCGTTCATGCGCGTCAAATCGTTGTTCGTCGTCTCGTTGTCGGTCGTGCTGGCCTGTCCGTCGGGCGGACATGCGCAGTCGCGCGCCGACGCCCTGCCGCTCGAAGCCGCGCCGTTCGCGCCGGAATCGATCTCGACCGTGCCGGCGCTGCCGTCGGGCATCGCGCCCGGCGTGTTCGGCACCTACGGCGGCGTGGAAAACCGCCTGTCGGGCGCATCGGGCGGGATCACGCCCAGTTTGCGCGCGCCGCTGCGGATCCAGCAACTGCCCGATCTCGGCGACGGCTCCGGCGGTGCGCTGACGCCGCAGGCCGAGCGCCGGCTCGGCGAGCGCGTGATGCGCGAGGTGCGGCGCGATCCCGACTATCTCGACGACTGGCTCGTGCGCGACTACCTGAACAGCGTCGCGTCGCGGCTCGCGGTGGCCGCGAACGCGCGCTTCATCGGCGGCTACGCGCCCGATTTCGACCTGTTCGCGATGCGCGACCCGCAGATCAACGCGTTTTCCCTGCCGGGCGGCTTCATCGGCGTCAACAGCGGCCTCGTCGTGATGACGCGCACCGAGTCGGAGCTGGCGTCGGTGCTCGGTCACGAGATGGGCCACGTGCTGCAACGGCACATCGCGCGGATGATCGGCGCGAGCGAGAAGACCGGCTACGCGGCGCTCGCGACGATGCTGCTCGGGGTGCTGGCCGGGATCCTCGCGCGCAGCGGCGATCTCGGCAGCGCGATCGCGCTGGGCGGCCAGGCCTACGCGATCGACAACCAGCTGCGCTTCTCGCGCGGCGCCGAGCGCGAGGCGGACCGGGTCGGCTTCCAACTGCTCGCGGCCGCGGGCTTCGATCCGTACGGGATGCCGGGCTTCTTCGAGCGTCTCGAACGGGCCTCGATGGGCGATGCGGGCGTGCCCGCCTATGCGCGCACCCACCCGCTGACGGGCGAGCGGATCGCCGACATGGACGATCGCGCGCGGCGCGCGCCCTATCGCCAGCCGCGCCAGTCCGCCGAATATGCGTTCGTGCGCGCGCGGCTGCGGATCCTGCAGAACCGTTCGCCGACCGATATCGCGAACGAGGTGCGGCGCCTGCGCACCGAGGTCGACGAGCGGACGGCGGCGAGCCCGGCGGCGAACGTCTACGGCGTCGCGTTCGGCGAGCTGCTCGCGGGCCGTTACGACGCGGCCGGCCAGGCGCTCGCCGCGGCCCGTGCGGATTTCGAGCGGACCCGGCAGGAGGAGGGCGAGACGCTGCGCAGCACGCCGAGCCTTGACCTGCTGGAGGTCGAGATCGCGCGTCGCGCGGGCCGCAACGACGATGCGGTGCGGCTCGCGGCCGCCGCGCAGCAGCGCTGGCCGGGCTCGCATGCGGCGATCGCCGCGCATCTCCAGGCGCTGCTCGCCGCGCGCCGCTATGCGGATGCGCAGGCGCGCGCGAAGGTGGAAACGCAGGCGGACCCCACGCGTCCGGAATGGTGGAATTTCCTCGCGCAGGCGGCGCTCGGCACGGGCGACGGCATCACGCAGCGGCGCGCGCTCGCGGAGAAATTCGCGCTCGACGGCGCGTGGCCCGCGGCGATCCGCCAGCTGCGCGAGGCGCGCGACAACAAGGCGGCGAGCTTCTACGAGCAGTCGATCATCGCGGCCCGGCTGCACGATTTCGAGATGCGCTACAAGGAAGAGCGCGACGAGGAGAGCAAGCGCGGCTGAGCGGATGCCGCGCGGCCGCGTTCAGCGCCCGGGCTGGCCGGCCGCGTGCGCGGCGGGGCTCGCGACGAAGCCGAAGCGCGCGGCGACGTCCGCGCGCCGGATCGGCGCGAGCGGCAGCTCGACGCCGTCGCGCCAGCGGAACGCGCCGTGCGCGCCGTCGGCATCGAGCGTCGCGTGGTCGGCGAACAGGCCGAGATCGTGGTCGTGCAGCGCGGCGATGCGCGGCGGCGTGGCGGCGTCGGCGAACAGCACGCCGCCCGCGTCGTCGAGCCACGCCTGCGCGGGCTCGAACGCGCGGCCGGTCTGGTCGGTGAGCGCGAGCGGCCGGCCCGGGCCATCCGGCTGCGCGAGCCGCACGATCCAGGGCGTGTAGGCCAGCTCGACGTAGACGCGCTGTGGGCCATTCTGGAAGAACCATTGGCCCGCGTCGTCGCGCTCGTAGTTGCGCGCGATGAAGCCGATCAGCGCCGCATGGCGGATCGGCGAACCGAGCGCGCCGGCCGCCTGCGCGGCGTCGTCGCGCATGCGCCAGTCGCCGCGCCGGTCGAGCAGCAGCCAGCCGGTGCAGTGCGGGACGTTGGGCCACTTCGCGAGGGCCTGTCGGACGATCTCATCCATGGTCGACGAAGCGGGAGCAGTGGTCGAGGATGCGCAGCGGCATCCAGTCGAGCCGGCCCGGGAACGGCCCGGTCATGAAGCCCGCGTGGCCGCCGTGCTCGGGCTGGTCGAGCACGACCGCGCGCGAGACTTCGTCGGGGCCCGGCAGCGCGGAGGCCGGCAGGAACGGATCGTTGCGCGCGTTGACGATCAGCGTGGGCACCTCGATCGCACGCAGCAGCGGCCGCGTGGTGGCCTGGGTCCAGTAGTCGTCCGCGTCGGCGAAGCCGTGCAGCGGCGCGGTGACGATGTCGTCGAAATCGTACATGGTGCGCGCGGCCAGCATCGCGGTGCGGTCGAACAGGCCGGGATAGCGTTCGAGCTTGGCGAGCGCCTTGCGCTTGAGCGTCTTGAGGAAGCTGCGGGTATAGATCATCGCGAAGCCGTGCGACAGCGCGCGGCCGCCCGCGTGCACGTCGATCGGCGTCGAGATCGCCGCGGCGGCCGCGACGCGCGCGCGCTCGTCGCGGCGCTCGCCGAGCCAGCGCAGCAGCACGTTGCCGCCGAGCGACACGCCCGCCGCGACGAGCGGCCCGCGATGGCGGGCGGCGAGGCGCCGCAGGATCCAGTCGACCTCGGCGCTGTCCGCGAGGTGGTAGAAGCGCGGCAGGCGGTTCATCTCGCCGCTGCAGCTGCGGAAGTGCGGGACCACGCCATGCCAGCCGCGGCTTTGCGCGGCCGCCATCAGCACGCGCGCGTAATGCGAGCCGGAACCCCCTTCGAGACCGTGGAACAGCACGAGGAGCGGCGCGTCGGGCGCCGGCGCGGCGCCGGCCGGCCAGGCCAGCCAGTCGAGGTCGATGAAGTCGCCGTCCGGCGTGTCCCAGCGCTCGCGCCGGTACGCGACCTCGGGCCGGCGCGCGAACAGCGCGGGCACGATGGTCTGCGCGTGGCTGGTCGGCAGCCAGCGCGGCGCGCGGTAACGCAGGGTTTCCGCGGGCGCGGGCCGGTCGGCGGCCGGAGTGGGGGAGGACGCGCTGCTCATCGCGATCGGCCGCGCGCGGCGGTCAGTGGAGCGGCCCCTGGCCGTGGCGGATCTTGGCCGCGAACTGGGTGGCGGTCTGCGCGGGGATCGGGCTCGAGTGGATGTGCGCGATCCGCCATTCGCCGCGCTCGTGGATCATCACGTAGGTCGCGAACACCATGTCCGGCTCGGCCGTGAGGTCGGCGTACTGGTGCGCTTCGGCGACCGTGTAGACGACGGTGCCGAGGCTGTCGTAGACGCGGATGTCGAGCGGCTCGATCGTGACCGGCTGGGTCGACAGGCGCTGCGCGAAGCCGCCGCGGATCTGGTCGAGGCCGTGCAGATGCGCGCCGTCGGCCCAGATGCAGCTCGCGAAGTCCTCGTCGATCCACAGGACCATCAGGGCGTCGAGGTTGGCGTCGGCAATCGCCTGATAATAGGCGTTGAGCGTATCGGCGGCAGCTTCGAAGAGGCGGGCAAAACGTGGCATCGGGTTATCTCTCGCGCGCGGGGCGCGCCGTTACAAGGCGGCGGATGCGAGCCACGCCCGCGTCCGCCGGTGAATCGACCGCGCGGCGGGCTCGCGCCGCAGCCGGCGGGCCGCTCAGCGCTGCCCGACGAGCATGCCGCGCAAATCGCCGAATACCTGCTCCGGGCTCAGCTCGCGCAGGCAGTTCAGATGGCCGAGCGGGCATTCGCGTTCGAAGCAGGGACTGCATTCGAGATGCAGCCATTGTACCTTCGCCAGCTCCGACAGCGGCGGGGTGTGGCGCGGGTCGGTCGAGCCGTACAGCGCGACGAGCGGCCGGCGCAGCGCGGCCGCCACGTGCATCAGGCCGGAATCGTTGGTGACCACGGCGTTCGCGCGCGCGATCAGCGCGCAGGCTTCGCTGAGCGAGGTCTGGCCGCACAGGCTGCGCACGTTCGGCGCGCGCTCGGCGATCGCCTGCGCGACCGCGGCGTCCTTCGGCGAGCCGAGCGCGACGATCTGCGTATAGGGGAACGACTGGCTCACGCTGTGCGCGAGCGCCGCGAAGTGCTCGGGCGGCCAGCGCTTGGCCGGGCCGTACTCGGCGCCCGGGCAGAACACGACGAGCGGCTTGCGGGTGTCGAGGTTGAAGCGGGCGGACACCCGCGCGGTCTCGTTCAGGTCCGCGTCGAGGCGCGGCGGCGGCAGCGCCTTCATCGTGTCCGGCAGCCGAGCGCCCGGCGCGTACGCGAGCGCGGCGTAGTGCTCGGCCATCGCCGGACGCTCGTCGCGCTTGCGGCTCGGGTTCGCGTGGCGCACGTTGAGCAGGCCGTAGCGCTTCTCGCCCGTATAGCCGATCCGCAGCGGAATGCCCGCGAGCCAGGGGATCAGCGCGGACTTCAGCGAATTCGGCAGCACGTAGGCGGCGTCGTAGCCGTTGTCGCGCAGGTCGCTCGCGAGCTGCCAGCGGCGCAGCATCTGCAGCTTGCCGTGCGCGAGGTCGGTCGCGTAGACATCGTGGATTTCGGGCATCCGTTCGAGCACGGGCGCCACCCAGCCCGGCGCCACGGCATCGATGACGATGCGGGGATGGAGTTTCTTCAGCAGCGCGAAAAGCGGCTGCGCCATCAATGCGTCACCGATCCAGTTCGGTGCGATTACCAACGCGCGACGCATCAGGTCGATATCCGGTGTCGTGATGAAGCGCGGCGCGCAGGCGCCGCGTTCGGGTTGCGAGAGAAAGAAGACGGCGGCGCGTGCCGGGTCGGCCGCGCCGCTTCAGCCGGGCAACGCGCCCGCCGGGCTTCAGTGGCCCTTGACGACTTCGCCGTCACGCAGCTTGTAGCGCGTGCCGCAGTACGGGCAGCGCGCCTCGCCGTGCGAGACGTCGATGAAGACGCGGGGATGCGCGCTCCAGCGCGGCATCGACGGGTTCGGGCAGTAGGCCGGCAGATCCTTGGCGGTCAGCTCGATCAGCGGCATTTCCTTCAGTTCGCTCATGGGGTGTTCTCGTTATGCGATGGGGCAGGCGCGCCCGTGCGGGCGCGCCGTGTTCAGATCTTCGCGAGCCAGTGCGCGTGCTTCGCGCTCTTGCCCGTCACGACGTCGAAAAACGCCGCCTGCAGTTTTTCCGTGATCGGGCCGCGCGCGCCGTTGCCGATCGTGCGGTTGTCGAGCTCGCGGATCGGCGTGACTTCGGCGGCGGTGCCGGTGAAGAACGCTTCGTCCGCGGTGTAGACCTCGTCGCGGGTGATGCGCTTCTCGATCACCTCGATGCCCGCTTCCTTCGCGAGCGTGATCACCGTGTCGCGGGTGATCCCGTCGAGGCAGGACGCCAGGTCGGGGGTGTACAGCTTGCCGTGGTTGACCAGGAAGAAGTTCTCGCCCGAGCCTTCCGACACGTAGCCGTCGACGTCGAGCAGCAGCGCCTCGTCGTAGCCGTCGGTGGTCGCTTCCTGGTTCGCCAGGATCGAGTTCACGTACCAGCCCGACGCCTTCGCGCGCACCATCGAGACGTTCACGTGATGGCGCGTGAACGACGAGGTCTTCACGCGGATCCCCTTGGCGAGGCCGTCCTCGCCGAGGTACGCGCCCCACGGCCAGGCCGCGATCGCGACGTGGATCGTGTTGCCCTTCGCGGACACGCCGAGCTTTTCCGAGCCGACCCAGATGATCGGGCGCAGATAGCACGATTCCAGCTTGTTCTCGCGCACCACGTCGCGCTGGGCGGCCTCGAGCGTTTCCTGGTCGAACGGCACGTCCATCTGGAAGATCTTCGCGGAGTTCAGCAGGCGCTTCGTATGTTCCTTCAGACGAAAGATCGCGCTGCCGCCGTCGGCCGTCTTGTACGCGCGCACGCCTTCGAAGACGCCCATGCCGTAGTGCAGCGTGTGGGTCAGCACGTGGATGTTCGCGTCACGCCAATCGATCAGCTTGCCGTCCATCCAAATCTTGCCGTCGCGGTCGGCCATTGACATAGGTATCTCCTAACGGGATGCGGTTGTATGCAGCATTGAGCCGGAAAGACGCTTATTTTAGCGTCTTTTGCCCGGCGGACGGGCGCCGGCCGGTGATGCGGCGCTATAATCCCCGAGTAAATTTCTCAAGAATAACGGGAGGCGGCGCGGTTGCACGCGGGTCGCCCGGCTTTTTCGCCACGCCGGCGCTCCCATCGATGCTCGCTCGCCTGTCCGCCACCAACCGCTATGCCCTCGTGCAGGGCGCCCGCGATTATGCCCCGACCTTGATGGCGATCCTCTCGTGGGGGCTCGTCACGGGCATCGCGATGAGCAAGTCGGTGCTCACGGTCGGCCAGGCGGCCGGGATGTCGCTGCTGGTCTACGCGGGCTCGTCGCAGCTCGCGGTGCTGCCGCTCTTCGCCGCCAAGCTGCCGCTCTGGACCATCCTGCTCACCGCGGCGATGGTGAACACCCGCTTCGTGATCTTCAGCGCCGGGCTCGCGCCGCACTTCGCGCACCTGCCGATGTGGCGGCGCCTCGCGATCGGCTACTTCAACGGCGACGTGATCTATCTGCTGTTCCAGAAGCAGGGCTTCGCGCCGGGCCCGGTGCCGGGCAAGGAGGCCTATTTCTGGGGGATGGCCGCGTCGAGCTGGCTGTCGTGGCAGGCGTCCTCGCTCGCCGGCATCCTGCTGGCGAGCTTCTTCCCGGACAGCTGGGGGCTCGAACTCGCGGGCACCCTCGCGCTGATCCCGATCATGGTGACCGCGGTCGCGAACCGCTCGACGCTGGCCGCGGTCGCGGTGGCGGGGATCGTCTCGCTGCTCGCGTTCGACCTGCCGTACCGGCTCGCGCTGCCGCTCGCGGTGGTCGCCGCGCTCGCGGCGGGCAGCGTGACCGACCTGTTCGTCGAACGCGCCGACTGGCGGCGCGTTCGCGCGTCCCGTGGGCATGACGCCGGGGAGGCGGAATGAGCGCGACCCAGGTCTGGCTGGCGATCCTCGGCATGACGCTCGTGACCGCGGTCACGCGCGCGCTGTTCCTGATGGGCGGCGAGCGCGGCGTGTTGCCGGAGCGGGTCCAGCGCGCGCTGCGCTACGCGCCCGCCGCCGCGCTGATGGCGGTGGTGCTGCCCGACGTCCTCGAAACCCCGGACGGCATCTCGTTCGCACTGTCGAACCACGAGTTCTACGCGGCCGTCGCCGGGCTCGGCTGGTTCCTGTGGCGGCGCAGCATGCTCGGCACGATCGTCGTCGGGATGCTCGTCTTCACCGCATTGCGCCTGATGTTCTGAGCCGCGTGCTGCCGCGCCGCCGCGATTGCTGCGATGCGGCATCGCAACTGGCCCCCAAATAGGCGGAATTCGCGTCTCGACGGGGCGGCCGGCGGAACGGATCGGCTAGAATGTTCCCTCTCGACTTTCGCGCGCGTGCGCGGCCCGGCCCGGCCGCGCGCGGCGCCGTGCCGGCTGCCCGCGCGCGTCGAACCGCCTTCCTCATCAACCTCATCCAGTCCCATGAGCCAAGTAAAGCGTCTTACCGACCTGATCGCCGAAGGCAAGCTCTCCGGCAAACGCGTGTTCATCCGCGCCGACCTGAACGTGCCGCAGGACGACCACGGCAACATTACCGAGGACACCCGCGTGCGCGCGTCGGTTCCGGCGATCCGCGCCGCGCTCGATGCGGGCGCGGCCGTGATGGTCACGTCGCACCTCGGCCGCCCGACCGAGGGCGCGTTCAAGCCGGAAGATTCGCTCGCGCCCGTCGCGCAGCGCCTCGCGGAACTGCTGGGCCGCGACGTGCCGCTCGTCTCGAACTGGGTCGAGCAGGGCGTCGAGGTCGCGCCGGGCCAGGTCGTGCTGCTGGAAAACTGCCGGGTCAACCCGGGCGAGAAGAAGAACGACGACGCGCTCGCGCAGAAGATGGCGAAGCTTTGCGACATCTACGTCAACGATGCGTTCGGCACCGCGCACCGCGCCGAGGCGACCACCCACGGCATCGCGAAGTACGCGCCCGTCGCCTGCGCGGGCCCGCTGCTCGCGGCCGAGCTGGACGCGCTCGGCAAGGCGCTCGGCAACCCGAAGCGGCCGCTCGTGGCGATCGTCGCGGGTTCGAAGGTGTCGACCAAGCTGACGATCCTGAAATCGCTCGCCGAGAAGGTCGACCAGCTGATCGTCGGCGGCGGCATCGCGAACACCTTCATGCTGGCGGCGGGCCTGACCATCGGCAAGTCGCTCGCCGAGCCGGACCTCGTCGCCGAGGCCAAGGCGATCATCGACGAGGCGCGCAAGCGCGGCGCATCGGTGCCGATCCCGTCGGACGTCGTGACCGCGAAGGAATTCGCGCCGACCGCCGCGGCCACCGTGAAGCAGGTCGCCGACATCGAGGCCGACGACCTGATCCTCGACATCGGCCCGGAAACCGCCAAGGCGCTCGCCGGCCAGCTCGGGAAGGCCGGCACGATCGTCTGGAACGGCCCGGTCGGCGTGTTCGAATTCGACCAGTTCGGCAACGGCACCCGCACGCTGGCGGATGCGATCGCCCATTCGTCGGCGTTCTCGATCGCGGGCGGCGGCGATACGCTCGCCGCGATCGCGAAGTACGGGATCCACGACAAGGTCAGCTACATCTCGACGGGCGGGGGCGCGTTCCTCGAATTCCTCGAGGGCAAGACGCTGCCGGCGGTCGAAGTGCTTGAAACGCGCGCGGCCTGACCCGCATGACCCGCGGACGGTGCGCGGCGCGCGCCCGCCGTCCGCGGCGCAGGACCTGACAGGATGAACAAAGCGACGCCGGGCCCCCGGGCACCGGCGCGCATTCCGGATGCGGCGGCCGCTGGGCCGCGCGGGTCCGGCTCTCGCAGCGGTACGCCCAGCACCACTCAGACTCGACGAGGAGATTCATGCATCGCGCCACCAAGATTGTCGCCACCATCGGCCCGGCCTCCAGCTCGCCCGAGGTCCTGCTGCAGATGATGCAGGCGGGGCTCGACGTCGTCCGGCTCAATTTCTCGCACGGCACCGCGGACGACCACCGGCAGCGCGCCGAGATGGTCCGCGAGGCCGCGCGCAAGGTCGGCCGGGAAATCGCGATCATGGCCGATCTGCAGGGGCCGAAGATCCGCGTCGGCAAATTCGAGATGGGCAAGACCCTGCTCGCGCCGGGCCAGCCGTTCATCCTCGACGGTGCATGCGAGCTGGGCAACGACGAACGCGTCGGGCTTGACTACAAGGACCTGCCGCGCGACCTGAAGCCGGGCGACCTGCTGCTGCTCAACGACGGCCTGATCGTGCTGACCGTCGAGCGCATCGTCGGCGAGGAGATCCATACGATCGTCAAGATCGGCGGCGAGCTGTCGAACAACAAGGGCATCAACCGCCAGGGCGGCGGCCTGTCGGCGCCCGCGCTGACGGCCAAGGACATGGAGGACATCCGCACCGCGATGTCGCTCGGCGCGGACCTGGTGGCGGTGTCGTTCCCGAAGAACGCGACCGACATGGAAATGGCGCGCCAGCTCGCGAACATCGCGGGCGCGCCCTACGGCATCAAGCCGAAGATGATCGCGAAGATCGAGCGCGCGGAGGCGATTCCGGCGCTGCAGGGCATCCTCGACGCGTCGGACGGCATCATGGTCGCGCGCGGCGACCTCGCGGTCGAGGTCGGCAACGCGGCGGTGCCCGCGCTGCAAAAGCGCATGATCCGCATGGCGCGCGAGTCGAACAAGCTCGTGATCACCGCGACGCAGATGATGGAATCGATGATCCACGCGCCGGTGCCGACCCGCGCCGAGGTGTCGGACGTCGCGAACGCGGTGCTCGACGGCACCGACGCGGTGATGCTGTCGGCCGAGACGGCGACGGGCAAGTACCCGGTGGTCACGATCGAGACGATGGCGGCCGTCTGCGTCGAGGCGGAGAAATCCGAGCAGGTCGAGCTGGACAAGGATTTCCTCGACCGCACCTTCACCCGGATCGACCAGTCGATCGCGATGGGCGCGCTGTTCACGGCCTACCACCTGGGCGCCAAGGCGATCGTCGCGCTGACCGAATCGGGCGCGACCGCGCTGTGGATGTCGCGCCACTACACCCACGTGCCGATCTTCGCGCTGACGCCGCGGGTCGGCAGCGAGCGCGCGATGGCGCTGTTCCGCAACGTGACCCCGCTGCACGTCGATTTCAACAGCGACCGCGACGCGGCGCTGCAGGCGGCGCTCGAGATCGTGGTCCGGCAGGGCTTCGTGCAGCACGGCGACATGGTCGTGCTGACGGTCGGCGAGCCGATGGGGCAGGCGGGCGGCACCAACACCCTCAAGATCGTGCGGGTCGGCGAACCTTACTGAGCGTTTCGGGGCCGTAGTCCGGGCCGGATGGGCCGCGCGGGGTCAGATGCCCCGCGCGGCCCTTTTTGCTGGAAAACGTGCGTTCGCCCACAACAATTTGGACGTGGGATACCGATTTGGTCTGAATCCGGGGCGCTTCGCGATAAAATGCGGCTATTCGACGCTCAGCCGCGCAGGTCCGCCCGTCCATCCGCCGGGGCGGGCCGTCAGCCGCCGCCCAGGGCGCACCGGTTTTCTATCAAGGAGTTCCACAATGCCTCTCGTATCAATGCGTCAACTGCTGGATCACGCGGCGGAACACGGCTACGGCCTGCCGGCGTTCAACGTGAACAACCTCGAGCAGGTGCAGGCGATCATGGCGGCCGCCGACCAGGTGAACGCGCCGGTGATCATGCAGGCGTCGGCCGGCGCCCGGAAATACGCGGGCGAGCCGTTCCTGCGCCACCTGATCGAGGCGGCGATCGAGTCCTATCCGCATATCCCGGTGGTGATGCACCAGGATCACGGGCAGTCGCCGGCGGTCTGCATGGCGGCGATCCGCAGCGGCTTCACGAGCGTGATGATGGACGGCTCGCTGGAGGCGGACGGCAAGACGGTGGCGTCGTATGAATACAATGTCGACGTGTCGCGCAAGGTCGTCGAGATGGCGCACTCGATCGGCGTGACGGTCGAGGCGGAACTGGGCGTGCTGGGCTCGCTCGAGACGATGAAGGGCGACAAGGAAGACGGCCACGGCGCGGAAGGCACGATGACCCGCGAGCAGCTGCTGACCGATCCGGAGCAGGCGGCCGACTTCGTCAAGCGCACGCAGTGCGACGCGCTCGCGATCGCGATCGGCACCTCGCACGGCGCCTACAAGTTCACGAAGAAACCCACGGGCGATATCCTGTCGATCCAGCGCATCAAGGAAATCCACGCGCGGATCCCGAACACGCACCTGGTGATGCACGGCTCGTCGTCGGTGCCGCAGGAACTGCTCGCGGAGATCCGCGAGTTCGGCGGCGACATGAAGGAAACCTACGGCGTGCCGGTCGAGGAAATCCAGGAAGGCATCAAGCACGGCGTGCGCAAGGTGAATATCGACACCGACCTGCGGCTCGCGATCACGGGCGCGATCCGTCGTTACCTGTTCGAGAACCCGGGCAAGTTCGATCCGCGCGACTACCTGAAGCCGGCCCGCGAAGCGGCGAAGCAGGTGTGCGTCGATCGTTACCTGGCGTTCGGCTGCGAGGGGCAGGCAGGCAAGATCACGCCGCTCCCGCTCGACAAGATCGCCGAGAAGTACAAGGCCGGCGCGCTCGCGCAAGTCGTGCGCTGAGGCGCCGCGTCGGCCGGGCCTGGCGGCCCGGCCGGTCGACCGGTTGCAGCCGCCGTTCCCGCCGGTGAAGGGGAACGGCGTTTCCCTTTTTGTTTGGCTTCTATCTTCTGCGAAACGACGATGTCTACCCTCTACGAATCCACGCTCCGCTCGCTGCCGCTCCTCGGCCGTGGCAAGGTCCGCGACAACTACGCGGTCGGCAACGACAAGCTCCTGATCGTCACGACCGACCGTCTGTCGGCGTTCGACGTGATCATGGGCGAGCCGATTCCGAACAAGGGTCGGGTGCTGAACCAGATGGCGAACTTCTGGTTCGACAAGCTCGCGCACATCGTCCCGAATCACCTGACGGGCGACGCGCCGGAAGCGGTCGTGGCCGCCGATGAAGTCGCGCAGGTCGAGGGCCGCGCGGTGGTGGTCAAGCGCCTCGAACCGATCCTGATCGAGGCCGTGGTGCGCGGCTATCTCGCGGGCAGCGGCTGGAAGGACTATCAGGCGACCGGCAAGGTGTGCGGCGTCGAGCTGCCGGCCGGCCTGCAGAACGCGCAGAAGCTGCCCGAGCCGATCTTCACGCCGGCCGCGAAGGCGGAGATGGGCCATCATGACGAGAACATCACGTACGAGGAAGCCGAGCGCCGGATCGGCACCGAGCTGACCGCGACGATCCGCGACATCTCGATCCGCCTGTACAAGGAAGCGGCCGACTACGCGGCCACGCGCGGCATCATCATCGCCGACACGAAGTTCGAGTTCGGCCTCGACAGCCACGGCCAGCTGTTCCTGATGGACGAGGCGCTGACCGCCGATTCGTCGCGCTTCTGGCCGGCCGACCAGTATCAGGTCGGCACCAATCCGCCGTCGTTCGACAAGCAGTTCGTGCGCGACTGGCTCGAAACCCAGGACTGGAAGAAGGAGCCGCCCGCGCCGGCGCTGCCGCAGGACGTGGTCGACCGGACGAGCGCGAAGTACCAGGAAGCGCTCGAGCGCATCACCGGCCAGCAGCTCGCCTGAGCGGCGTCCGACCACACGAGGAACCGCACGATGAGCGAAGTCCAAACCGCCCACACGCACAGCGCGCCGCTCGTCGGCGTGCTGATGGGATCCAGTTCCGATTGGGACGTGATGAAGCACGCGGTCGCGATCCTGCAGGAATTCGGCGTGCCCTACGAGGCGCGCGTGGTGTCCGCGCACCGCATGCCCGACGAGATGTTCGACTATGCGGAGAAGGCGCGCGAGCGCGGCCTGCGCGCGATCATCGCGGGCGCGGGCGGCGCCGCGCACCTGCCCGGCATGCTGGCCGCGAAGACCACCGTGCCGGTGCTCGGCGTGCCGGTCGCGAGCAAGTACCTGAAAGGCGTCGATTCGCTGCACTCGATCGTGCAGATGCCGAAGGGCGTGCCGGTCGCGACCTTCGCGATCGGCGAGGCGGGCGCGGCGAACGCGGCGCTGTTCGCCGTATCGCTCCTGGCCGGCACGACGGCCGACTACGCGAACCGGCTCGCCGCGTTCCGCGTGCGCCAGAACGAAGCCGCGCACGCGATGAGCCTGCCGCCGCTGTAACCGGCCTCGCGCGAAGGCCCTGAATCGTCCTGACTGCGGCGGGTGCGCTGCCCGCCGCGACCGACACTGACATGACTGCACTCCCCACCCCGGTTTCACCGATCCTGCCCGGCGCCTGGCTTGGCATGGTCGGCGGCGGCCAGCTCGGCCGCATGTTCTGTTTCGCCGCGCAAGCGATGGGTTATCGCGTCGCGGTGCTCGACCCCGATCCGACCAGCCCGGCGGGCACGGTCGCCGACCGCCACCTGCGCGCCGCGTACGACGACGAGGCCGCGCTCGCGGAACTCGCGCAGCTGTGCGAGGCGGTGTCGACCGAGTTCGAGAACGTGCCGGCCGCGAGCCTCGACCTGCTCGCGCGCTCAACCTTCGTCGCGCCGGCCGGCCGCTGCGTCGCGATCGCACAGGACCGGATCGCCGAGAAGCGCTTCATCGCCGCCTCGGGCGTACCGGTCGCGCCGCACGTGGCGATCGAATCCGACGCGCAGCTGGCCGCGCTCACCGACGCCGAGCTCGACGCGGTGCTGCCCGGGATCCTCAAGACCGCCCGGCTCGGCTACGACGGCAAGGGGCAGGCGCGGGTGCGCACCGCGCAGGACGTCCGCGACGCGCATGCGGCGCTGCGCGGCGTGCCGTGCGTGCTCGAAAAGCGGCTCGCGCTCGAGTACGAGGTGTCGGCGCTGGTCGCGCGCGGCGCGGACGGCCGCTCGGCGGTGTTCCCGCTCGCGCAGAACACCCACCATGACGGCATCCTCTCGCTGACCGTGGTGCCGGCGCCCGCCGCGGACGACGCGCTGGCCGAGACCGCCCGGCAGGCCGCGGTGCGCATCGCGGACGCGCTCGACTACGTCGGCGTGCTGTGCGTCGAGTTCTTCGTGCTCGCGGACGGCTCGCTGGTCGCCAACGAGATGGCGCCGCGCCCGCACAATTCCGGCCACTACACGGTCGATGCGTGCGCAACGAGCCAGTTCGAGCAGCAGGTGCGCGCGATGACCCGCCTGCCGCTCGGCGATGCGCGCCAGCACTCGCCGGCGACGATGCTCAACATCCTCGGCGACATCTGGTTCGACGGCGATCCGGACGGTCCCGCCGTCACGCCGCCGTGGGACCGCGTCGCCGCGATGCCGGCCGCGCGCCTGCATCTGTACGGCAAGGAGGAGGCGCGCGTCGGCCGCAAGATGGGCCACGTGAACTTCACCGCGCCGACGCTCGACGAAGCGGTCGACGCCGCCACCGCGTGCGCGCAGCTGCTGCGCATTCCGCTCGACTGAGGCGGAGCCGCGATGTCCAGTGACCGATCCCATCCGGCGTCGATTGTGAGCGCCGCCCAGATCGATGCGGCCGCCGCGCTGCTCGACGCGGGCCAGCTCGTCGCGTTCCCGACCGAGACCGTTTACGGGCTCGGCGGCGACGCGCAGGACCCCGACGCCGTTGCGCGCATCTACGCGGCCAAGGGTCGCCCGGCGAACCATCCGGTGATCGTCCACCTGCCTCCCGGGGGCGATCCGGGCTACTGGGTCGACACCTTGCCCGCCGACGCGCGCCGGTTGATCGACGCATTCTGGCCCGGTCCGCTCACGCTGATCCTGAAGCGCGCCGCGCGGATTCCGGCCGCCGTGAGCGGCGGCCAGGACTCGGTCGGGCTGCGCTGCCCGTCGCATCCCGTCGCGCAGGCGCTGCTGCACGCATTCAGCGCGCGGCGCGGCGGCCACGGCGGGGTGGCCGCGCCGTCCGCGAACCGTTTCGGCCATGTGAGCCCGACCACCGCGCAGCACGTGCGCGACGAGTTCGGCGACACGGTGCACGTGCTTGACGGCGGGCCGTCCGAGGTCGGCATCGAGTCGACGATCCTCGATCTGTCGCGCGGGTTTCCCGCGCTGCTGCGCCCGGGCCGCGTGACGCCCGCGGACATCGCCGACGTGCTCGGCGTCGCGCCGCGCCTGCCGGACGGCGGCGATGCGAGCGCGCCGCGCGCGTCGGGCACGCTGAAGGCGCACTACGCGCCGCGCACGCCGCTCGCGCTGCTGCCGTTCGAGTCGCTCGACGCGCTGCTCGCCGGCGCGCGCGCGGCCGGCGAACGCGTCGCGCTGGTCGCGCGCGCGTCGCGCGCCGGGCACTGGGCGGGCGAGGCGGGCGTGCACTTCGTCGCGGCGCCCGAGGATCCACACGCCTACGCGCGCGAGCTGTACGGGCTGCTGCGCGCGCTCGATCGCGCGCAGGTCGCGCGGATCCTGGTCGAGAAACTGCCGGACACGCCCGAGTGGATCGCGGTGAACGACCGGCTCGGCCGGGCCGCGGCCGCCTTCGAAGCACAGGCGTGAACGGCCGGCGCATCGTGCGCCGCCGCCAATGAAAAAGCCCGGGGCTCGCGCACCCGGGCTTTTTTTCGTCGCGCGATGCGGGCCGGCCGGCCCGCGCGCCCGGCTTACTTGCCGACGCCGCTTGCGGCGATCTGCTTCTCGACGTACTGCGCGTACAGCGCGTGCAGGTGCGTGGTCGGGTGGACCGTGTCGGCGAACATGTAGGTCTGGTCGGCGTTCGCGACCGTGTAGGTCTGCGGCGAGCAGAACAGCGAGGAGCCGTATGCGGTCGGCGAGGGTACGCCGGCCTTGGTCGCGGCGGCGATCATCGCCTGCAGGTTGCACGCGGTGCCGGTGTTCGACACCGAGAAGCCGTTCGACTGGTAGTTCGCGGTGATGCCGTCCTGCCACGTGAACACATCGACCACCGTCGCCTTGGTCGGGTCGACCTTGAGCGCCTGCAGCGTGCCGACGAGGGTCTGGTTGAACAGGCCCGACAGCTGCGTGAACGCGGCCTGCTGCGCGGGGCCGCCTTGCACCGCGAGCGGCGTGCCGCCGATATCCGGGATGTTCGACACGTACACGTGGGTCGCGCCCGACGCGACGATCTGCTGGACGACGCCCGCGAGCTGTTGCGCGGCGAGGCCGACCTGCTGCGCGGCCGCGACCTGCGCCGCCTGCGTGCCCGCGGCCTGCGCGACGGCTGCCTGGAAGAAGATGTCGTTCGCGCCGCCGTTGATCAGCACGATCTGGTTGGCGTTGAAGCTGCCGTACTGCTGCAGGTACTGCTGGACCTGGGTTGCGATCGGCACCGTGGTCGCCTGCGCATAGGACTGGTTCGGCGTGCCCGCGGGCGCATAGCCGATCCCCGGCTGCTGGGTCACGCGCGCGCCGCCCTGCGCGTAGCCGCGGCCGCCCGTCGCGGTCAGCGGAATGCCGAAGCCGCCCTGGTAGGCGGGCGTGAGCGTGTCGCCGTAGTACGTCGCGACCACCTGGGTCCACACCTGGCCCGGGTTCGTCGTGAAGCGGCCGCCGCCGAAACCGAGCTGGATCTGCGAATAGGTGCCGACGTCGGACAGGCTGTCGCCGAACGACACGACCTGCATCTTCACGCCGGACGGCGGGGTGTTGCTGGCGCCGCTGTTGTCGTCGCCGCCGCCGCAGGCCGCGAGCAGCGCGAACGAGGCGCACGCGAGCGCGATTTGCGCGGTGCGCAGCTTCGTACGGCCCGGTTGTTGTGTTTGTTTCATTCCTGCATCTCCTCGTAGATATGGCCTGACTTGCTTTGCTGCGCTCCGCTTTGTCTGCCGCGCCGCAGCCCGTGCCGGGCGGCGCGGCGGCCGTTGGCTGAAAACTGGTTAGGGTTCGCCGAGCGCCGCCCGTCCCGATGGGTCGGTCGGCGCCACGGTCGCGCGGGCGACCCGCGCATGATAAGCGCTCGCCCATTCGGGCGGGCCGAAAATCGCGCGCAGCTTGTCGCGCCACCCGTCGACCCGCCAGGCGTCGGCCGCCATCGAGCGCCATTCGTGGAAGGTCGCGACGAGCGGGTTGTTCGAGCGCAAGGGTTCGACGATGCCGTAGGCGGGCGGATCGCGCGGATCCTCTTCGACGAAGCTGTTGAACAGCCGGTCCCAGATCACCAGCACGCCCGCGTAGTTGCGGTCGATGTAGCGTGGATTGCGCGCATGGTGCGCGCGGTGGATCGACGGCGTGTTGAGCACGTATTCGAGCCAGCCGAGCTTCGGAATCGTCTGCGTGTGGACGAAGAACTGGAACGCGAGATTGATCAGCACGATGCCCACGATCTGCTGCGGCGGGAAGCCGAGGAACGCGAGCGGCAGCCAGAACGCCCACATGCCCGCGACCGGATACATCAGGCTCTGGCGCATCGCGGTGGAGAAGTTCAGGCGTTCGGACGAGTGGTGAACCACGTGGGCGGCCCACAGCCAGCGCACTCGGTGGCTGCAGCGGTGAAATACGTAGTACAGCAGATCTTGTGCAACGAACAGCAGCGCGAACGACAGCCAGCCGGCGTCCCACGTGAACAGCCGGTAGTGGGTGTAGCAGAAGGCGTAGAGGGGGATCACGAACAGCCACGCGACCTTGTCGGCGGCCTGGTGCATGAGCGCGAGCGCGGCATTACAGAGCGTGTCGCGCCAGTCGTAGAGGCGGGCGTCCGGGCGGGTGCGCGCCAGGTGCCACGCTTCCCAGCCGATGCAGATGAGAAAGACGGGCGCCAGCGCAAGCAGAAGCAATTCAACATTGAATTGCATGGACGTCTCCTCCTTTCCCCTGGCGGTGCTTTTATGCCGCTGATTCAGGCAAACAGGGTACGCAATCGAGGTGCCGGGCGCGAGCGGTTCCGTAGAAGGAGTATTCGGGGCAGGGTTTGTACCGAAGCCCCGTCCCGCGCGGTTCGAACGGGTGTTTGAGGCGGCGCGTGGAAGCGGTTCCGGCGCGCCGCGACCCGCGCGTTCAGCGCGGTCCCGCGTAGACCCATTCGAGCAGCGCGTCGTGCGCGGCGCGCGCGGCCTCCGCGTGGCCGTCGTTGATGAAGCTGACGACCACGTAGCTGGAACCGTCGGCCGATGCGACATAGCCGGCGATCGCGCGCACGTCGCGCAGCGTGCCGGTCTTGATGTGCGCGTTGCCGAGCACCGGCTGGTTGGTCAGGCGGTTCTTCATGGTGCCGTCGATGCCGGCGATCGGCAGCGAGTCGACGAACACCTGCGCGACCGGGCTCGCGTTCGCGGCCTGCAGCAGGCTGGCGAGCGACAGCGCGCTCACGTGCTCGTCGCGCGACAGGCCGGAGCCGTTGTCGAGCGCCAGCTCGGGCATCGCGATGCCGCTGCGCGCGAGGAACGCCTGGATCACCCGGCTCGACTGCTCGGTCGTCGCGGGCGGCTTGCCCGCGACCGCGCCGATCGTGAGGAACAGGTTGCGCGCCATCACGTTGTTGCTGTGCTTGTTGATGTCGTAGACGATGCTCGACAGCACCGGGCCGTGGTGGACCGCGACCGGCCGCGCATCGCCCGGCACCACGCCCTCGCTGATCGCGCCGTTGAAGGTGCCGCCCGTCTGGCGCCACAGCGCGAGGAAGCCGCGCGCGAAGAAGGTCGTGTGGTTCAGCACGGCGAGGTTGGTCGTCATCGTGCCGCAGCGGCTCGGCAGGTTGCCGTTGAACGACGCGGTCAGCATGCCGTCCGCGCCGGCCGTCA
The DNA here is from genome assembly GCF_028657905.1 of Burkholderia sp. FERM BP-3421. Classification (NCBI taxonomy): domain Bacteria; kingdom Pseudomonadati; phylum Pseudomonadota; class Betaproteobacteria; order Burkholderiales; family Burkholderiaceae; genus Burkholderia; species Burkholderia sp. FERM BP-3421. The sequence goes on along the minus strand of NZ_CP117782.1, from coordinate 2,346,343 downwards.
CGGCCGGCCGCGCGACGCCGCACGAGCCCTTGCCTTCCTGCAGCTGGTTGTCGATCGCGAGATCGGACAGCGGCGGCAGCACGTCGATCGCGACCGTGCCGCTGTCGGTCGGCGTGACCGTGAAGCTCAGCGACTTGAACGCGTACAGCAGCGCATCGGGGCCGACGTTGTACGGCGCGCTCGCGTCGTCGTCGAACGGCGGCAGGTCGCGCGTCGACGGCGCGAAGTAGCTCTTGTCGAGCACCAGCGCGCCGTCGATGTTGACGATGCCGGCGCGGCGGATCTTGTTGACGAGGTCGATCAGCTCCTCCGGCACGAGCTTGGGATCGCCGCTGCCCTTGATGTAGAGATTGCCGTGCAGCGTGCCGGCCGGGTCGATGCTGCCCGTGGCGTAGGCGCTCGTGCGCCAGCGGTAGCCGGGACCGAGGATCGACAGGCCGGAATAGGTGGTGACGAGCTTCATGGTCGACGCGGGCAGCATCGGTCGGCTCGCGTTCCACGACACGAGCGGATCGCGGTCGCCGATGCGCTCGATCACCACGCTCATGCTCGATGCCGGCACCCGTGCGCGCTGCAGCGCGCCGAGCACGCTGGCGGGCAGGATGTCGTGCGCGGTGGAGACGGCGGCCGGATAGCGCGGCGCCTTCTTGCGCGCATCGGCGGGCGTCGCGAACGCGAGCGCGGCGCAGGCGGCGAGCGCTGCCGCGCAGCGCAGCGCGGCGCGCGCGCGGCGCGGCGGGACGGAACGGGCGGAGGGCTTCATCGGGGCGGTTCGGAGGACGGACGACATGCGGGAATCAGGTGGCGCGCCGGCGGCGCAAAGCGCTCATTGTAGAGACTCGCGGCGGGTTCCGACGAAATTGCCGCCCGGGGGCGTCGGCGGGGCCCCGCGCGGCGCTACAATGAGCGCCATTGTCGATGCAGGGTGGACCCCAGTCAGGATGCGAATACTGCTAGTCGAAGACGACCGGATGATCGCCGAGGGCGTGCGCAAGGCGCTCAAGAGCGACGGCTGCGCGGTCGACTGGGTGGAGGACGGCGAGGCCGCGCTGACGGCGCTCGGCGGCGAAGCTTACGATCTGCTGCTGCTCGACCTCGGCCTGCCGAAACGCGACGGGATCGACGTGCTGCGCACGCTGCGCGCACGCGGGCTGATGCTGCCGGTGCTGATCCTCACTGCGCGCGACGCGGTGGCCGATCGCGTGAAGGGCCTCGATGCGGGCGCGGACGACTACCTCGTGAAGCCGTTCGACCTCGACGAGCTGGGCGCGCGGATGCGCGCGCTGATCCGCCGCCAGGCGGGCCGCAGCGAATCGCTGATCCGCCACGGCGCGCTGACGCTCGATCCCGCCTCGCACCAGGTGACGCTCGACGGCGCGCCGGTCGCGCTGTCCGCGCGCGAGTTCGCGCTGCTCGAGGCGCTGCTCGCGCGTCCGGGCGCGGTGCTGTCGAAGAGCCAGCTCGAGGAGAAGATGTACGGCTGGGGCGAGGAGATCGGCAGCAATACCGTCGAGGTCTATATCCATGCGCTGCGCAAGAAGCTCGGCTCGGACCTGATCCGCAACGTGCGCGGGCTGGGCTACATGGTCGTGAAGGAAGCGTAGCGCGTGAGGTCGATTCGTCATCAATTGCTGGTTTGGCTGCTCGCGATCGTGGTGGCCGGGGTCGGCATCGCCGGCTGGCTGATCTACCGCCAGGCGCTCGCCGAGGCGAACGAACTGTTCGACTACCAGCTCCAGGAAATCGCCGCCGCGCTGCCGTCGGAACCGTTCTCGCAGGTGTTCGGCTCGCGCACCAACGGCGACGAAGGGATCGTGATCCAGATCTGGAATCGCAACGGCGTGCTCATGTATTTCTCGCATCCGCGCGCGCCGATCGCGCCGCGCGCCGAGCTGGGTTTCTCGACCGAACGCACCGAGCGCGGCGAGTGGCGCGTGTACGGCGCGATCGTCGGCGACAACGTGGTGCAGCTCGCGCAGCCGCTGTCGGTGCGCAACCGGCTCGCGGCGAACGTCGCGCTGCGCACGCTGTGGCCGCTGATCGTGCTGCTGCCGTTCCTGGGCGCGGCCGTGTGGATGATCGTCGGGCGCGGGCTCGCGCCGCTCGGCCGCGTCACGCGCGCGGTCGAGGCGCGCCGGCCGGAGGCGCTCGACGCGCTGCCGGACGCCGGCCTGCCGCTCGAGGTGCAGCCGCTCGTGCGCGCGCTGAACCGGCTGCTCGCGCGGCTGTCGGCCGCGCTCGACACGCAGAAGGCCTTCGTCGCGGACGCCGCGCACGAACTGCGCACGCCGCTCGCGGCGGTGCAGATCCAGGCGCAGCTCGTCGCGCGCGCGCAGGACGACGCCACGCGCCGCGAGGCGATCGCCGACTTGCAGAGCGGCGTCACGCGCGCGAACCGGCTCGCCGAGCAGTTGCTCGCGCTCGCGCGCGCGGAACCGGACGGCGCGGCGATCCGCGAGCCGGTCGACCTGCCGGCTTTGCTGGCCGATTGCGTGGCGGCCTATGCGCCGCTCGCGCAGCGCCGCGACATCGACCTCGGCCTCGAGGAGGTGCAGCCGGCCAAGGTGCTCGCCGATCCGGCCGCGCTGCGCGTGATGTTCGGCAACCTGCTCGACAATGCGGTGAAGTACACGCCGGACGGCGGGCGGATCGACGTGTCGCTGACCGCCGACGCCACCGGCCGGGCGAGCGTGCGGATCGGCGACAGCGGCCCGGGGATCCCGGCCGACGAGCGCGAGCGCGTGTTCGACCGCTTCTATCGCGATTCGTCGGCGCGCGCGCGCACGGACGTCTCCGGCAGCGGCCTCGGGCTCGCGATCGTCAAGCGGGTGGCGGCGCAGCAGGGCGCGACGGTGAGCCTGGGCGAGGCCTCGGCGGGCGGCCTGCAGGTGAGCGTGGAGTTTCGTCGGGCCGCGTAGGCCGGGCCGCGTAGGTCGGGCCGCGTAGGCCGGCCTCCTCGCTCCACGCGCGCGATCGCCCTTGAGTCGCCCTCGCGTTCGGTTAAGCCTCCTTTAAGGCAGCGTCGTTACGCTGCCTGTCAACAAAGAGGAGGTCAGTCGATGAATACCCGATTCCTGGCGCGTGGAGCCATTGCCGTCGCGGTCGCGGCGGCGCTCTCGGCCGGCTATGTCGCCGGCACCCGTCATGCCGATCCGCAGATCATCACGCCCGCGGCCGCCGCGGCGCTGATGCCGGCCGAGGCGGCGGCGAAGACCGGCATCCCCGATTTTTCGGGGCTCGTGGAAACCTATGGGCCGGCGGTCGTGAACATCAGCGCGAAGCACATGGTGAAGCAGGTTGCGCAGCGCGGCGTCCCGCAGCTGCCGATCGACCCGAGCGATCCGTTCTACCAGTTCTTCCGGCATTTCTACGGCCAGATCCCCGGCATGGGCGGCGGCGCGCAGCCGAACGACCAGCCGAGCGCGAGCCTGGGCTCGGGCTTCGTCGTCAGCCCGGACGGCTACATCCTGACCAACGCGCACGTGATCGACGGCGCGAACGTCGTCACCGTGCGGCTGACCGACAAGCGCGAATACCGCGCGAAGGTGATCGGCGCCGACAAGCAGTCCGACGTCGCGGTGCTGAAGATCGACGCGACCGGCCTGCCGACCGTCAAGATCGGCGATCCGTCGCAGAGCAAGGTCGGTCAGTGGGTGGTCGCGATCGGCTCGCCGTACGGTTTCGACAACACGGTCACGTCGGGCATCATCAGCGCCAAGTCGCGCTCGCTGCCGGACGAGAACTACACGCCGTTCATCCAGACCGACGTGCCGGTCAATCCCGGCAACTCGGGCGGCCCGCTGTTCAACCTGAACGGCGAGGTGATCGGCATCAATTCGATGATCTACTCGCAGACGGGCGGCTTCCAGGGCCTGTCGTTCGCGATTCCGATCAACGAGGCGATCAAGGTCAAGGACGAGCTGGTGAAGACCGGCCACGTGAGCCGCGGCCGGCTCGGCGTCGCGGTGCAGGCGCTGAACCAGACGCTCGCCAGCTCGTTCGGGCTCGCCAAGCCGGACGGCGCGCTCGTCAGCTCGGTCGACCCGAAGGGGCCGGCCGCCAAGGCGGGGCTGCAGCCGGGCGACGTGATCCTGTCCGTGAACGGCGCGCCGGTGACCGATTCGACCATGCTGCCGTCGCAGATCGCGGGCATGAAGCCGGGCAGCCGGGCGGACCTGCAGATCTGGCGCGACAAGGGCAAGAAGAATGTTACTGTGACGCTCGCGTCGCTGGGTGACGGCCAGTCGTCCGCCAGCGCCGACACGCCGGTCGAGCAGGGGCGCCTGGGCGTCGCGGTCCGGCCGCTGAGCCCGCAGGAGCGCAACGCGACCTCGCTCACCCACGGCCTGATCGTGCAGCAGTCGAACGGTCCGGCCGCGAGCGCCGGGATCCAGCCCGGCGACGTGATCCTCGCCGTGAACGGCCGGCCGGTCACGAGCGCCGATCAGTTGCGCGACGCCGTCAAGAATGCCGGCAACAGCCTCGCGCTGCTGATCCAGCGCGACGACGCGCAGATCTTCGTGCCGGTCGACCTCGGCTGACCGGCGCGGCGGTCCCGCCGCGGCGGGGCCGCCGATCTTCAAGGAGAACCATCATGCAACAGCTACGCATGTCGAAGTACCTGGCCGCGATGGTGCTGGCGCTGGGCGTCGCGGGCGCGGCCCATGCGCAGTCGGGCCTGCCGCCCGCGCATCAGCAAGGCGCCGTAAGCTTCGTGTCGGGTGGGGTGGGGCAGGACGAATCCACCGCGTTCGAGCGCAACGAAGGCCACTGGCCGCTCGCGCTGCGCTTCACCGGGGCGGGCGGCGAGTTCCTCGCGGACGTGCACGTGTCCGTCAGCGATGCGAAGGGGGTCGAGGTCCTGAAGACCGATGCGCGCGGTCCGTTCATGCTGGTGAAGCTCGCGCCGGGCCGCTACACGGTCCGGGCGACCTACAACGGCAAGGCGCAGAGCCGCGAGATCCGGGTGCCGGACACGGGCGGCGTGAAGGAAGCGTTCTCGTGGGCCGCGCAATAGTGGTCCCGCCGCCACGCGATACGCGCAATTCGGCAAGGTTTCGCCGATAATGAAAGCCACGGCCTGGGCCGTGGCTTTTTCGTTTCCGGCGCCCGCCGCGCCGCAGGGGATTCCGATGTCCGACGCCGCCAGCCTTCGCATCGAGATCGTGCCGAACCGTCACCGGGTGCGGGTCATCCACCGCGGCATCACCTATGCCGATTCGACCCGGGCGCTGACGGTCCGTCAAGCGGGTTCTCCCGACGTGCATTACCTGCCAAGAAGCGATATCAATATGAAGCGGCTCGCACCGTCCGGGCACGCGACCCAATGCGGCGCCAAGGGCGAGGCGCGCTATTTTCACCTCCAGACGGAAGACGGCGTGATCGAGAATGCCGCCTGGAGCTACGAGGAGCCGCTGGATGCGGCGCAGCCGATCCGTCTGTACGTGGCGTTCCACGCCGACCGGGTCGATCGGATCGACGAAACATCCTGAACGGACACGGGCTCATCGGGGAAGGTTCATGGAACTGAACGACGCGTTGCGTATTCCATTGCCGCCGTCGGTCGTGTGGTCGGCGTTGCAGGATCTCGCGCTGTTGCGCGCGAGCCTCGACCATTGCGAGGCGTTCGCCCGGCTCGCGCACGACGAGTACGCGCTCGCCCTGACGGTGCCGCTCGGTCCCCTGCGCGCGCACTACGACGTCCGCGCGCACGTCGCGGGCCAGCAGGCGGGCGAGGCTGGGCAGATCCGCCGGATGCTGAACTTCAAGGCCCGCGCCGACGGGCTCGGCGCGTTGCGCGGCCAGCTCGACCTGATGCTGGCGCCGGACGGCGCGGACGGCACCCGGATCGAATACGTGGTCTGGGCGACCGCTTCCGGGCCGCTCGCCGAACTGCCCGGCCGGCAGATCAAGAACGCGCTGCACGAGCTGGCCGACGACTTCTTCACCGAATTCTGCGCGGTCGTGCAGGCCAAGCACGGCCTGGCGCCGAATCTCGCGCGCGGCATCCAGCCGCGCCGCCAGCATGTGTTCCTGCGCCCGTCGACGTTCGTCGGCGCGGCGCGCCGTCCCCACGCGCAGCATCTGAGCGGCGCGCTGTCCGGGCGCGCCGCGGGCGCGCTCCATCATCGCGAATCGAACCCCGTGCCGCTGTGGGCGTGGGCCGTGATGATCGTCTTCGTCGCGCTGCTGCTCTACGCGGCGCGCTGGTTCAACGGCAGCTGAAGGCCGACCGTGCGCTCAGGTGGGGTCGCGGCGCAAGGCCGGGCTCAGGTGCAGCATGTCGAAGCACGCGTCGACGAGCTTTTCCGCATGCTGCTCCGCATCGATCTCGTCCGGCAGCATCAGCATGTCGCGCACGAAGCCCGACACCAGCGTGTGCAGCATCAGCGCCGCGCGCCAGGTGTCGAGGGTCGCGGGCAGATCGCCGTCCGCCACCGCCCGGGCGAGATCCGCATCGATGTTGTGCAGCGCCTCGCTCATGCCCGCGCGGTTGCGCTGCAGCAGCGGCTCCAGGTCGGCCACGTACTCGCACTTCATGAACAGGATGCTGAACACGCGCCGCAGCTGCGGCTCGCGCGCGACGCCGAGCAGGCACCAGACCAGGATCTTGCGGATCCGGCCGAGCGGATCGGCGCGCGCGACGCTGTCCTTCGACTTCAGCTCGTCGATCGGCAGGAAAACCCGCGCGAACATCGCGTCGAACAGCTCGCCCTTGTTCGCGAAGTGCCAGTAGATCGCGCCGCGCGTCACGCCGGCATGCTGGGCGATGTCGGCGAGCGAGGTGTGCGACACGCCTTTCTCGAAAAAGACGTGCTCGGCGCTGTCGAGGATGCGGTCGCGCGTGGCGAGCGCTTCCTCCTTGGTACGTCTGACCATTCGCTAGCCTGTAGTGGGCGACGGCGGCCTGGGCGCGCCGTCGGGTCGGGCGCCGCCGCGCGGCCCCCGGGTTGTGTGTAACTGTCGGTAAATTGTAAAAGTTTGTGCGGCGCGGAAAGGTCTTTTACATACAATCATGAATGTATATACAATACCATCCCACGATCGAATGACCCAAGCAGCAATCGGTTAATATCGGATCCTGCTGATATCCCCCCCAACTCGCGCCGCCTGTTTCTCCGGCGCGTTCTCCGGCACGGTCCTTACGTGCCGTTGCTGTATCTGCAGTCCAAGCAAGATAAGCATTCGATCACGCGCCGCAAGGCGCATTCGTGTTGTGTCCCCGAGGGCCTGCACTCAATCCAATTGTTACAAACGAGGTCGCTCCATGCGCGTCGAACGGGTTCCATACCGCTTAATCACTGTCGCGACGGCAGCCGTATTCCTTGCCGCGTGCGGGAAGAAGGAAACGGCACCGCCCCAGCAAACGCCGGAAGTCGGCGTAGTCACCGTCCAACCGCAGACGGTACCGGTCGTCACCGAGCTGCCGGGCCGCACGAGTGCGTACCTGGTCGCGCAGGTGCGCGCGCGGGTGGACGGGATCGTGCTGCGCCGGGAGTTCGTGGAAGGCACGAACGTGAAGGCGGGCCAGCGGCTGTACAAGATCGATCCGGCGCCGTACATCGCGGCGCTGAACAGCGCGAAGGCGGCGCTCGCGAAGGCGGAAGCGAACCTGGCGACGCAGAACGCGCTGGCGGCGCGCTACAAGGTGCTGGTGGCGGCGAACGCGGTGAGCAAGCAGGATTACGACAACGCGGTGGCGACGCAGGGCCAGGCCGCGGCGGACGTGGCCTCGGGCAAGGCGGCGGTGGATACGGCGCAGATCAACCTGGGCTACACGGACGTCACCTCGCCGATCACCGGCCGGGTCGGGATCTCGCAGGTGACGCCGGGCGCGTACGTGCAGGCGAGCCAGGCGACCCTGATGTCGACGGTGCAGCAGTTGGATCAGGTGTACGTGGACCTGACGCAATCGAGCCTCGAAGGGCTGAAGCTGCGGCAGGACGTGCAGAGCGGCCGTCTGAAGACAAGCGGCCCGGGCGCGGCGAAGGTGACGCTGATCCTGGAAGACGGCAAGCCGTACTCGGAGTCGGGGAAGCTGCAGTTCTCGGACGTGACGGTGGACCAGACGACGGGCTCGGTGACGATCCGGGCGATCTTCCCGAACAAGGACGGCGTGCTGCTGCCGGGGATGTTCGTGCGTGCGCACATCGAGGAAGGGGTGAACGACAACGCGTACCTGGTGCCGCAGATCGGCGTGACGCATGACCAGAAGGGTCAGGCGGTGGCGCTGGTGGTGACGGCGGAGAACAAGGTGGCGCCGCATCCGCTGGTGACGACGGGGATGCATGGCCAGAACTGGGTGGTCGAGGGCGGTCTGCAACCGGGCGACCGGGTGATCGTGCAAGGGATCGACAAGGTCCGGCCGGGGATGACGGTCAAGACGGTGCCGGCGGCGTTGCCGCAGGCGGCGGATGACACGGCATCGGCACAGGGTGCGGCGAACGCCGCGGCAGGTGCATCCGGCGCATCGGCGGCGACGCCGGCAAGCGTCGCGTCGGGCGCGCAGCAATAACAGGGGGCCTGTTTCATGGCAAAGTTTTTTATCGATCGCCCGATCTTTGCGTGGGTGATCGCCATCATCCTGATGCTGGCTGGGGTGGCGGCGATCTTCACGTTGCCGATCGCGCAGTATCCGACGATCGCCCCGCCGTCGATCCAGATCACGGCGAACTACCCGGGTGCTTCCGCGAAGACGGTGGAAGACACGGTGACGCAGGTGGTCGAACAGCAGATGAGCGGTCTCGACAACTTCCTGTACATGTCGTCGACGAGTGACGATTCCGGTACGGCCACCATCACGCTGACCTTCTCGCCGGGCACCAACGCGGACATCGCGCAGGTGCAGGTGCAGAACAAGCTGTCGCTCGCGACGCCGAACCTGCCGCAGGTGGTGCAGCAGCTCGGCCTGTCGGTGACGAAGTCGAGCAGCAGCTTCCTGCTGGTGCTCGCGTTCACGTCCGAAGACGGCAGCATGAACCGCTACGACCTCGCGAACTACGTCGCGTCGCACGTGAAGGATCCGATCAGCCGTCTGAACGGCGTCGGCACCGTCACGCTGTTCGGCTCGCAGTACGCGATGCGGGTCTGGCTCGATCCGAACCGGCTGAACAACTATGGCCTCACGCCGGTCGACGTGACGAACGCGATCAGCGCGCAGAACGTGCAGGTCGCGGGCGGCCAGCTCGGCGGCACGCCGGCGAAGCCGGGCACCGTGCTGCAGGCGACGATCACCGAGGCGACGCTGCTGCGCACGCCGGAGGAGTTCGGCAACATCCTGCTGAAGGTCAACCAGGACGGCTCGCAGGTTCGCCTGAAGGATGTCGGGCGCGTGGCGCTCGGCGCGGAAAACTACAACTTCGACACCCGCTACAACGGCAAGGCGAGCGCGGCGCTGGGGATCCAGCTCGCGACCAACGCGAATGCGCTCGCGACCGCGAAGGCGGTGCGTCAGCAGGTCGACGAACTGTCGAAGTACTTCCCGCACGGCCTGACGGTGTCGTATCCGTATGACACGACGCCGTTCGTGAAGCTGTCGATCGAGGAAGTGGTCAAGACGCTGCTCGAAGGCATCGTGCTGGTGTTCCTCGTGATGTACCTGTTCCTGCAGAACCTGCGGGCGACGATCATCCCGACGATCGCGGTGCCGGTGGTGCTGCTGGGCACGTTCGCGGTCATGTCGCTCGTGGGCTTCTCGATCAACACGCTGTCGATGTTCGGGCTCGTGCTGGCGATCGGTCTATTGGTCGACGATGCGATCGTGGTGGTGGAGAACGTCGAGCGGGTGATGGCGGAAGAGGGCTTGTCACCGAAGGAGGCGACCAAGAAGGCGATGGGCCAGATCACGGGCGCGCTCGTCGGCGTGGCGCTCGTGCTGTCGGCGGTGTTCGTGCCGGTGGCGTTCTCGGGCGGCTCGGTGGGCGCGATTTACCGGCAGTTCTCGCTGACGATCGTGTCGGCGATGGTGCTGTCGGTGCTGGTCGCGTTGATTCTGACGCCGGCCCTGTGCGCGACGCTCCTCAAGCCGATCCCGAAGGGCCATCACGAGCAGAAGAAGGGCTTCTTCGGCTGGTTCAACAAGACCTTCGACCGCAGCCGCGAGAAGTACCACGTCGGCGTGCACCACGTGATCAAGCGCTCGGGCCGCTGGATGGTCATCTATCTGGTCGTGATCGTCGCGGTCGGGCTGCTGTTCGTGCGCCTGCCGAAGTCGTTCCTGCCGGATGAGGATCAGGGCCTGATGTTCGTGATCGTGCAGACTCCGTCGGGTTCGACGCAGGAAACCACGGCGCGCACGCTCGAGAACATCTCGAACTACCTGCTGACCGACGAGAAGGAAATCGTCGACTCCGCGTTCACGGTGAACGGCTTCAGCTTCGCGGGCCGCGGCCAGAACTCGGGTCTCGTGTTCGTCCGCCTGAAGGATTACGCGCAGCGTCAGCATGCGAACCAGAAGGTGCAGGCGCTGATCGGCCGGATGTTCGGCCGCTACGCGGGCTACAAGGATGCGCTCGTGATTCCGTTCAATCCGCCCTCGATTCCGGAACTCGGCACGGCCGCCGGCTTCGACTTCGAGCTGACGGACAACGCGGGTCTCGGCCACGATGTGTTGATGGCTGCGCGCAACCAGTTGCTCGGGATGGCAGCCAAGGATCCGACGCTGCGGGGCGTGCGTCCGAACGGCCTGAACGATACGCCGCAGTACAAGGTGAACATCGATCGCGAGAAGGCGAACGCGCTTGGCGTCACCGCGGCGAACATCGACCAGTCGTTCAACATCGCCTGGGGTTCGAGCTATGTGAACAACTTCCTCGACACCGACGGCCGGATCAAGAAGGTCTACGTGCAGGCCGACGCGCCGTTCCGGATGTCGCCGGAAGACCTGTACATCTGGTACGTGCGCAACAGCACGGGCACCATGGTGCCGTTCAGCGCGTTCGCATCGGGCCAGTGGACCTACGGTTCGCCGAAGCTCGAACGCTACAACGGCATCTCGGCGATGGAAATCCAGGGCCAGGCCTCACCGGGCAAGTCGACCGGTCAGGCGATGGCGGCGATGGAAGCGCTCGCGAAGAAGCTGCCGGAAGGCATCGGCTATTCGTGGACGGGCCTGTCGTTCCAGGAAATCCAGTCGGGTTCGCAGGCGCCGATCCTGTACGCGATCTCGATCCTCGTGGTGTTCCTGTGTCTGGCCGCGCTGTATGAAAGCTGGTCGATCCCGTTCTCGGTGATCATGGTGGTGCCGCTCGGCGTGATCGGGGCACTGCTGGCGGCGACGCTGCGCGGGCTCGAGAACGACGTGTTCTTCCAGGTGGGGCTGTTGACCACGGTGGGCTTGTCGGCGAAGAACGCGATCCTGATCGTCGAGTTCGCGCGCGAGTTGCAGACGACCGAGAAGATGGGGCCGATCGAGGCCGCGCTGGAAGCGGCGCGGCTGCGGCTGCGCCCGATCCTGATGACGTCGCTGGCGTTCATCCTGGGCGTGCTGCCGCTCGCGATCAGCAACGGCGCGGGCTCGGCGAGCCAGCACGCGATCGGCACGGGCGTGATCGGCGGGATGATCACGGCGACCTTCCTCGCGATTTTCATGATCCCGATGTTCTTCGTGAAGGTGCGGGCGGTGTTCAGCGGCGAGAAGGAAGACGTCGACGAGGCGCTGCGTCTGGCGCAGGAACACGCGCATCACGAACAGAAGCCGGAAGACGGCGACGACGCAGGCAAGAAGGGACAGTGATGATGCAAAAACATGCATTGACCGCATTGGCGGTGGCGCTCTTCGCGAGCGGGTGCACGATGGCGCCGCATTACCAGCGACCGGAGGCGCCCGTGTCGGGCGCGTTCCCGAGCGACGGCGTGTATGCGACGCAGCCGGGCGCGACGGGCGCGCGCAGTGCGAACGGGCAGGCGGCGACCGAGATCGGCTGGCGCAACTTCTTCACCGATCCGCGGCTGCAGCGGCTGATCGAGATCGCGCTGAAGAACAACCGCGACCTGCGGGTGTCGGTGCTGAACATCGAGGCGGCGCGCGCGCAGTATCAGATCACGCGCGCGGGCCTGTTCCCGGCGATCGATGCCACGGGCACCGGCAATCGCCAGCGTCTGCCGAATGCGCTGACCTCGGTGCCGGGCCAGAACATCACGACGACCTACAACGTGGGCTTGTCCGCGTCGTGGGAGTTGGACCTGTTCGGCCGGATCCAGAGCTTGAAGGACCAGGCGCTCGCGCAGTACCTGTCGACGTCGTATGCGCGGCAGGCGAGCGAGATCTCGCTCGTGGCGCAGATCGCGGACCAGTACCTGACGGTGTTGTCGAACGACGACCTGCTCGCGGTGACGGAAGGCACGCTGAAGACGGCGCAGGAATCGTATCGGCTGACGAAGCTGCAGTTCGACAACGGCACGGGTTCCGAACTTGACCTGCGGCAGGCGCAGACGGTCGTCGAACAGGCGCTCTCGAACCAGCAGGCGCAGGCGCGTGCACGGGCGCAAACCGTGAACATGCTGGTGCAGCTGGTGGGCGAGCCGCTGCCGGACGATCTGCCGGCGGGTTTGCCGCTGAACGCGCAGAACCTGTTGACGGACGTGCCGGCGGGCCTGCCCTCGGAACTGCTGACGCGGCGTCCGGACATCATGCAGGCGGAGCAGGCGCTGCGCGCGGCGAACGCGAACATCGGCGCGGCGCGCGCGGCGTTCTTCCCGAAGATCTCGCTGACGGCGGCGTTCGGCACGGCGAGCCCGACGCTGGGCGGCCTGTTCAAGGCCGGCACGGCGGCGTGGTCGTTCGCGCCGAACATCGCGCTGCCGATCTTCGAGGGTGGGCAGAACATCGCGAACCTGAACCTGGCGAACGTGCAGAAGCGGATCGAGATCGCGAACTACGAGAAGGCGATCCAGTCGGCGTTCCGGGAAGTGTCGGACGGGCTGGCGGCGCGCGGCACGTACGACCAGCAGATCGCGGCGCTGGAGCGCAACGAGCACGCGCAGCAGCGGCGTTTCGATCTGTCGGACCTGCGTTACAAGAACGGGGTGGACAACTACCTGTCGGTGCTGACCGCGCAGACGGACCTGTACAACGCGCAGCAGGCGCTGATCAACGCGCGGCTCGCACGCTGGACCAACCTGGTGGATCTGTACCGGGCGCTCGGCGGCGGGTGGATCGAGCGGGCGGGCGACGCGCCGCGTCCGGCCGATGCGCCGGTCGACTACGGCACCGCGACCGCGCCCAAGCCGGCTTCGCAGACCGCGACGACGGGCTGAACGCGGCCGTCGCGACAGGCGGCGCGGTCGGGCTGTCTGTTTCGCGGGGGGCCCGGGCGACCGGTTCAACGCCACGGCTTTTGCCGTGGCGTTTTTCCTTGTGGGTCGCTCGTGCGTCGATGCGGTGGCGGGGCGCGGCGAGGGGTGCGCAATCGTCGAGATCGGCGCGACGCCAGGACAAGGCCGTCGCGCCGATTCCCGGTCCGGCGATGAGGCGCCTGGTCAATCCGATCGTGGGCCTTGGCCGTGACGGGAGAGAGGCGGGCGCGGTGGGTGGGCGCAGGACCGGCCGCGGTGTCCTCCGGCCCGACGACGAAGCCGCGAGGCGGGTTCAGCGGCGAGACGGCATGACGACGGCAAGGTGCCGCGCTTTCCGCGCACGGTGTGCCGCGGCGTGCGCGCCGCCGCGTCGGCCATCGGATAAAAAAACGCCACGGCTGCCCGTGGCGTTTTTCACATCGCAGCCGGCGTCGCGCGTCAATGCAGGTCGACCGGCCGTCCGTCGAAATCGTGTCCCGCGCGACGGATCTCGCATTTGGCGTCCTTCTCGCCCTTCACGCCGTTGAACACGAGATTCAGGAGCACGGCCGACACCGACGCGAGCAGGATCCCGCTGTGAAGAATCGGGGCGAACGCGCTGGGCATCTTCGCGAAGAAACCGGGCGACACGACCGGCACGAGACCGAGGCCGATGCTCACCGCGACGATGAACAGGTTGTTGTGGTTGCCGACGAAATCGACCTTCGACAGCACCTTGATGCCGTTCGCCGCGACCATCCCGAACATCACGATGCCCGCGCCGCCGAGCACGAACGAGGGCACCGACGCGACCACCTGCGCCATCTTCGGAAACAGGCCGAGCAGCACCAGCAGCACGCCGCCCGTGGCGCACACGTAGCGGCTCTTCACGCCCGTCACGCCGATCAGGCCGACGTTCTGCGAGAACGAGGTGTGCGGGAACGAGTTGAAGATCCCGCCGATCAGCGTGCCGAGGCCGTCGACGCGCAGCCCGCGCACGAGGCGTTCCTGGTCGACCGGCCGTTCGACCATGTCGCCCACGGCGAGGAACATGCCGGTCGATTCGATGAAGGTGACGAACATCACGATCACCATCGTCGCGATCGACAGCGGATCGAAGTGCGGCAGTCCGAAGTGGAACGGCATCACGAAGCCGACCCACGGCGCGCTCGCGACGCCGTCGGTGTTCACCCGGCCGAGCGCGAACGCGAGGCCGAAGCCGGCGACGATGCCGAGCAGCACCGAGATGTTCGCGACGAAGCCGCGCCCGAACTTGTTGATCAGCAGGATGATCGCGAGCACCAGCAGCGACAGGCCGAGGTACACGGGATTGCCGTAGTCGGGGTTGCCGACGCCGCCCGCCGCCCAGTTGATCCCGACTTCCATCAGCGACAGCCCGATTACCGAGATCACCGTGCCGACCACGACGGGTGGAAAGAAACGCAGCAGCTTGCCGATCACGGGCGCGAGCACGATGCCGATCACGCCGGCCGCGATGGTCGAGCCGAAGATGTCGAGGATGCCGAGGCCGGGATTGGTGCCGATCGCGATCATCGGCCCGACGGCCGCGAACGTGCAGCCCATGATCACCGGCAGGCGGATGCCGAAGATCCACAGGCCGAGGGTCTGGATCAGCGTGGCGATGCCGCACGCGAACAGGTCCGCGCTGATCAGGAACGCGATCTGGTCTTTGGGCAGCTTGAGTGCGCCGCCGACGATGAGCGGCACGGCGACCGCGCCGGCGTACATGACGAGCACGTGTTGCAGACCCAGCGTCAACAACTTGCCGGACGGCAACACCTCGTCGCACGGATGGACCGTGTTCGATTGCATCTGTCTCACTCCATGATCTTGTTTTCTGGATGACACGAAGTTATGCGCATTGCCGGTCCGCAACAAGAGTACTGGGTTCTATTCCGCTCTTTGCAGCAGTGATATGCGCGTTTCGCGCGAGTAAGCAGTGGAATCATGGGCGATGGGCGGTGGCTGTGAGGTTCAGGGTTTTTATAGCCGTCCAAAAATGCCGGGAGCGTCCCGCCAAATATCGCGGGGTTTATGGTGTGTATTGGGAAGGCCGCATAGTGGGTTTGCGCGGGGGGCGCGCGGCGCGCGGGGTTAACCCGCGCAAGCCGTTCTCGCAGCAGGGTTGCACCGCTGCGGGACGATAATGGGGATTGAGTAAGTCAGGGCGATAGGCAACGCGTGACGACGTGCTCGCTTGAGCAACGCGACGTTGGCCTGGATCCGCTAGGACTTTGCGCGTCGGCGGCGCAGGAGGTGCCGGAACAGCCACGTCATGCAGAGCACGATGGCGAGAGACACGGCCAGGTGGACGAGAAGAACCAGGTCGTCACCCGCCTCGCCATCCCAGAATCCCGGTACATGGCTGAAGATCCAGATCCACATGCTTTCGGAGATCGGCAGGGTGAAGGCGGGATGATTCAGACAGAGCCACGCCAGGAGCAGGGTCGCACCCGCGATCCACAGCGTGAAGGCGACGAAGCGGAGTCCATTTTTCATCGGACCGTCACCCGCCCGTACATCTGGAGTTGCGTGCCAGGGATAACGGTGGTGCGTTGGCCTTTGAGGATGCGCCGCACTCGGTAGAAATCGATGCTGCGCTCAAGCGTAATACAGCCTTCGCTGATACCTAAATTTCCTTTGGGGTGCAGCCGGAACTGACCACGCCGAACGCGATTGCAGAAAACCTCGTCGTCAATTTTTCCGTCGATCGCGTAGAGGGCAAACCTGTCGCGCTTATCGTTGAACAGTTCCTTGAGTTGGCCCAGCATGCCGCCGGACTGACGATCGAGGACGTAGTAAGTACCAGGGGGAATGGGGCCTAAGTGCGGAATGCGGGCGGAGCGCCGCTGATTTCGGTGGCGATCCATACCGGAGAATGCCGGAAACGAAAGTGAACCGCGTTTCAGGCTGCTCATGTTTTCCCCGTTCAGCTTGAACGAACATTCGACCATCGTATCGTCCACTCCTCCACGTGGGCGGGTCGAAGACAGACGACCCGCAAGGCGTGGACTATGTGATCCGGCTGAAGGGCGGTCTATGAGCCTTGTCTGAAATGCGAGCAGCCTGCGATCGATCCGGCTCGCCGGCTGCCTCCCGCACGCATCAGCCGCGCCGCCGCCCGAGCAGGCTGAGCCCGTACGCGAGCGCCGACAGCGCGGTGATCCAGAAGCTGGTCGGCCAGTCGGTGTAGTACGCGAGCGTGATGCCGAGCCACGCCTGGGCGAGCGCGAGGAGCGCCGCGAGCCAGACGCCCGTCGACAGGCGCGTCGCGAGGTTCTGCGCGGCGGCGGCCGGCCCGACCAGCAGCGTGAACACCAGCAGCACGCCGACGATCTGCGTGCACGCGGCGACGGCCAGCGCGCAGATCGCGAGGAACAGCACCGACACGCGGCGCAGCGACACGCCCTTCGCCTCGGCCAGCTCGGGTTGCAGCGAGGCGAACAGCAGCGGCCGCATGATCGCGGCGAGCGCGACGAGGCTGACCGCGCCGATGCCGGCGAGCACGGCGAGCGTCGCGCGGCTCACGCCGAGCACGTTGCCGAACAGCAGCGCGGTGACCTGGGTCGCATAGCTCGTGTAGAAGTGCAGGAACAGCAGGCCGCAGCCGAGCGCGACCGACAGCGTGACGCCGATCGCGACGTCGCGGCCCGCGAGCCGTTCGCCGAGCGCGCCCATGCCGACGCCCGCGGCGAGCGTGAAGCCCACCATGCCCCAGATCGGCGAGATGCCGAGCAGCACCGCGCCCGTCGCGCCGGTGAAGCCGACGTGCGACAGCGCGTGGCCCGCAAAGGTCTGGCCGCGCAGCACGAGGAAGTAGCCGACCACGCCCGCGAGCACCGCGACGATGCCCGCCGCCGCGAACGCGTTGACCATGAATTCGTACTCAAACATCGTGTGCGTGTCCGTCGTGGGGATGGGCGTGACCGTGCGCGTGCGCGCCGTCGTCTTCGTGTTCGTGGTCGTGCTTCTCGACTTCGACGTCGCCCGACATCACGAAGATGCGGCCGTTGACGCGCATCACGTCGATCGGCGAGCCGTACAGCCGCGACAGCACCGGCTTCGTGATCACCTCGTCGACGGTGCCGAGCGCGGCGACGCCGCTGCCGAGATACAGCACGCGGTCGAGCGCGTTGAGGAGCGGGTTCAGTTCGTGCGCGGAGAACAGCACGGTGATGCCCAACTCGCGCTGCACGCGCCGCACCAGCTCGACCACGCCGCGCTGGCGGTGCGGATCGAGGCTGATCAGCGGTTCGTCGAGCAGCAGCAGTTTCGGTGCGCCGAGCAGGCACTGCGCGAGCAGCAGGCGCTGGCGTTCGCCGCCCGACAGCTCGGACAGCGGCCGCTGCGCGAGGGCCGTGCCGCCGACGAGATCGAGCACGCGCGCGACGTCTTCCCTCACCGCCGCGCTGGTGCGCGGCAGGCCCCAGTGGTGGCCGTCGGCCGCCATCGCGACGAAGTCGTAGCCGCGCACGCGGCGGCCGGCGAGCGCGCTGCGCGTCTGCGGCATGTAGCCGATCGCGGGGTTGCCGCGCGCGACGGGTTCGCCCGCGACGCGCAGCGTGCCGCGCGCGGCCGGCACGAGGCCGAGCACCGCGCGCATCAGCGTGGTCTTGCCCGCGCCGTTCGGCCCGAGCACGCCGACGAATTCGCCGGCCTCGACGGCGAGGCTCACGTCGTCGAGGATCGTGCGCCCGCCCAGCGTGAGCGTGACGTGCTCGAGTTCGAGCGCGTGCGCAGCGTGCGTCATCACTTTTGGGCGAGCGCGGCGCCGAGCGCGTCAAGCTGCGCGAGCATCCACTGCTGGAAGGTCTTGCCCGACGGCTGGGTCTCGGTCACGGCGATGCTCGGCACGCGCGCGTCGTGCGCGATCTTCAGCATCCGCTTCGTCATCGGCTCCTCCGCCTGGCTGTTGTAGATCAGCACGCGCACGCGCCGGTTGCGCAGGTCGCTTTCGAACGCGGCGATGTCGGACGCGCTCGCCTCGGTGTCGTTCATCGTCGCGAGCTGGAAGCGCAGGTTGCGCATCTCGAGGCCGAGCGCATCGGCCATGTAGCCGAACACGGGCTCGGTGGCGGTCACGGGCGCGCCCTGGTATTGCGCGCGCAGCGCGGCGACCTTCGCGTCGAGCGGCTGCAGCGACGCGATGAAGCGCGCGAGGTTCGCGTCGTACTCGGCCTTGTGCGCGGGATCGGCCGTGCCGAGCGCGGCGGCGATCGCGCGCGCCGCGGCCGGCATCGTCGCCGGGTCGTACCACAGGTGCGGGTTGTCGCCGGCCTTCTTGCCGAGCAGATCGGCGACCACGATCGTCGTGCGCCGCGCGCTCTTCGACGCGCCGAGCAGCTTGGTCATCCACGGGTCGTAGTTCGCGCCGTTGTAGACCACGAGGTTCGCGTGCTGGAGCGCGCGCGCGGTCTTGGGGCTCGCCTCGAACAGGTGCGGGTCCTGGTCGGGATTGCTGAGGATGCTGGTCACCGCGACGCGCGCGCCGCCGATCTGCTGCACCACGTCGCCGTAGAAGTTCTCGGCGGCGACGACCTGCACGGGGGCATTCTGCGCGGCGGCCGCTGCGCTCAGCGTGAGCGCGCAGGCGCCGGCGGCCAGCCGGCGGGCCAGGGAGGAAAACGAGCGCGCGCGCAGCGAAGCGCGCAGCGAGGCGACGGAGATCATGCGGTCGATCCTGGTGGGTCGGTGGAAAGAGGCGCTGCGCTTACGCGCGCGGCGCCTGCCGGGTCTTGCAGTGCCCGCACAGGCCGCTCAGCTCGACGACCTGGTGATGCAGCTCGAAACCGTGCGCGGGCGCGCTGGCGGACAGCTGCCGCGCGAGTTCGACGCCGGGGATCTCGACGGTGTCGCCGCACGCTTCGCAGATCAGGAACTGCCCTTCGTGCGGCTGGCCGATCTCGCAGCAGGCGAGGAACGCGTTCTTCGATTCGATCCGGTGGATGAAGCCGTGCTCGACGAGAAACTCGAGCGCGCGATAGACCGTGGTCGGCGGCACCCGGCCGCGCTGCGGCTCCAGCTCGGCGAGCAGGTCGTACGCGCCGATCGGCCGCTGCGCGGCGAGCACGCGCTCGTACACCTGCCGGCGCAGCGGCGTCCAGGTGAGGTCGTGCTCGGCGGCGAACGCGTCGGCGCGGGCGAGGCGGGCGGCAAGGGGATGGGTCGAGGCCATGGCGGAGACCGGCGGATCGAAGGAATCGTGATGATATAACGTATCCGCCTCGACTGCACGGAGCCGGGGCGCGTCGGCCCGCCGCCGATGCCGCGCCGCATCATCGAAAAGGGGATTGCCCGCCTTGACAGCGACGACATCGTATTCGATCATTCGATCGCGGTATGAGCAAATGATCATTCAGTGAACGTTCGCTCGCCGACGGATTCGCCAACGACTACAACGAATCGGAGACAGCCAGTGAGATTGCAGGACAAGGTCGCGATCCTGACGGGCGCCGCGAGCGGCATCGGCGAGGCGGTCGCGCAACGTTACCTGGACGAAGGCGCGCGCTGCGTGCTGGTCGACCTGAAGCCCGCCGACGGCGCGCTCGCGCGGCTCATCGACGCCCAGCCCGACCGCGCCGTCGCGCTCAGCGCGGACGTCACGCGCCGCGACGATCTGGCGCGCATCGTCGCCACCGCCGTCGAGCGCTTCGGCGGCATCGACATCCTGTTCAACAACGCGGCGCTGTTCGACATGCGCCCCCTGCTCGACGAATCGTGGGACGTGTTCGACCGCCTGTACGCGGTCAACGTGAAGGGCATGTTCTTCCTGATGCAGGCGGTCGCGCAGCGGATGGTCGAACAGGGGCGCGGCGGCAAGATCATCAATATGTCGTCGCAGGCGGGCCGGCGCGGCGAGGCGCTCGTCTCGCACTACTGCGCGACCAAGGCGGCGGTGCTCAGCTACACGCAATCGGCCGCGCTCGCGCTCGCGCCGCACCGGATCAACGTGAACGGCATCGCGCCCGGCGTGGTCGACACGCCGATGTGGGACCACGTGGACGCGCTGTTCGCCCGCTACGAGCACCTGCCGCCCGGGGAGAAGAAGCGTCGCGTCGGCGCGGCGGTGCCGCTCGGCCGGATGGGCGTGCCCGCCGACCTGACGGGCGCCGCGCTGTTCCTCGCGTCGGCCGACGCCGACTACATCACCGCCCAGACGCTGAACGTCGACGGCGGCAACTGGATGAGCTGAGATCATGGCCGCGATCGTGGTCGCCGGAGAACTGCTGGCCGAATTCGTCGCGGCGCGGCGCGGCCAGGGCTTCGAGGCGCCGGGCGCGTTCAGCGGGCCGTTTCCGAGCGGCGCGCCCGCGATCTTCGCGGACCAGGCGGCGCGCCAGCGCGTCTCGGTCGCCTACGCGGGCTGCGTCGGGCGCGATGCGTTCGGCGACGCGATCGTCGCGCGGCTGCGCGGCCACGGCGTCGAGACCGGCGCGATCCGGCGCGTCGGGCGGCCGACCGGCGTCGCGTTCGTCGCCTATCGCGACGACGGCAGCCGCCAGTTCGTCTACAGCCTCGCGGGCAGCGCGGCCTCGGCGCTCGACGCGAGCGACGTCGCCCCGGCGTTGTTCGACGGCTGCCGCTATTTTCATGTGATGGGTTCCTCGCTGACGAGCGCGGCCGCGATCGATGCGGTGCGGCGGGGCGTGACCGAGGCGGCGCGGGTCGGCGCGAAGGTGTCGTTCGATCCGAACGTGCGCGCCGAGATGCTCGCGTTCCGGCCGATGCGCGCGGCGCTGCACGAGGTGCTCGATGCATGCCACCTGTTCCTGCCGAGCGAGGCCGATCTGCCGTTCTTCTGCGGCGAGCAGGCGTGCGAGCGCGCGATCGCCGGCCTGCTCGCGACCCGCCCGCTGTTGGAGCGCGTGGTGCTGAAGCGCGGCGCGGCCGGCTGCTCCGCGTTCGAGCGCGCGGGGCGCTGCGAGGCGCCCGGTTACGCGGTGCGCGAAGTCGATCCGACGGGCGCGGGCGACTGCTTCGGCGGCACCCTGGTCGCGAGCCTGATCGACGGCCTGCCGGTCGAGGCCGCGCTGCGCCGCGCGAATGCGGCGGGCGCGCTCGCCGTGACGCGGGTCGGCCCGATGGAGGGCAACAGCGACCGGGATGAACTCGATCGCTTCATCGCCACGCGAGGTGCCGCATGCACGATGTGATTCCGGCGCGCGCGGGCGCGGCGCTCGCCGATCTGTTCGACGCCAACCGGCGCACCGGCGCGCGCGGCATCTACGCGGTATGCAGCGCGCACCGGCTGGTGCTCGAGGCGGCCTGCGAGACCGCGCGCGACGATGCGTCGCCGCTGCTCGTCGAGGCTACCTGCAATCAGGTCAATCATCGCGGCGGCTATACGGGGTTCACGCCGGCGGCGTTCCGGCGCGACCTCGAGGGGCTGGCGCGCGCGCGCGGGCTCGCGCCCGACGCGCTGCTTCTCGGCGGCGACCACCTCGGCCCGAATCCGTGGCGGCATCTCGATGCGCGCAGCGCGCTCGACGAGGCCTGCGCGATGATCGAGGCCTATGTCGACGCGGGTTTCACGAAGCTGCACCTGGACGCGAGCATGACCTGCGCGGACGACGCCGCACCGCTGCCGGATGCGGAGATTGCCGCGCGCGCGGCGCGGCTGTGCGCGGTGGCGGAGCACGCGGCCGCACGGACGGGCCTCGCGCCCGTCTACGTGATCGGCACCGAGGTGCCGGTGCCCGGCGGCGAAGCGGGCGGCGCGGACGACGGCGACGCGATCGCGCGCATCGAGGTGACCCGCGCGGACAGCGTGCGGGCCACGCTCGACGCGCATCGCAGCGCATTCGCGCGGCTCGGGCTCGACGCGGCCTGGTCGCGCGTGATCGCGGTGGTCGCGCAGCCCGGCGTCGATTTCGACGATCGCCGGGTGCTCGACTATGCGCCGGCGAAGGCCGCGCCGCTCGCCGCGAGCATCCTGCACGCGCCGGGCCTCGTGTTCGAGGCGCATTCGACCGACTACCAGACCGAGGCCGCGCTCGCCGCGCTGGTGCGCGACCATTTCGCGATCCTCAAGGTCGGGCCGGCGCTGACGTTCGCGCTGCGCGAGGCGTTGTTCGCGCTCAGCTACATCGAGGACGCGCTGTACGATGAGGCGGACGAACGTTCCGGGCTGCGCGAGGTGGTCGACGCGGCGATGCGCGCGCGCCCCGAGCACTGGGCGCCGTACTACCGCGGCGACGCGGCCGCGCAGCGGCTCGCGCGGCAGTTCAGCTACAGCGACCGGATCCGCTACTACTGGCTGCAGCCCGCCGTCGCGGCGGCGGTCGAGCGGCTGTTCGGCAATCTCGCGCGCCGCGCGCCGCCGGAGACGCTCGTCGCGCAGTGGCTGCCCGACGTCTACGCGGCGCGGCGCGCCGGTGCGCTGGCGGGCGGGCCCGACGCGTGGGTCCGCCACCGGATTCGCGAGGTGCTCTCGCGTTATGCGCGCGCCTGCGGGACGCGGCCGCGCGCCTGATGATCCGCCCGACGACAAGCCGATAAACACAGGAGACATGCGATGCAACGACTCAAGCCCACCGCCGCGATGCTGCGCCCAGGCGCAGGGCGCCTCTGCGCGGGCGTCGCGCTGACCGCGTGCGCGCTCGCCGCGCATGCGGCGACGCTGACGATCGCGACCCTCAACAACCCGGACATGATCGAGCTGAAGAAGCTGTCGCCGGCGTTCGAGAAGGCGAACCCGGATATCCGGCTGAACTGGGTGATCCTGGAGGAGAACGTGCTGCGGCAGCGCGCGACCACCGACATCACGACGGGCAGCGGCCAGTTCGACGTGATGGCGATCGGCACCTACGAGGCGCCGCAGTGGGGCAAGCGCGGCTGGCTCGCGCCGATGACGAACCTGCCCGCCGACTACGATCTGAACGACGTCGTGAAGACCGCGCGCGACAGCCTGTCCTATAACGGCCAGCTGTACGCGCTGCCGTTCTACGTCGAAAGCTCGATGACCTTCTACCGCAAGGATTTGTTCGCGGCGAAGGGGCTCAAGATGCCGGATCAGCCGACCTACGCGCAGATCGCCGAATTCGCCGACAAGCTCACCGACAAGGCCGCCGGCACCTACGGCATCTGCCTGCGCGGCAAGGCGGGCTGGGGCGAGAACATGGCCTACGTGTCGACGGTGGTGAACACCTTCGGCGGCCGCTGGTTCGACGAGCAGTGGAACGCGCAGCTGACCTCGCCGGAATGGAAGAAGGCGATCAATTTCTACGTGAACCTGCTGCGCAAGAACGGGCCGCCGGGCGCCAGCTCGAACGGCTTCAACGAGAACCTCACGCTGACCGCGTCGGGCAAGTGCGCGATGTGGATCGATGCGACGGTCGCGGCGGGCATGCTGTACAACAAGCAGCAGTCGCAGGTCGCCGACCGCATCGGCTTCGCGGCGGCGCCCGTCGCCGTCACGCCGAAGGGCTCGCACTGGCTGTGGGCGTGGGCGCTCGCGATCCCGAAGACCTCGAAGCAGCAGGACGCCGCGAAGAAGTTCATCGAATGGGCGACCTCGAAGCAGTACATCGAGCTGGCGGGCAAGGACGAGGGCTGGGCCTCGGTGCCGCCGGGCACGCGCCAATCGACCTACCAGCGCGCCGAGTACAAGGCCGCCGCGCCGTTCTCCGACTTCGTGCTGAAGGCGATCCAGACCGCGGACCCGACCGATCCGTCGCTGCAGAAGGTGCCGTACACGGGCGTGCAGTACGTCGGGATTCCCGAGTTCCAGTCGTTCGGCACGGTGGTCGGCCAGTCGATCGCGGGCGCGGTCGCGGGCCAGATGAGCGTCGACCAGGCGCTCGCCGCCGGACAGGCCGCCGCGGACCGCGCGGTGCGCCAGGCGGGCTACCGCAAATGAACGGCCGCGCGCGCCGCCCGGCCATCCGGCTCACGCGCGCGGCTCGGCCGCGCGCCTTCCACAGGGAGCTTCGCTCATGCGCCATCTCCGCCTTCCGCTGTCCCATCCGGTGCCGCTGACGCCTGACGCGCGCGCCGCCGCCGCGTCGCGCGGCCGCTCCACGCGCTGGCTCGTCTCGCCCTCGGTCGCGGTGCTGGTGCTGTGGATGTCGATCCCGCTCGCGATGACGATCTGGTTCTCGCTGTCGCGCTACAACCTGCTCAATCCCGACGTAAAGGGTTTCGCCGGGCTCGACAACTACCGCTTCCTCGCGACCGATCCTTCGTTCCTGCCGGCGATCTGGCACACGCTCGCGCTGATCGGCTCGGTGCTCGCGATCACGGTGGTCGGCGGCGTGCTGATGGCGGTGCTGTTCGATCGCAAGTTCTACGGGCAGGGCGTCGCGCGCCTCCTCGCGATCGCGCCGTTCTTCGTGATGCCGACCGTGTCGGCGCTGATCTGGAAGAACATGATCCTGCATCCCGTGTACGGTCTCGTCGCGGCCGCGATGCGCGCGCTCGGCATGCAGCCGATCGACTGGTTCGCGCAGTATCCGCTCTCCGCGGTCGTGATCATCGTCGCGTGGCAGTGGCTGCCGTTCGCGTTCCTGATCCTGTTCACCGCGATCCAGTCCCTCGACCAGGAGCAGAAGGAGGCCGCGCGCATCGACGGCGCGGGCCCGTTCGCGATGTTCTTCCACATCACGCTGCCGCACCTGAAGCGCGCGATCGCGGTGGTCGTGATGATGGAGACGATCTTCCTGCTGTCGATCTTCGCGGAGATCTACACCACCACCGGCGGCGGCCCGGGCGACGCGACCACCAACCTGTCCTACCTGATCTACGCGCTCGGCCTCCAGCAGTTCGACGTGGGGCTGGCGTCGGCGGGCGGGATCCTCGCGGTGGTGCTCGCGAACGTGGTGTCGTTCTTCCTCGTGCGGATGCTCGCGAAGAACCTGAAAGGGGAGTACGAAGCATGAGCGACCTGTCCATTCCAACCCGGCCGCGCTCCGCGCGCGGGCCCGCCGGCGTGCTGCGCGCGCTTGGGCGCGGCCTGCCCGGCGTGCTCGCGTGGCTGGTCGCGCTGCTGCTGTTCTTCCCGATCTTCTGGATGGCGATCACCGCGTTCAAGACGGAACAGCAGGCCTATTCGTCGTCGCTGCTGTTCGTGCCGACGCTCGACAGCTTCCGCGAGGTGTTCGCGCGCAGCGACTACTTCGCGTTCGCGTGGCATTCGGTGCAGATCTCCGCGGGTGTCACCGCGATCTGCCTGCTGCTCGCGGTGCCTGCCGCGTATGCGATGGCGTTCTTCCCGGGCCGGCGCACCCAGTCGCTGCTGCTGTGGATGCTGTCGACCAAGATGATGCCGTCGGTCGGCGTGCTGGTGCCGATCTACCTGTTGTGGAAGAACGCGGGGCTGCTCGACACCGTGTCGGGCCTCGTGATCGTCTACACGCTGATCAACCTGCCGATCGCGGTGTGGATGACCTTCACCTACTTCAACGAGATTCCGCGCGACATCCTGGAGGCGGGCCGCATCGACGGCGCGTCGACCTGGCAGGAGATTGTCTACCTGCTGCTGCCGATGGCGCTGCCCGGCCTCGCGTCGACCGCGCTGCTGCTCGTGATCCTGTCGTGGAACGAGGCGTTCTGGAGCATCAACCTGTCCAGCTCGAACGCGGCGCCGCTGACGGTCTTCATCGCATCGTATTCGAGCCCGGAAGGGCTGTTCTGGGCGAAGCTGTCGGCCGCCTCGCTGCTCGCGGTCGCGCCGATCCTGGTGGTCGGCTGGTTGTCGCAGAAGCAGCTCGTGCGCGGCCTCACGTTCGGAGCGGTCAAGTGAGCGGCGCCGGGGAACAGGCGCTGATCTGCGATTGCGACGGCGTGCTGATCGACAGCGAGGCGATCGCGGCCGAGGTGCTGGTGCGCGAACTCGAGGCGCGCTGGCCCGGCGTCGCGGCGCGCCCGATCGTGATGCCGCTGCTCGGCCTGCGCACCGAGCGCGTGCTCGAAGGCGCATGCGCGCACGCCGGCCGCACGCTCGCGCCGGCCGACGTCGAGGCGATCCGCGCGTGCGTCGCGGCGGCGGCCGTCGAGGCGCACGAGGTCGACGGCGTGGCGGATGCGCTCGCGCAGATCCCGCTGCGCGCCGCCTGCGCGAGCAACAGCGACCACGCCTATGTCGAGACGGTTCTGCGGCGCACCGGGCTCGTGCGTTTCTTCGGCGCGCGCGTGTTCTGCGCGGACCGCGTCGCGCGGCCCAAGCCGGCGCCCGACGTCTACCTCGCGGCTGCCCGGGCGCTCGGCGTCGCGCCCGCGCGCTGCGTGGTGGTGGAGGACAGCGTGACGGGCGTCACCGCGGCGACGGCGGCCGGCATGACGGTATTCGGCTTCGCGGGCGCGGGCCACGCATCGGCGGTGCAGCGCGCGGCGCTGCGCGACGCCGGCGCGCGTCAGGTATTCGATGCGATGCGCGCGCTGCCCGCGCTGGTCGCGCAATGGCGCGCGACCGACGCGGCGCAGCCGCATTGAACGACGGCGTCGCCGTGCGACGCGTCACTGGACACTGGAACGGAGGCGGAAAAATGGCAAGCGTGCTCCTGCGCAATATCGGCAAGCGCTACGACGACACCGAGGTGCTGCGCAACGTCAACCTCGACATCGCGCACGGCGAATTCGTGGTGTTCGTCGGGCCGAGCGGCTGCGGCAAATCCACGCTGATGCGGATGATCGCGGGCCTGGAGGACATCTCGGACGGCGACCTGCTGATCGACGGCGCGCGCGTCAACGAGGTGCCGAGCGCGAAGCGCGGCATCGCGATGGTGTTCCAGTCGTACGCGCTGTATCCGCACATGACGTTGTACGACAACATGGCGTTCGGCCTCAAGCTCGCGGGCGCGAAGAAGCCCGAGATCGACGCCGCCGTGCGTCAGGCCGCGAAGATCCTGCACATCGACCATCTGCTCGACCGCAAGCCGAAACAGCTGTCGGGCGGCCAGCGGCAGCGCGTCGCGATCGGCCGGGCAATCACGCGCAAGCCGAAGGTGTTCCTGTTCGACGAACCGCTGTCGAACCTCGACGCGGCGCTGCGCGTGAAGATGCGGCTCGAATTCGCGCGGCTGCACGACACGCTCGGCACCACGATGATCTACGTGACGCACGACCAGGTCGAGGCGATGACGCTCGCCGACAAGATCGTCGTGCTGTCGGCGGGCAGCGTGCAGCAGGTCGGCACGCCGAACGCGCTGTACCACGCGCCCGCGAACCAGTTCGTGGCGGGCTTCATCGGTTCGCCGAAGATGAATTTCCTGGCAGGCGTCGCGCATGCGGTGAGCCCCGACGAGGCGCTCGTGCGCTTCGCGAGCGGCGAGACGCAGCGGGTCGCGGTCGACACGGCGAGCCTGCGCGTCGGCGACAGCGTGACGGTCGGGGTGCGGCCCGAGCATGTGCGGGTCGACGCGGCGGCGGGCGAGGGCGTCGCCGCGCGTGCGATGGCGGTCGAATCGCTCGGCGATGCGGCTTATCTGTACGCGGAAACGCCGCTCGCGGCCGACGGCCTGATCGCGCGGATTCCACCGCTCGACACTTACCGGAGCGGCGAGACGCTGCGCGTGAGCGCCGAGCCTGCGCACTGCCACCTGTTCGACGCCGACGGGCGCGCGTTCGCGCGCCGCCTGCCGCATGCGCGCGCGGCTTGATCCATCCGTGTCAGGGGAACATCCGCGCGGCGAGGAAGTCGACGAACGCGCGCCGCGTGCGCCCGACGGTTGGATCGCGCGGCGTCTCGCCGCTCGACACCGACAGGAGCGGCGAGACGCCGCGCGTATTCGCCATGCCTGCGCACTGCCACCTGTTCGACGCCGACGGGCGCGCGTTCGCGCGCCGCCTGCCGCATGCGCGCGCGGCTTGATCCATTCGCGTCAGGGGAACATCCGCGCGGCGAGGAAGTCGACGAACGCGCGCACCTTGGGCGTCGCATGGCGGCCCGACGGCCACAGCAGATGGAACACGATGGTGCGCTCGACGTGGCCGTCGAGCACGGTGCGCAGCGTGCCGGCCGCGAGCTCGCCGCGCACCGAGAAGTCGGGCACGCAGGCGATGCCGCGCCCGCGCAGCGCGAAGCACACGCGGGTCTCGAGGTTGTTGCAGATCATCGAGACCGGCACCTCGACGCCCGGCGCGTCGCGCAGCGGCCAGACTTCGAGCTTGCCGTCCTTCGGATAGCGGAAATGCAGGCACACGTGCCGCGTGAGGTCGGCGGGCGTGCGCGGCGTGCCGTGCCGCGCGAGGTAATCGGGCGCGGCGACGAGCAGGGTCCGGCACGCGCCGAGCCGGCGCGACGACAGGCGCGAGTCGCTCGGCGCGCCGGTGCGCAGCACCGCGTCGAAACCTTCGTCGATCACGTCGACGAGCCGGTCGGAGAAATCGAGGTCGAGCTGGATGTCCGGATAGGCGGCCATGAAGTCGGCGAGCAGCGGCTGCACCAGCCAGCTGACGATCGGCAGGCTCACGCGCAGCCGGCCGCGCGGCGCGTCCGAGGTGTCCGACAGTTCCTGTTCCGCTTCGTCCAGTTCGGCGAGCACACGCCGGCAGCGCTCCAGAAAGCGCGCGCCCTCGGCCGTCAGCGCGATGCTGCGGGTGCTGCGGTGGAACAGCCGCGTGCGCAGGCGCGCCTCCAGGCGCGCGATGCGTTTGCCGACCGCCGAGGCGGACAGGCCGAGCGCGCGACCCGCCGCGACGAAGCTGCGGGTTTCCGCAACCTGCACGAACACGAGCAGACCGGTCAGGCTCTCCATGGCGATCCTCTCGATTGCGGACATCGATGTCCGCGGAGTCAGGAACTCTAGCCCAGTTTTTCTTCGCGTGCCGGCTGCCTACCATGGGCGTTCGATTCGACTTTCGATTCCGGAGGGATGACATGGAGCAGCATGGAAAAGGGCGCCGGCGCGCGGCGGCGAGGTTGCGCGCGCATCGAACGGGAGGGCGCGCCGCATGAGCGACGATTGCGTGCTCGATGAAGCTGCCGTTGCCCAGGCCGCGCCGGCGGGCGCGCGCACGGGCCGGCTGCCGGTCGGCGGCCTGCTCGCGCTCGCGACGGCCGCCTTCGTGACGATCCTGACCGAGGCGCTGCCGGCCGGGCTGCTGCCGCTGATGAGCCGCGACCTGCGCGTGAGCGAGGCGCTCGTGGGCCAGCTCGTGACGGTCTACGCGCTCGGCTCGCTGCTCGCCGCGATTCCGCTCGTCGCGGCCACGCGCGGGATGCGTCGACGGCCCTTGCTGCTGATCGCGCTGGCGGGATTCGTGGCCGCGAACACCGTCACGGCGGCGTCGGCCTCGTATCCGCTCACGCTGGCCGCGCGCTTCGTCGCCGGCATGTCGGCGGGCTTGTTGTGGGCGCTGCTCGCCGGCTACGCGAGCCGGATGGTCGAGGCGCGGCTGCGCGGCCGCGCCATCGCGCTCGCGATGCTCGGCGCGCCCGTCGCGATGTCGATCGGCATTCCGCTCGGCACCGCGCTCGGTGCGGCGTACGGCTGGCGCGTCGCGTTCGCCGCGATGACGGCGCTCACGCTCGCGCTGATCGCCTGGGTGCGCGCGGGCCTGCCGGATTTCGCGGGGCAGGCGGCCGGCGCGCGCCGGCCGGTCGCGGCGGTGTTCGCGCTGCCGGGCGTCGCGGCTGTGCTGGCCGTGATGTTCGCGTTCGTGCTCGCGCACAACATCCTGTACACCTATATCGCGCCGTTTGCGACGCTGGCGCGGATGGCGGCGCGGGTCGACACGGTGCTGCTGGTGTTCGGCGTGCTGTCGATCGCCGGCATCGCGCTGACGGGCGCGTGGATCGGCGCGCGGCTGCGCGGGCTCACGCTCGCGAGCGTCGCGCTGTTCGGCGCGGCGGCGCTGCTGCTGGGTGTCGCGGCACGGACGCCGGCGGCGGTTTACGCGGGCGTCGCTGCGTGGGGGCTCGCGTTCGGCGGCGCGCCGACGCTGTTCCAGACCGCCCTCGCGGACGCCGCCGGCGACGCGGCGGATGTCGCGCAGTCGATGCTCGTCACGGTGTGGAATCTTGCGATCGCAGGCGGCGGCCTGGTCGGCGGGCTGGTGCTCGGCGCGCGCGGGCCGGCGGGCTTGCCGTGGTTGCCCGTCGCGTTGCTCGCGGCGGCGTGGATGTTCGCGTGGCGCGCGCGCACGGTGGCGTTTCCGGCGGCGCGCGCGAGCGCATGAACGTCTCGGCGTTTCGGCGACTGAGCGGTTTCGGCGTCTGAGCGACTGAGCGACTGAGCGACTGAGCGACTCAGCGACTCAGCGACTCAGCGACTCAGCGACTGAGCGACTGAGCGACTCAGCGACTCAGCGACTCAGCGACTCAGCGACTCAGCGACTGAGCGACTGAGCGACTGAGCGACTCAGCGACTGAGCGACTGAGCGACTGAGCGACTGAGCGACTCAGCGACTCAGCGTCTCAGCGACTCAGCGTCTCAGCGACTCAGCGTCTCAGCGACTCAGCGTCTCAGCGACTCAGCGTCTCAGCGACTCAGCGTCTCAGCGACTCAGCGTCTCAGCGACTCAGCGTCTCAGCGTCTCAGCGTCTCAGCGTCTCAGCGTCTCAGCGTCTCAGCGTCTCAGCGTCTCAGCGTCTCAGCGTCTCAGCGTCTCAGCGCGGACCGCGGTGACGCGCGCGGGTTCCCGGACAGGAGCGTCTCGATGGCGGGCGCGCGCGCAGCACCGCGGCGTCGCGGCGAGCCCGCCCTGCGCTCAGGCCGCCGCGAGCGCCGCGCGTGCGCAGGTCTCATCGGTGACGAGACCCGACAGCCAGCCGCCGCGCAGCGCGGCCAGCACGGCCGCCGGTTTGCGCGGGCCCCCGGCGAAGCCGATCGTCGGCCGCTTCGGCGGCGCATCGAGCGGCACGCTGGTCACGCGCGCGCTCGTCGACGTGGCGACGCGCCGGCCCTGCGCATCGATCGGCACGCCGAGCATCTCGGCCACCGCGCCGAGCCGGATCATCTCCTCGAGTTCGTCCGCGGTGATGAAGCCGTCCTCGTACAGCGGGCAGGGCGCGCTGAGGTTGCCGAGCCCGATGAACGCGACGTCCGCATGCGCGGACAGCGTCTCGACGATCCGATAGAGCCGGTGATTGCACCACTGCGCGCGCTCGGCGTCGCTGTCGGCGAACAGCGGGGCGGGCAGCAGGAAATGCTTGCCGCCGGTTTTCTCGGAGATGTGCTGCGCGACGTCATAGCGGTTCGACGAGCCGTCCTGCGCGATCGCGCCGACCATCGACACGAGCCGGTGCTGCGGCCGCTCCAGCTGCGCGATCTGCGAGGCGGCGGCCTTCAGGGTCCGGCCGCTGCTGACCGCCACCACCATCGGCCGCTCCTCGTTCAGGTAGCGCTCCATCACCTGCGCGCCTGCGACCGCGAGCTTGCGGTCGATCGCGCCCGGGGTGTCGCTGTCGACCGGCACGACCTCGCACAGCGCCAGGCCGTAGCGTTTCGACAGCTGGGCGGCGAGGTCGAGGCAGTCGGCGACCTGATGGTCGACGCGGACCCGGATCAGATTCTTCTCGACCGCGAACGCGACGAGCCGCTGCGCGACCGGCCGCGAGACCTGGAGTTTTTCCGCGATTTCGTTCTGGGTGTCGCCCGCGACGTAGTAGAGCCACGCGGCGCGCGTGGCGAGATCGAGTTTTTCGGAGGACTTGGACACGGTGGCGTGATGGACGTGGAAGGCAGCTCAGTGGTTGACAGTCGAAGCATGCACGTTAGCGGGCACGGATGTCACGCGAGTCGTGCGCGGCCCGGCTCGAACAGCGGCCGCACGTGACGGTAGAGCGCGCGGAACTGCGCGAGGCGCGCGCGCAGCGCCGCGTGGCGGCTGGGGTCGGGCGCGTATTCCGCGCGCAGCGGCGGCTTGGTCAGCACGCGCGCGGCGTCGCCGCCGACCGCGAGCCAGCCGAGCCGCGCCGCGCCGAGCGCCGCGCCCGTCTCGCCGCCGCCGTGCTGGCGGGTGCGCACGCCGAGCGCGTCGGCGAGCAACTGCGCCCAGTATGCGCTGCGCGCGCCGCCGCCGATCAGCGACAGCGCGTCGGCCGCGGTGCCGGCCGCGCGCAGCGCGTCGAGCCCGTCGGCGAGCGCGAGCGTCACGCCTTCGAGCACCGCGTAGCCGAGCCGCGCGCGGTCGGTGCCGTGCGTGAGGCCGAACCACACGCCCTGCGCGTAGGGATCGTTGTGCGGGGTGCGCTCGCCGGACAGGTAGGGCAGGAAGTACGGCGCGTCGTCGAGCGAGGCGGGATCGAGCGCGGCGACCTCGGCGAGCAGGGTCGGCTCGTCGGTCGAGGTCAGCCTGCAGACCCAGCGCAGGCAGCTTGCCGCCGACAGCACCACGCTCATCTGCTGCCAGCGGTCGGGGATCGCATGGCAGAACGCGTGCACGGCGGAGGCCGGGTTGGGCAGGAAGCGGTCGCCGACCACGCTCAGCACGCCCGACGTGCCGAGCGAGACGAAGCCGTCGCCGGGTTCGGTCGCGCCGATCCCGAGCGCGCTGGTGGCGTTGTCGCCGCCGCCGCCCGCGACCACCACCGAGGCGTCGAGGCCGAGCAGGCGGGCGACCTCGGGGCGCAGCGCGCCGGACGGCGCGTTGCCCTCGACGATGCGCGGCATCTGCGCGCGCCGCATGCCGCCCGCGTCGAGCAGCGCGTCGGACCAGTCGCGCCGCGCGACGTCGAGCCACAGCGTGCCGGCCGCGTCGGACGGATCGGAGACCTTCTCGCCCGTCAGCCGCAGCCGCAGGTAGTCCTTCGGCATCAGCACGCAGGCGGTCGCGGCGAACAATTCGGGTTCGTGCCGCGCGACCCACAGCAGCTTGGGCGCGGTGAAGCCGGGCATCGCGAGGTTGCCCGCGAGCGCATGCAGGCCCGGCGCGCGCGCGGTGAGCGCCGCGCATTCGTCGGCGCTGCGCATGTCGTTCCACAGGATCGCGGGGCGCAGCACGCGGTCGGCGCGGTCGAGCAGGACCGCGCCGTGCATCTGGCCGGACAGGCCGATGCCGCGCACCTCGGCGAACGCGGCCGGATGCTGCGCGCGCAGCGCGGCGAGCGCCGCGACGGTGCCGTTCCACCAGTCGTCCGGATGCTGCTCGGCCCAGCGCGGATGCGGCCGCGCGACCGAGAACGGCGCGCCGGCCGTGCCGACGACGGCGCCGTCGGAGGCGAGCAGCAACACTTTCACTTCGGAGGTGCCGAGATCGATGCCGAGATACATGTGCGATGACCAGTCCGTCGGAAGGAGCCGCTACTTTAGCCGGGCGTTCGCCGGGATGCCAATGCAGGGTTGACCCGAGCGCGCGTCAGCGCGCCGCGAGCCAGGCGTCGACCCGTGCGAGGCCCGCGCGCAGCGCGTGCGCGAGCGCCGGGTCGCCGGCGAGCCCGCCCCACAGCGCGCGCTCGCCGGCGAGCGCCGCGACGGGATCCGGCGCGGCGACGAGCGCGCGCGCGAGGTCCGGGTCCATCACGCTGTCCTGGTACGCATAGGGCAGCGCGCCGCGCGCCCAGCGTTCGAGAAAGCGCAGGAACAGCGCGGGCAGCACCGCGGTCGCGACCGGTTGCGCGCCGCGCGCGAGCGTTTGCGCGAGGGTCGGGGCGATGAAGCCGGGCAGCTTCGAGAAGCCGTCGGCGGCCACCCGCTGATTGGTGTCGCGGATGAACGGATTCGCGAAGCGCTCGAGCACGACGTCGCGATAGCGCGCGAGGTCGAGCGGGCTCGGCGTGAGGCACGGGATCACGTCGGCGCTCACGTAGTCGGCGGCGAAGCCGCGGATCGCCGGGTCGAGCGTGCCCTCGTGGATGTAGGTCAGGCCGGCGAGCGTGCCTGCCCACGCGATGCAGCTGTGGCTCGCGTTGAGGATGCGGATCTTGGCCTCCTCGTAGGGATGCACGTCGCCGACCAGCTCGACGCCCGCCCGCTCCCACGCGGGGCGGCCCGCGGCGAAGCGGTCCTCGATCACCCACTGGATGAACGATTCGCCCATCACCGGGCAGGCGTCCGCGCGACCGGTCGCGGCCAGCACGCGCGCGCGCGCCTCGTCGGTCGGGCGCGGCGTGATCCGATCGACCATCGCGGCGGGACAGGTGGTGTTCGCGTCGAACCACGCGAGCAGGTCCGTTGCGCCGCGCCGTTCGAGGAAGGCGCGCATGCCGGCCCGAAAGCGCGCGCCGTTGTTGCGCAGGTTGTCGCAGCTGAGCAGCGTGAGCGGGCCCGCGCCGCGCTCGCGGCGCGCGTCGAGCAGCGCCGCGAGCGCGCCATAGATCGTGGTGCGCGCACCTTGCAGGTCGGCTGCGAGATCCGGGTTCGCGAGGTCGAGCCGGTCGTGCTCGTCGAGGGCGTAGCCGCCTTCGGTGACCGTGAACGACACGATCCGGCACGCGGGCCGCGCGCCCGCCTCGACGAGCGCGGCGAGATCGGCCGACCACGGCAGCACCTCGGTGATCGAGCGGATCGTCTCGTAGGCGCGCTCGCCTTGCGGAGTCACGGTTTCCAGCGTGTACGCGCCGTCCTGCGCGGCGAGCGCGTCGAG
This sequence comes from Burkholderia sp. FERM BP-3421, assembly GCF_028657905.1. Taxonomy (NCBI): domain Bacteria; kingdom Pseudomonadati; phylum Pseudomonadota; class Betaproteobacteria; order Burkholderiales; family Burkholderiaceae; genus Burkholderia; species Burkholderia sp. FERM BP-3421. Next base: position 2,311,585 of record NZ_CP117782.1, on the reverse strand, counting down.
CGTCGCGCGCTGGTCGTCGCGGATGTTGCCGACCGCGAGCGACCAGCGCGCGTCGGGCGTCACGGCCGCGTTGGCGTGCTGCAGGTACCACGCCTGATGCGCGCGATGGAACGCGCCGGCGCCGATATGCACGATCAGCGGCGCGGCGGGGGCGGAACGGTTCATCCGATGTCTCCTGGCGGCCGCTCGGGGCCGATTAGATCATTTGCTCTCAATATGGGCGAATGATCGTATTCGTGTCGGTGAAAGTCAAGGCGGGAAACCCGGGTATCGATGCTGCGGCGCGCCAGCGTTCAGAACGGTTCGCGGGTGAGCCGCGCGAGCTGTTCGACGAGTTTCGCGGCGGGGCCGGGCAGCAGCCCGTGGCGCCGACGGAACGCGGTCAGCGTGCGGGTCGCGCTCAGACCGTGCACCGGCAGCCGCTCGATCAGGCCCGCGCGGCGTTCGGCGCGATACATGGGCTCGGCCATCCAGCCGACGAAGCCCGCGTGTGCGACGAGGCTCTTGAGCGACAGCACCGACCGGGTCTCGACGACGAGCGCGGGCGGCGCGAGGCCTTCGGCGTCGAAGGCCGCGCGCATCTGCTCGTACGGGGCGGTGCCGCGCGGCGGCATGGCCCAGCGCGCCGCGCGCGTCGCGCCGAGCGGGAGCGGCGCGCCCGCGGCGAACAACGGGTGGCCGGGCGCGGCGACCACGTGGCTTTCATCCTGCCAGCGGCACTCGGGGAGGGCGATCAGTGCGTCGGTGTCGGGCACGCTCGCGCTGAGCGCCAGATCGATTTCGTGGCGCGCGAGCGCGTCGGCGAGCCGGTCCCACACGCCTTCGAGGATCTCGACGCGCAGGTTGGGCCAGTGCTCGAGCACGCGGCCGATCGCGATCGGCAGGACCAGGCTCGCGATGCTGCCGACCGCGCCGACCTTGATCGTGCCCTTCGCGAGTCCGCGCAGCGCGTCGAGTTCCTCGCGCGCATGCTCGGCCTCGTGCAGCAGCAGGGTCGCGTGCGGCAGCAGCGCATCGCCGAGCGCGCTCAACTGCATGCCCTTGGTGTGGCGCTCGAACAGCGGGCCGCCGAGCTGGGTTTCGAGCCGCTTGAGGATGCGGCTCAGCGCGGGCTGGGTGACATGCAGCACCTCGGCCGCGCGGCCGAGGCTGCCGTGCGTGGCGATCGCGGTGAAGGCGCGCAGCTGACGCAGATCGAAACTCATGCCGTGATGGAATGCCTTTGAACAAAAAATACAGTATCCGGCCATCGGGCGCGCCCGGATACTCTGGAAACCGATCACACCGATGACCCAGGAGACCAGCCGGCATGAGCGATTCCTCCCCGTGCGCCGACGGCGGGCGCTGCACCGTGCGCGACGCCGTGTTCGATCTGTTCCGCCAGTTCGGCATCGACACGGTGTTCGGCAACCCCGGCTCGACCGAACTGCCGATGTTCCGTGATTTCCCGGCCGATTTCCGCTATGTGCTCGGGCTGCAGGAGGCGGTGGTGGTCGGCATGGCGGACGGCCATGCGCAGGCGCGTCGCAATGCGGCGGTCGTGAACCTGCATTCGGCGGCGGGCGTCGGTCATGCGATGGGCAACCTGTTCACCGCGTTCCGCAACAAGACGCCGCTGATCGTCACGGCGGGCCAGCAGGCGCGCGCGATCCTGCCCTTCGAGCCGTTCCTCGGCGCGAGCCAGGCGGCGGAACTGCCGAAGCCCTATGTGAAATGGAGCATCGAGCCGGCGCGCGCGCAGGACGTCCCGGCAGCGATCGCGCGCGCTTATCGCATCGCGATGCAGGAGCCGCGCGGTCCGGTGTTCGTGTCGATTCCGGTCGACGACTGGGACCAGCCCGCCGAACGGCTTCCCGCGCGACGGGTGAGCGAGGTGGTGGCGCCCGATCCGGACGCGCTGGCGGCTTTGGGCGCGGCGCTCGACGCGTGCGCGCGTCCCGCGTTCGTGGTCGGCGCGGCGCTCGAGCGTGCCGGGGCCTGGGACGAGGCCGTGCGGCTCGCGGAACGGCACGGCGCGCGCGTCCATGCCGCGCCGATGTCGGGGCGCTGCAGCTTCCCCGAGGATCATCCGCTGTTCGCGGGGTTTCTGCCTGCGGCGCGCGAGCGGATCGTCGCGCAGCTTGCGGGTCACGACCTGATCCTCGCGTTTGGCGCGCCCGCGTTCACGTACCACGTCGAGGGGTTCGGCCCGCATGTGCCGGCGGGCGCGCGCCTGTATCAGCTGGTCGACGACCCGGGCGTCGCCGCGTGGACGCCGGTCGGCGACGCGGTGGTCGGCAACCTGCGGCTCGCGGCGCGCGAACTGCTCGCGCGCGCGGCGCCCGCGCCCCGGCCGGCGCCCGCGCCGCGCGCGGCGCGCGAGCGGGTCGAGCCGGCTGGGCCTGGCGCGCGGATGTCGGTTGCTTATGCGCTGCAGACGCTCGCGGACGCGCGCAGCCCGGCCGACATCGTGGTCGAGGAAGCGCCGAGCGCGCGGCCGGTGATGCAGCGCCACTTGCCGTTTACGCGAAGCGGCACGTTCTACACGATGGACAGCGGCGGCCTCGGCTACGGGATGCCGGCCGCCGTGGGCGTCGCGCTCGCGCAGCCGGGCCGGCGCGTGATCGCGCTGATCGGCGACGGGTCGAGCCTGTATTCGATCCAGGCGCTGTGGAGCGCCGCGCATTTGGCGTTGCCGATGACCTTCGTGATCCTCAACAACGGATGTTATGCGGCGCTGCGCGAGTTCGCCCCGGTGTTCGGTTTCGCGCCGGATGAGCCGGTGCAGGGCACCGCGCTGCCGGGCCTCGATTTCGTCGCGCTGGCCGAGGGGCTGGGTTGCCGCGGCGTGCGCGTGCGCGACGCGCATGCGCTGCGGGGTGCGCTCGACGAGGCGCTGCATGCGCCGACGCCCGTGCTGGTCGAAGTCGAGGTTGCGTGACGGACAGGCGAGGCGGGCGGAGACGTAAGCATGACGACAGCGATCACGTGCGCGACGCGCATGCGCTGCGGAGCGCGCTCGACGAAGCGGTGCGCGCGCCGACGCCCGCGCCGGTCGAAGTCGAGATCGCGTGACGGACACGCAAGGCGATCGTAGACGTAAGAATGAAGACAGCGACGGTGTGTGCGCCGCGCATGCGCTTCGGAGCGCGCTCGACGAAGCGCCGCGCGCGCCGGCGCCCTACGAATCGACATCAAGCTCGCATGACGGATATACCAGGCAACCGGAGACAGAAGAATGGAGACAACGACGATGCTGATCGGCGGCGCGCGCCGCGCCGCGCGCGACGGCGCGACCTTCGAGCGCCGCAACCCGCTCGACGGCGCGCTCGCGACCCGCGCGAGCGCGGCGACGGTCGATGACGCGCGCGCGGCGGTCGACGCGGCGGCGGCCGCGTTCGGCCCGTGGGCCGCGCTGGGGCCGAGCGCGCGGCGCGCCTGCCTGCTCGATGCCGCCCGTGCGCTCGAGGCGCGGCGCGCGCGGTTTGCCGCCGCGATGGCCGCGGAAACCGGCGCGTCCGCGCAGTGGGCCGGCTTCAACGTGCAGTTGGCCGCGAACGGGCTGATCGAGGCCGCTGCGCTGGCGACCCAGGTCGGCGGCGAACTGATTCCGTCGGATCTGCCGGGCTCGCTCGCGATGGGGGTGCGGCAGCCCGCCGGGGTGGTGCTCGGGATCGCGCCGTGGAACGCGCCGGTGATCCTCGGCGTGCGCGCGCTCGCGCTGCCGCTCGCCTGCGGCAACACCGTGGTGTTCAAGGGTTCGGAGCTGTGTCCGGCCACCCATGCGCTGATCGTCGACGCGTTCGAGGACGCGGGGCTGCCGCCCGGCGTCGTCAACTTCGTGACGAACGCGCCCGCCGACGCGGCCGCGATCGTCGACGCGATGATCGCGCATCCGGCCGTGCGGCGCGTGAACTTCACGGGCTCGACCGAGGTGGGGCGGCTGATCGCCGCGCGCTGCGCGGCGCACCTGAAGCCCGCCGTGCTCGAACTGGGCGGCAAGGCCCCGTTCCTCGTGCTCGACGACGCCGATCTCGACGCGGCGGTCGACGCGGCCGCGTTCGGCGCATTCGCGAATGCCGGGCAGATCTGCATGTCGACCGAGCGGATCATCGTCGACGTGCGGATCGCCGACGCGTTCGTCGCGCGCCTGGCCGCCAAGGCCGCCTCGCTGTCGCTCGGGGATCCGCGCGAGGGGCCGGTGGTGCTCGGCCCGGTGGCCGATGCGCGCACCGTCGCGCGCTGCAACGCGCTGATCGACGACGCGCTTGCGCACGGCGCGCGCCTGCTGTGCGGCGGCCGGGCCGACAGCGTGCTGATGCCGGCGACGCTGCTCGACCACGTGACGCCCGCGATGCGGATCTATCGCGACGAATCGTTCGGGCCGGTCAAGGGCATCGTGCGGGTCGACGGTGACGAGGCCGCGATCGCGTGCGCGAACGACAACGCGTTCGGCCTGTCGTCGGCGGTGTTCAGCCGCGACATCGCGCGCGCATGGCGGGTCGCCGCGCGCCTCGAGACGGGCATCTGCCACGTGAACGGGCCGACCGTGCACGACGAGGCGCAGATGCCGTTCGGCGGCGTGAAGGACAGCGGCTTCGGCCATTTCGGCGGCAAGGCGGGCGTGGCGGCGTTCACCGACCTGCGCTGGATGACGGTGCAGACTGCGCCGCGTCACTATCCGTTCTGAAGGAGGCGGCGATGAGAATCGCGATGCTGGGCGCGGGCGCGATGGGCTCGTTGTTCGGCGGCCTGCTCGCCGAGCGCGGCCATGCGGTGAGCCTGCTCGACGTCGACGACGCGCGGCTGGCCGCGCTGCGCCGCGACGGGCTGCTGCTCGACACCGACGCGGGCGCGCGCCGCGTGACCGGCCTGCGTGCGCTGCGGCCCGAAGAGGCCGATGCGCCGCCCGCGCTCGTCGTGGTGTTCACGAAGGCGCGGCATACGCGCGCGGCGCTCGCCGGCGTGCGTGCGCTGCTCGCGGACGACACGCTGGTGCTGACCTTGCAGAACGGTCTGGGCAACGTCGAGGCGATACGCGAACAGGTGCCGGTGGAGCGCATCCTGGTGGGCGTGACCACCTGGCCGGCGGACCTCGCGGGGCCGGCCCACGTACGCTCGCACGGCACGGGCGGGATCCGGCTGATGAGCGCCGACGGCGTCGCGCGCGCGTCGGCGCACATGGTGGCCGAGATGCTCGACGCGGCGGGGCTGCATTGCACGGTCGACCCCGACATCTGGGCGGCGATCTGGGAGAAGGTCGCGTTCAACGCGGCGCTCAATCCCTTGTGTACGGTCACGGGCTGCACGGTCGACCAGTTGGGCGCGTGCGACGACGGTCCGTCGCTGGCGCTCGCCGTGGTGGCGGAAACGCTGGCGGTCGCGCGTGCGCGCGGGATCGCGGTCGACGAGGGCGTGGTGCGGGCGAATGTGCTGCATGCGATCGCCGAGCATCGCGGGCATCGGCCGTCGATGCTGCAGGACGCGCTGGCGGCGCGCCGCACCGAGATCGAGGCGATCAACGGCGCGGTGGTCGCGGCCGCGCGTGACGCGGGCGTCGCGACGCCATGCACCGAGATGTTGCTGCGGCTCGTGCGCGTGATCGACGCGCGCGCGGGTTAGCGGGCCGGCGGGCGTGCATCGCGCCCGCCGGCGGTTCGTCCGCACGTTCCTCGGGCGCCGCCGCCGGCGGTGCGGCGCCCGCCGACGCCGGGGGCGGCGTCGGTTCGATGCAGCCGCCCACGCGCGCGTCGCGCCAACGGCACATGGCCCGACAGAGGCCGGCCCGGCTCATGACGCGCCGCCGATCCAGGAGACGAAATGAAGCACCAGGTCCGACCGGGCACCCGCCCGGCCATGCTTTGCACGCCCCGATCCCCGTCGAAGCGGAGGCCGTCATGAGCGCGGGGCGGGAGTCCCCGCTCGCGATCGATGTCGGCGCGACGCTCGATCATGGGCCGTTTACCCCGATGCAGCGCTGCGTGGTGCTGCTCGCCGCGCTGTCGATCGTGTTCGATGGTTTCGACAGCCAGCTGATCGGTTTCGCGATTCCCGTGCTGATGCGCGAATGGGGCGTCGCGCGCGGCGCATTCGCGCCCGTGGTTGCGGCGGGGCTGATCGGGATGGGGGTCGGCAGCGCATGCGCGGGGCTGATCGCCGATCGCTTCGGGCGGCGCTGGGCGATCATCGGCAGCGTGCTGTTGTTCGGCGCGGCGACCTGCGCGATCGGCTTCGCCCCCGATATCGCGACGATCGCGGGCCTGCGCTTCGTGGCGGGATTGGGCATCGGCGGCGCGTTGCCGAGCGCGACCACGATGACGGCCGAATTCACGCCCGCGCGCCGCCGCACCGTGATGGTGACCGCGACGATCGTCTGCGTGCCGCTGGGCGGCATGCTCGCGGGGCTGTTCGCGCATGGCGTGTTGCCCGCCTATGGCTGGCGCGGGCTGTTCGTGATCGGCGGCGCGTTGCCGCTCGGACTCGGCGCGCTGCTCGTGCGCGCCTTGCCGGAATCGCCGCGCTACCTTGCGCGGCGGCCGCAACGCTGGGCCGAACTGGCGCGTTTGCTCGCGCGCATGCGGCGGCCGGTTGCGCCCGGCGCGGTCTTCGCCGATGCCGGCGAGCCCGCCGCGCACGCATCGTCGGGATTCCGCGCGCTGTTCGCGGCGGGACAGGCGCGCGACACGCTGGCGCTGTGGTGCGCGTTCTTCATGTGCCTGCTCGCGGTGTACAGTGCGTTCAGCTGGCTGCCGACCATGCTGATCGCCGCCGGCCTCGACGTGTCGACGGCCGGCGCGGGGCTCACCGCGTACAACCTCGGCGGCGTGCTGGGCGCGCTCGGCTGCGCGTTCGCGATCGGCCGCTTCGGGTCGCGCGTGCCGCTCGCGCTGTGCTGCGTCGGCGGCGCGGCGAGCGCGGCGGCGCTGCTCGGCGTCGACGCGGGCGCGCACACCCGTTGGCTGATCGTGGGACTCGGCGCGCACGGCTTGTTCGTCAATGCGGTGCAGTCGACGATGTACGCGCTGTGCGCGCATATCTATCCGACGCCGGTGCGCGCGACCGGTACGGCGAGCGCGCTCGCGTTCGGCCGTCTCGGCGCGATCCTGAGCGCGTTCGCGGGCGCGGCGGTGATCACGGCGGGCGGCGCGCCCGCCTATCTCGCGATGCTGGCGGCCGCGATGGGAGCAGTGTGCGTGGCGCTGCTCGCGGTGCGACGGCACATCCCGCGTGTGCGCGGCGGCGCGGCGCGCGTGGACGAGGCGTTCGCGCGGCCGTCCGCGTGACGCCCGCGGACCGCGGCCCCGCATGCGGGAGCGCGCGGTCCGCCCGGCATCACAACGTGGTGCGCACGTGCCACAGCTCCGGGAACAGCACGACGTCGAGCATCTTGCGCAGGTACGGCGCGCCGTCGGTGCCGCCCGTACCCTGCTTGAAGCCGATGATCCGCTCGACCGTCGTGACATGGCGGAAGCGCCACTGACGGAACGCATCCTCGAGATCGACCAGTTCCTCGGCCAGTTCGTACAGTTCCCAGTGCGCGTCGGGGGCGCGATAGATCTCGAGCCACGCGGCCTCGACCGACGCGTCGTGCTCAGTGGGGCCGGTCCAGTCGCGCTCGAGGCGCGCGGGCGCGATCGGGAAGCCGCGCCGCGCGAGCAGGCGGATCACCTCGTCGTACAGCGAGGGCGCCTCGAGCGTGTCGCGCACCTGGGCGAGGACGTCGGGCCGGTGCGCGTGCGGGCGCAGCATCTGCGGATTCTTGTTGCCGAGCAGGAATTCGAGCTGCCGGTACTGGTAGGACTGGAAGCCCGACGACGCGCCGAGATACGGCCGCATCGCCGAATACTCGGACGGCGTCATGGTCGCGAGCACGTTCCACGCCTGCACCAGCTGTTCGAGGATCCGCGACACGCGCGCGAGCATCTTGAACGCGGGCGGCAGCGCATCGCCGCGGATCGACGCGAGCGCCGCGCGCAGCTCGAACAGCGCGAGCTTCATCCACAGCTCGCTGGTCTGATGCTGGATGATGAACAGCATCTCGTTGTGGTCGGGCGACAACGGGTGCTGCGCGTCGAGGATCGCGCCGAGCGACAGGTAGTCGCCGTAGCTCATCGAGGTCGAGAAATCGAGCTGGGCGCTGTGCCAGCCGTCGCCGTCGGCGCGCGCGCCGGAAAACGGGCAGCCGGACGGCGCGCCGTCGCCGGGGGTGGGCAGGGGGCCGGGATTCACATCTGTCTCCGTGGTTTGAATGAGGCGTGCGGCTCAGGTCACCGTCGCGCGCGCGGCGAATTCGGGCGCGCGCCACGCTTGCGAGACCAGTACGTCGCGCAGCGTCTCGACCGCATCCCACACGTCGACGAAGCGCGTATAGAGCGGCGTGAAGCCGAAGCGCAGGATGCGCGGTTCGCGATAGTCGCCGATCACGCCGCGCGCGATCAGCGCCTGCATCACCTCGTAGCCGTGCGGGTGCTCGACGCTTGCCTGCGAGCCGCGCTGATGATGCGCGCGCGGCGTGACGAGCTTCAGCGCCTGCCCCTCGCAGCGCTGCTCGACGAGCGCGATGAACGCGTCGGACAACGCGAGCGACTTGCGGCGCAGCGCGGCCATGTCGGTTTGCGCGAACACGTCGAGACCGCATTCGACCATCGACATCGACACGATCGGCTGGGTGCCGCACAGGAATTTCGCGATGCCCGGATCGGGCTCGAACGCGGGGGTCATCGCGAACGGCGCGCGGTGTCCCCACCAGCCCGACAGCGGTTGCTCGTAGTCGGCCTGGCGGCGTGCCGGCACCCACACGAAGGCGGGCGCGCCGGGGCCGCCGTTCAGGTATTTGTAGGTGCAGCCGACCGCGCCGTCCGCGCCCGCGCCGTTCAGGTCGACCGGCACCGCGCCTGCCGAGTGCGCGAGATCCCACAGCATCAGCGCGCCCGCCTGCCGGACCGTGTGCGTGACCGCCGTCATGTCGTGCATGTAGCCGGTGCGGTAGTTCACGTGCGTGAGCATCGCGACCGCGGTGTCGTCGCCGAGCGCGGCGGGCAGGTCGGCCGGGTCGTCGATGAGCCGCAGCGTGTAGCCGCCGCCGAGCTGGGCGATCAGGCCTTGCGCGATGTACAGGTCGGTCGGGAAATTGGAGCGCTCCGATACGATCACGCGGCGCTCGGGCGCCTGCCGGCCCTGGTGGCGCAGCATCGCGGCGAGCAGCTTGTAGAGATTGATCGAGATGGTGTCGGTGATCACGATCTCGTCGCGGCCCGCGCCGACGAGCGGCGCGAGCCGGTCGCCGAGACGGCGCGGCAGCGCGAACCAGCCCGCGGTGTTCCAGCTGCGGATCAGACCGGCGCCCCATTCCTCGCCGATCACCTGCTGCGCGCGCGCGGCCGCCGCGCGCGGCTGCGCGCCGAGCGAATTGCCGTCGAGATAGAGCACGCCGTCGGGCAGCGCGAACTGGTCGCGCAACGGCGCGAGCGGGTCGTCGCGGTCGAGCGCGAGGGCGTCTTCACGGGAATGGATCATGAGCGTCATGGGCAGGGTGGACGTAACGAAACGGATTGGGGTTCAGCGCGGGGCCGGCAGCGCGCGCAGCACGGCGCGCACGGGGCTCGCGTCGAGCGTCGCGAGCTTGAGCGGCAGCGCGATCAGTTCATAGTCGCCGGGCGGCACGGCGTCGAGCACGAGGCCTTCGAGGATCGCCATTCGATGCGTGCGGATGCGGTGGTGCGCGTCCATGGTCTTCGATTCCTGCGGGTCGAGCGACGGCGTGTCGATGCCGATCAGGCGCACGCCGTGCTCGGCGAGCAGGTCGATGGTCTGCGGCGCGACGGCGCAGAACGCGCTGTCCCAGTGGCGTTGCGCCGCCTCGTGGCAGGTGCGCAGCAGCACGCGCGGCGGCGCGCCGGCGAGCGCCGCGCGCAGGGCGTCCGGGCGCACCGCGGGCGCGGCGTCGAGGCAGTGGATCACGCGGCACGGCCCGAGGTAGGCATCGAGCGGCACCGCGCCGATCGGCGCGCCGGCCGCGTCGTAGTGGAGCGGCGCGTCGGCGTGCGCGCCCGTGTGCGGCGACAGCGTGAACCGGCCGACGTTGACGGGCGAGCCCGCCTCCATGCGCCACACGCGTTCGATCGAGACCGGCGTGTCGCCGGGCCAGACCGGCGTGGCGGGGTCGATCGGCGGTGAAATGTCCCAGAGCGTGTCCATGCGTGCGTAGCGGAAGTGAACGCTAGCGATGATAGGCAAAGCCGCGTCGAACGTGCTTGCAAAATAGGCATGGACAATCCACCAATTTGGCAGATAATTCGAAACAGCGTTAAAACGGGGACCAAAAATGCATGCGATTACGCTCGACGCCACCGATTGCCGTATTCTGGCCGTACTTCAGCAAGAGGGACGGATCAGCAACCTGGACCTGGCCGAGCGCATTGCGCTCTCGCCGTCCGCCTGTCTGCGCCGAATGCGCCTGCTGGAAGAACAGGGCGTGATCGAGTGCTACCGCGCGTGCCTGAGCCGCGAGAAACTGGGCTTCGAGCTGGAGGCGTTCGTGCAGGTATCGATGCGCAACGACCAGACGCACTGGCACGAGCGTTTCGCGGAGGCGCTGCGGGAATGGCCGGAGGTGGTGGGCGCGTTCGTCGTGACGGGCGAGAGCCACTATCTGCTGCGCGTGCTCGCGCACAATCTGAAGCACTACTCGGACTTCGTGCTGAACCACCTGTACAAGGCGCCGGGCGTGATGGACATCCGCTCGAACATCGTGCTGCAGACCTTGAAGGACGAAGCGGGCCCGCCGGTGGCGCTGGCCCGCACCGGCGCGCTCAAAGTGCTGTGAGCGCGTGGAAGCCGCCGCTCTGGAACACGAGCGGCGCGAGCGCTGCGGCGTCGGGGTGCACGCCGCAGCGCTCGACCTCGCCGACGAAGATCACGTGGTCGCCCTCGTCGTAGCGGCTGCGGTTGTGGCACTCGAACCAGGCGAGCGCGCCGTCGAGCACCGGCATGCCGGAGTCGCCCGCCGCGTGCGACACGCCCTCGAAGCGGTCGCCCTTGACGGTCGCGAAGCGCCGGCACAGATCGAGCTGCGACGCGGCCAGCACGTTGACGACATAATGGCTGTTGCCGCGGAACACCGGCAGCGACGCCGATTTGAGCGCGAGGCTCCACAGCACGAGCGGCGGATCGAGCGAGACCGAGTTGAACGAACTCGCGGTGATGCCGATCAGCTGGCCGGACGGCGCGCGCGTCGTGATCACGGTCACGCCGGTCGCGAACTGGCCGAGCGCGTGACGGAACGCGGCGACGTCGAAATTGGGCGGAACGGCCTGCTTCATGGCGCGATGGCTCGCGGGACGAGGGGGCGGGAGCAGCGGATAAAGGTCGGGTCGATCATCTGGAAATTCACCAAGTTGCCCCGATTTTAGCGGAATCGCGTCGCGCTGCGGCCTGCCCGACCGGGCGCGGCGAGTGGGCGACCTGACATTGGGGCGGTGCGGATGCCGCTCCCGGGCATTGACTGGACGCAACAAGGAGCCGATATGAATCAAGCTGCAAGCGAAGTCGCCACGCTCGGCGGCGGCTGTTTCTGGTGCACGGAGGCGGTGTTCCTGGACATCGACGGCGTGACGGCCGTGGAATCCGGCTATGCGGGCGGCCATACGCGCGCGCCGGGCTATCGCGACGTGTGCGAGGGCGACACGGGCCATGCCGAGGTGGTCAAGGTCACGTTCGATCCGGCGCGCATCAGCTATCGCGAGGTCGTCGAGATCTTCTTCGCGACCCACGATCCGACCCAGTTGAACCGGCAGGGCAACGACACCGGCACGCAGTATCGCTCGGTCGTGTTCACGCACTCGGACGCGCAGCGCGACACCGCGCGGCAGGTGATCGACGAGCTGACGCGCGAGCAGGTGTTCGGCGCGCCGATCGTCACCCAGGTCGTGCCGCTCGACGACGACAACTACTGGCCCGCCGAGGCGTATCACCAGAACTATTACGCGCGCAATCCGGAGCAGGGCTACTGCGCGGCCGTGATCGGCCCGAAGGTCGCGAAGTTCCGGCAGAAGTTCGCGCACCGGCTGAAGTCGCGGCACGGGTAAGGCGCGTCGGCGGCGCGGCCCGGCGGGGGGGCGCGCCGTCACGACCGCGCCGTCACGACCGCGCCGTCACGACCGCGCCGTCACGACCGCGCCGCCACGACCGCGCCGCCACAACCGCGCCGTCACAACCGTATCGCCACGGCCGCGCCGTCACGGCCTTGCTGTCGGGCCTCTGCCGTCACGGTTTCGCGGCCACGGCCTCGCGGTCGCGATCCCGATGTGGCGGACTTCGCCGTCGCGCCCGCGACGTTCGCGCCACCGGCCCCTGAGCGCCGCCTCCCAAGCGCTGGCCCCTACGCGCCGGCCTGAGCCGCTTCGCCTCTCAACTGCGTGCAAGCGGCGGCAATTTCCGCCGCGAGCGCCATGCACGACAGCGGCGCGGAGCCTTCCGCCTTGTTGTTGATCGTGATGAGGACCGGCTGCCCGGCGAGCACGTAGCGCGCCGCGAGTTCGGCGAGCGCCGCGCGCGTGTTCGGATCCTCGTCGACGAGCTTGTCGAACGGCTCGTACTTCGCCTTCGCCTGCTCGTACTTGAATCCGCCGTGCAGGCTCCAGCGCACGATCAGCGGCCCGGCCGGCGCATCGCCGTCGAGCAGCGCGAGCGCGGCCGCCTGGCGCAATGGATCCGGCATCCGCGCGTGCAGCCCCACGCAATAACGCACCCGCGCGGCCGCGAGCGCGCGGATGAAGCGCGGCGTCAGCAGGCACGCGTCGCGGATCTCGATCGCGTAGCGCGGGCCGTCGGGCTCGTCCGGCAGGGGCGGCAGCGCCGCGAAGAAGGCGCTCAGGCGATCGATCAGCGCGGCCGGATCGGCGAGCAGCGCATCGGGCAGCGGCGAGAACTGGAACACCAGCGCGCCCGCCTTGCGGCCGAGGCCCTCCAGGCAGGGCCGCACGAATTCGTCGGCGGCGAGCTGCGCATTGAGGAACGCGGGATTCGGCCCGGCCGGTTCGCCGCGCGTGCCGCGCACCACCGCGTCGGTCACCGATGCGGGCGCCTTGACGACGAAGCGGAATTCATCGGGCACCTGCTGCGCGTAGCGCAGGTAGTCGGCCACGCTGAGCGGCGCGTAGAACGAGCGGTCGAGGCTCACGCTGCGCAGCAGCGGATGCGCGCCGTACGCTTCCAGCCCCTCGCGGGACAGCTTCTGCTGCGCGTAGTCGTCGCCGTAGACGATCCCGCTCCAGCCCGGAAAGTGCCATGACGACGTGCCCAGTCGAACCCGCGGCGGCAGCGCGGCGGCCGCCGCCGCGACCTCGGGCGTGGGGGCGGCGGGCAGCACGCCGCGGCGTCGGGGGCGTTTGCGCGCGGCGTCGGGCGCGGCGTCGACGCCGGGCAGCGCGGCCGTCAGGGCCGGGGCCTCGGCGTCGCGCGGGCGGGCGGCGGCGGGCGTTCGCGCGGGGCGTTCGCCTGCCGCGTCGGGAGCGGAGGCTGCGGGCGCGCCGCCGAACAGGTCGAATTGGCCGTCGTGGTCCTGTCCGGCGCCTGCGGCGCCGTCCTCCGGTTGTGTTGGCGCCGGAGTGCGCCGCGTCCTGCCGTCACCCATGCATCGTCGTGTCAGTGCGCCGCCTAGCGCGGCAGCGCGTGTTCGTACATGTAGCGCCGCGACCAGGGCAGCGTTTTCGCGCTGCGGCCCGCCTTGCGGCACACGATCTGGAAGATCGACACGTCGTCGTGTTCGAACGCATACGCACAGCCGGCGAGGTAGACGCGCCAGATGCGGAATTTTTCGTCGTCGACGAGCGCCCTGGCTTCCTCGGCCTTCGCTTCGAAGTTCTCGGTCCAGATGTCGAGCGTGCGCGCATAGTGCCGACGCAGGCTCTCGACGTCAACCGCCTCGAGGCCGCCGCGCTGCGCGGCTTCGAGCGCGAGGCTCAGGTGCGGCAGCTCGCCGTCCGGGAACACGTAGCGGTCGATGAACTCGCCGCCGCCGAGCGCCGTCTCGCCGCTCTCGGCGTCGCTGGAGGTGATGCCGTGGTTCATCGCGACGCCGTCGTCGGCGAGCAGCTCGCGCACGTGCGCGAAGTAGGTCGGCAGGTTCTTGCGGCCGACGTGCTCGAACATCCCGACGCTCGTGATCCGATCAAACTGGCCCTCGACGTCGCGGTAGTCCTGCAGCCGGATCTCGATCTGGCCTTCGAGGCCCGCGCGCTTCACGCGCTCGGTCGCGAGGTCGAACTGGTTCTGCGACAGCGTGACGCCGACGCAGCGCGCGCCGAACTTCTGCGCGGCGCGCAGCACCAGCGCGCCCCAGCCGCAGCCGATGTCGAGCAGGCGCTGGCCGGGCTGCAGCTGGATCTTGGTCAGGATGTGATCGATCTTCTTGATCTGCGCGGTGGCGAGATCCTCGTCGCCGTTCTCGAAGTACGCGCACGAGTACACCATGTTCTCGTCGAGCCACAGCCGGTAGAACTCGTTGGAGACGTCGTAGTGATACTGGATCGCCTTCTTGTCCGACGATTTCGAATGATTGAAGTAGCGCTTCACGCGCGCGAGCTTGCCCGCGTTCGTCACGGTGCTGCGCGCGAGCGAATAGCTGATGTTGATGATGTCGGAGACCTTGCCCTCGATGTCGATCTTGCCCTTCACGTAGGCCTCGCCGAGATTGTCGAGGCTCGGGTCGAGCAGCAGCGGCAGCGCCGACGCGGTGTTGACCTTGAGCGTGACCTGCGGCGCCGCGAAGGTCCCGAAATCGAGCTGCTGGCCGTTCCACAACACGAGGCGCGCCGGCAGGTCCGCCTTCGCCCGTACTTCGTCTGCCCACTGTGCCAGCTTCTTTTCCCAGAACATTTGGATTCTCCGTTGTCTGTTGAAATGAATACAGCCTAGTTTTCGACCGGGCAGGCGAGCCTCACGCGCCCCGCGCCTGCCCGGGTGCAACACGAAACACGCGCGACGGCGCGCCGCGTCTTACGGCGACAGCCGCGACACGCTCCACCCCTGCGCCGCGCGCGTATACAGCAGACGGTCGTGCAGCCGCGACGGACGGCCCTGCCAGAATTCGATGCTGTCCGGCACCACGCGGTAGCCGCCCCAGTGCGGCGGGCGCGGCGGATGTTCGCCGTAGCGCGCGCTGATGTCGCGCTCGCGCGCTTCCAGCACCGCGCGGCTTTCGATCACCGCGCTCTGCTCCGACGCCCACGCGCCGATGCGCGAGCCGAGCGGGCGCGACGCGAAATAGCGGTCGCTCTCCTCGGCGCTCGTCTTCTCGATGCGGCCTTCGATGCGCACCTGGCGCTCCAGCTCGATCCAGTAGAACAGCAGCGCCGCGTGCGGATTGGCGCCGAGATCGTGGCCCTTGCGGCTGTCGTAGTTGGTGAAGAAGACGAAGCCGCGTTCGTCGACCGCCTTGATCAGCACGATGCGCGCCGACGGCCGGCCCTCGGCGTCGGCCGTGGCAAGCGTCATCGTGTTCGGTTCGGGCAGCTGCGCGCTGAGCGCTTCCTTGAACCAGGCGTCGAACTGGACGAACGGGTTCGGATTGACGTCGGCTTCATCGAGCGACGCGCGCGAGTAATTGATGCGGAGATCGGCAAGAGTCGTCATTTTTTATGCGGACACTTCAAGCGGGAATCAGTATAACGAAGGTGGGAAAAACCTGCGTGACCGCGACGCGGCAGCAGTTTAGTGCGGCGTTGAGGCAAAATAGAAGGTCGAACAACTTTCATTCAGCTTACTTTTATGCCGCGCGCCGATGCTATTGCGACAGAAACCGATGTTACTCCGGGCGTGCCGGATCAGCTTGACGCGGATCGCGTGCGGCGCTTCGGCGGGGTCGCGCGGCTGTACGGGGCGCCGGCGCTGGCCGCGTTCGAGCGTGCGCGGGTCGCGGTGATCGGCATCGGCGGGGTCGGTTCGTGGGCGGCCGAGGCGCTCGCGCGCAGCGCGGTCGGCGCGCTCACGCTGATCGATCTCGACAATGTGGCGGAGAGCAACACGAACCGCCAGATCCACGCGCTCGACGGCAACTACGGCAAGCCGAAGGTCGACGCGATGGCCGAGCGGATCGCGCTGATCGATCCGGCGTGCCGGGTCGACACGGTCGAGGATTTCGTCGAACCGGACAACTTCGAGCAATTGCTCGGCGGCGGCTTCGACTATGTGATCGACGCGATCGACAGCGTGCGCACCAAGGTCGCGCTGATCGCGTGGTGCGTCGCGCGCGGGCAGCCGCTGATCACGGTGGGCGGCGCGGGCGGCCAGTTCGACCCGACCCGGATCCGCATCGACGATCTCGCCAATACGATCCAGGATCCGCTGCTGTCGAAGGTGCGCGCGCAACTGCGCAAGTCGCACGGCTTTCCGCGCGGGCCGAAGGCGCGCTTCAAGGTGGACGCGGTGTATTCGGACGAGCCGCTGATCTATCCGGAGCCCGCGCAGGCCGACGCCTGCGCGCTCGACGCGGACGCCGCGCCGGCCGGCCCGGCCGGCCTCAATTGCGCGGGTTTCGGCTCCAGCGTGTGCGTGACCGCGAGCTTCGGCTTCGCCGCGTCCGCTCACGTGCTGAGGGCGCTGGCCGCGCGCGCCTGAGGCGCGCGGGCGGCGTGCTCAGTGAAGCGCGGCGCTCAGCTTGCGCCGCCACGCGGCCACCAGCTGCGGCTGGTCGGCCGCCATCTCGAACACCGAAATCATCGTCTTGCGGCCGAGATCATCGCCGTAGGCGCGGTCGCGCGTGACGATCTCGAACAGCTGGTCGAGCGCGCCGTCGTACGCGCGTCGCGCGATCAGGCTTTGCGCGAGGTCGAAGCGTGCGTCGAGATCGGCGGGATCGGCCGCGATGCGCGCCTCGAGCGCGTCGGTCGGCGGCAGGTCGGCGCTCGCCTCGAGCGCCTCGAAGCGGGTCTTGAGCGCCTGGTAGCGCGGGTCGCCGTTCTGTTCCAGCAGCGGCGACAGGCGGGTCGCCTCGTCGCGCGCCGCGTCGGTTTCGTTGAGCGCGAGCTGTAGCTCGATCAGGTCGAGCCGCGCGTCGTCGTAGCCCGGATTCAGCGCGAGCGCGGCTTTCAGGTGCGCGACGGCGTCGTCGACGCGCTCCTCGGCCAGCGCGGCCTGCGCCGCGATCCGCTCGGCTTCCTCGGCCGACGGCAGCAGCCGGTCGATGAATTCGCGCAACTGGCCCTCGGGCAGCACGCCGATGAACTGGTCGATCGGCTGGCCGTTCGCGAAGGCGATCACGTGCGGAATGCTGCGGGTCTGGAAATGCGCGGCCAGTTCCTGGTTGTCGTCGACGTTGACCTTGACGAGCCGCCAGCGGCCGTCGTATTCGCGCTCGAGCTTTTCGAGCAGCGGGCCGAGCGTCTTGCACGGGCCGCACCACGGGGCCCAGAAGTCGACCAGCACCGGGGCGTCGAGCGAGGCTTCGAGCACGTCGCGCTCGAAGGTGGCGAGAGTGGTATCCATGTCGTTCCCGTGAAATAAATGGCGTTCCGCCCGAACGTGAGGGCGGGCGGTGGTGTTTTCAATGCGGCGGCTTGCGTTCCGGCAGCGGGATCCATTCGGTTTCGCCCGGCACCTGGCCCATCCGCTGGTCGCGCCAGGCTTCCTTGGCCGCCTCGATCGTCGCGCGCGAGCTGGAGACGAAATTCCAGTCGACGAAGCGCTCGCCGTCGAGCCGGTCGCCGCCGAGCAGCATGACCCGCGCGCCGCCCGCGCTCGCGAGCGCGGCGCGCGCGCCCGGCGCGAGCACCGCCATGTGCGCGGCGTCGAGCGGCGTGCCGTCGATGCTCAGGTCGCCGTCGACCAGATAGACCGCGCGCTCCTCGTGGTCCGCGTCGAACCCGAGCGCCGTGCGCGCGCCGAAGCGCGCGGCCGCGTACAGCGTGCGCGAGAAGGTGGCGACGGGCGAGACCGCGCCGAACGCGTCGCCCGCGATCACCGTGAGCGCGACGCCGTCGCGCTCGAGCGCGGGCAGCGTCGCGGCCGGGTGATGCGCGAACGACGGCTCGCCCGCTTCGTGCGTGAGCGGCAGCGCGACCCAGGTCTGGATGCCGTGGATCGTCTGGCCGCGCCGGCGCACGTCGTCCGGCGTGCGCTCGGAGTGCACGATGCCGCGTCCGGCCGTCATCCAGTTCACGTCGCCGGGCACGATCGTCTGCACCGAGCCCAGGCTGTCGCGGTGCAGGATCGCGCCGTCGAACAGGTAGGTGACGGTCGCGAGCCCGATGTGCGGATGCGGACGCACGTCGAGGCCCGCGCCCGCCGGCAGTTCGGCGGGCCCCATGTGGTCGAAGAAGATGAACGGACCGACGAGGCGCGCGGCCAGCGCGGGCAGCGTGCGGCGCACCTGCAGGTTGCCGATGTCGCGGACGTGGGGCTTCAGGATCGTCTTGATCGCATCGCTCATGGAGGCTCCTGGCAGACGGCGGGGCGGGGATGCGGCTCATTGTACCGGCCGCGCGCGCAGCCGGCCGGCGGCGGCGGTAAGATGTGCGTCTCAAAAAAGAGGAGACGAGGACGATGGCCCCGAGGGATGGACTGCAGGCGTTGCTGGTGGTGCTCGCGTGGGGCGTCAGCTTCGTCGTGATCAAGGTGGGGCTGCACGGCGTGCCGCCGCTGCTGCTCGGCGCGCTGCGCTTCGTGTTCGCGGCGCTGCCCGCGGTGTTTTTCGTGCGCCGCCCGCCGCTGCCGTGGCGCCTGATCGCGCTCTACAGCGCGACGATCCTGTTCGGCCAGTTCGTGTTCCTGTTCGTCGCGATGAACGTCGGCATGCCGGCCGGGCTCGCGTCGCTGGTGCTGCAGGCGCAGGCGTTCCTCACGCTGCTGTTCGCGCGCGGCTTCGTCGGCGAGCGGCTGCAGGCGCGCAGCGTCGTCGGCCTGGCGATCGCCGCGCTCGGCCTCGCCGTGATCGCGTCGCGCGGCGGCCAGACCATGACGTTCGCCGGGTTCGCGCTGACGCTGGCCGCCGCGGCGTGCTGGGCGCTCGGCAATGTCGTGACGAAGAAGGTCGGCCAGGTCGATCTGGTCGCGCTCGTGGTGTGGGCGAGCCTGTTGCCGCCGCTGCCGTTCTTCGCGCTGTCGCTCGTATTCGAGGGGCCGGCGCGGATCGCAACGGCGCTCGCGTCGCTGTCGGGCGCGTCGGTGTTCGCGATCGGCTATCTCGCGTTCATCTCGACGCTGTTCGGCTATGGCCTGTGGAGCCGCCTGCTCGCGCGCTATCCGGCCGCGCAGGTGGTGCCGTTCGCGCTGCTGGTGCCGATCATCGGGCTCGCGTCGGCGGCGCTGCTGCTCGGCGAGGCGCTGACGCGCGCCCAGCTCGTCGGCGCCGGGTGCGTGATGGCCGGCCTCGTCGTCAACGTATTCGGCGGTCGCCTCGCGCGGCGTTTCGCGCCGGCGTCGTGAGGCGATGCGGCGCGCTGCAAATGAAAACGCCTCGCGTCGGGCGAGGCGTGCGGGAGCGGCGCCGGCGCGGCGTCAGGTCATCCGGCTCTTCGCGAGCGGCGGGTTCGCCGCGAAATAGCGCTTGATGCCGCGGAAGATCGCATCGGCCATCTGGTCGCGATAGCTGTCGTCGTTGAGGCGGCGCTCCTCGTCCGGATTGCTGATGAACGCGGTCTCGACCAGGATCGACGGGATGTCGGGCGCCTTCAGCACCGCGAACCCGGCCTGCTCGACCGAGCCCTTGTGCAGCTTGTTGATGCCGCCGACTTCCTTGAGCACGTAGCTGCCGTAGCGCATCGAATCGCGGATCTGCGCGGTGGTCGACATGTCGAACAGCGCGCGGTTGACGGTGACGTCCTGGGTCTTGATGTTGATCCCGCCGATCAGGTCCGACGAGTTTTCCTTGTTCGCGAGCCAGCGCGCGGCGGCGCTCGACGCACCGTGGTCCGACAGCGCGAACACCGACGAACCGCGTGCGGACGGGGTCGTGAACGCGTCCGCGTGGATCGACACGAACAGATCCGCGCCGACCCGCCGCGCCTTCTGCACGCGCACGTTGAGCGGCACGAAGAAATCCGCGTCGCGCGTCATCATCGCGCGCATGTTCGGCGCGCCGTCGATCTTCGCGCGCAGCTTCTTCGCGATGTCGAGCGCGATGTGCTTCTCGTAGGTGCCGGCGCCGCCGATCGCGCCGGGGTCCTCGCCGCCGTGGCCCGGATCGATCGCGACCGTCAGCAGGCGGACCGTGCCGCCCTTGCCGGATTTCGGCGCGGTGAATGCGTAGGCGTCGCCGTCGTCGCTGTCGTCGTCCTTGCGGGCGATCGCGGGCGGCGGCTTCACGGCCGGGCGCGGCGGCGCGACGGCGGCCGCGGGCGGGGCCGGGCGCGCGGGCGCGGGGGCCGGGGTGTTCTGCGCGAAGCGCTGGAAGAACGCGTCGCTGTTGTCGCCCGCGCCGGCGGGCGGCGTGGTCGGGCCGTTGAGCGCGGCCGTCGGCGGCTGCGCCTGTTGCGCGCGCAGCGTGTCGTTGAGCTGCTGTTCCTTGCGTTCCGTCTGCGCGATCAGGTCGGACAGCGGATCCGGCGCGACGGCCGGATACAGGTCGAACACCAGCCGGTAGCGATAGGTGCCGACGGGCGGCAGCGTGAACACCTGCGGCTTCACGCTGCCCTTGAGGTCGAACACCATCCGCACCACGTGCGGCTGGTACTGGCCGACCCGCACCGACTGGATCTGCGGATCGTTCGGCGCGATCTTCGACACCAGGTCGCGCAGCGCCTGGTCGAGATCGAGGCCGGTCAGGTCGACCACGAGGCGGTCCGGGCCCTGCAGCAGCTGCTGGGTGTTCTGCAGCGGCTGGTCGGATTCGATCGTCACGCGCGTGTAATCGCGCGCGGGCCACACGCGCACGCCGAGCACCGACGAGGCATGGGCGAGGCGCGGCCCGACGAGCGCGAGCACGAGCGTGGATGCGCCCGCGCGCAGCACCTGGCGGCGGCGCCAGTTGTGGCTCGCGGTGGCCGCCGATTCGATCGAGCGGAACGGTTTGATCAACATCTTTCGAGACATGCGTTTCCTGAGGCACTGTACGCCCGCGCGGCGAGGGTGCGGCCGTCGCCGTCCACGTCGAGCGAGAACACGAGATCCGGCACGCCGAGCAGTGCGCCCGCCTGTTGCGGCCATTCGACGACGCAGATCGCGCCCGCGTCGAAATATTCCCGAAAGCCCGCGTCGGCCCATTCGGCCGGATCGCTAAAACGATACAGATCGAAGTGATACAGCATGAGTTCCCCATCCGGGCGTTCGAGCGCGTACGGCTCGACGAGCGTGTAGGTGGGGCTGCGCACCCGGCCCGCGTGGCCGAGGCCGCGCAGGATGGCCCGCACGAGGGTGGTCTTGCCCGCGCCGAGGTCGCCGACCAGCTGGATCTGCAGGCCGCCGAACGCCTGCCGGGCCTGCCGCTCGGCGCGCACCGCATCGAGCGCGGCCGCGCAGCGCCGGCCGAACGCGTCGGTGGCCGCTTCGTCGGCGAGCGGGAAAATGCGCTCGGCGAGGGGGGCGGGCAGGGCGGACGCGGCGGATATCGGACTGGGCTTCGCGGGCATTCTCGTAAAATAGGGCGATGGACAGATTTCCGGAACTCGCCGTGACAGATGCGCGCTCGATGGGCGATGAACACGCTGAACCGCGCCGCTTCGACGACGCGGCGCTGGCCGCGCTCGCGCTGCGCATCAAGGGATGGGGGCGCGAGCTGGGTTTCGGGTCGATCGGCATCAGCGACATCGACCTCTCGCATGCGGAGGCGGGGCTTGCCGCCTGGCTGGAAGCCGGATGCCACGGCGAGATGGATTATATGGCCAAACATGGGATGAAACGCGCGCGGCCGGCCGAACTTGTGGCCGGCACGCGACGCGTGATCTCGGCCCGGCTCGCCTATCTGCCCGCCGCGACGCGCGACGGCGAGGACGAGCGCGCGGGCGCCTGGCGCGCGCGCGAACTGGCCCGCGTCGACGATCCGGCCGCCGCGGTCGTCTCGATCTACGCGCGCGGACGCGACTATCACAAGGTGCTGCGCAACCGCCTGCAGACGCTCGCGGAGCGGATCGAGGCGGAGATCGGCGGGTTCGGCTACCGGGTGTTCACCGATTCGGCGCCGGTGCTGGAGGTCGAGCTCGCACAGCAGGCCGGCAACGGCTGGCGCGGCAAGCACACGCTGCTGCTCGAGCGCGATGCGGGCTCGCTGTTCTTCCTCGGCGAGATCTACGTCGACGTGCCGCTGCCGACCGACGCGGCGCTGGCCGCCGAGCCCGGCGCGCACTGCGGCAGCTGCACGCGCTGCCTCGACGCCTGTCCGACCGGCGCGATCGTCGAGCCGTACCGGGTCGACGCGCGGCTCTGCATCTCGTACCTGACGATCGAATTGAAAGGCAGCATTCCGGAGCCGCTGCGGCCGCTGATCGGCAACCGCGTGTACGGCTGCGACGATTGCCAGCTCGTGTGCCCGTGGAACAAGTTCGCGCAGGCGGCGCCCGTCGCCGACTTCGACGTGCGGCACGGCCTGGACCGCGCGACGCTGGTCGAGCTGTTCGGCTGGAGCGCGGCCGACTTCGACGCGCGGATGCAGGGCAGCGCGATCCGTCGCATCGGTTACGAGCGCTGGCTGCGCAACCTCGCGGTCGGGCTCGGCAATGCGCTGCGCGCGCCGCGCGAACGGCTCGCGCCCGAGGCGCGCGCGGCGATGGTCGAGGCGCTCGCGGCGCGCGCGGACGATCCGTCGCCGCTCGTGCGCGAGCACGTCGAATGGGCGCTGCGGGCCGCCTGAAGGCGGGTTAAAGTGGCGACTTCCCAGTGGAGACGACGATGTTCAATGCGGTAATCGATGCGCCGTTCGGCAAGGTCGGGATCCGGACCGGCGGCGGGCTCGTGCAGCAGATCCTCTATGTGCCCGTCTCGGTGCGCGACGTCGCGCCGGATTCGGCGCTCGCGAAGCGCGCCGTGCGTCAGATCGAGCGCTATTTCGAACGCGCGTCGGCGCGCTTCGACCTGCCGCTCGCGCCGGTCGGCACCGCGTTCCAGCAGCGTGTGTGGGCCGCGATCCGCGAGATTCCGCCGGGCGTCGTGCGCACCTACGGCCAGATCGCGAAGGAGGTCGGCACCGGGCCGCGCGCGGTCGGGCAGGCCTGCGGCGCGAACTACTTCTCGTTCGTGATTCCGTGTCACCGGGTGGTCGCCGCGGGCGGGATCGGCCCGTACGCGCACGGCGACACCGACGGCTATTACTTGCAGGTCAAGCGCTGGCTGCTTGCCCACGAAGGTATCCAGTACTGATGAAATCCGCTGTTTCCCCGCGCGATGCGGATGTGCGCGATGCGGCCGACGAGACCCCCGAGGCGCTCGCGAGCCGTGCGTCGATCGATCTGTTCTGCGACGCGCTGTGGCTCGAACACGGCCTGTCGCGCAACACGCTCGATGCCTACCGGCGCGACCTGAACCTGTTCTCGCACTGGCTCGCCGCGAGCCACGGCGCGCCGCTCGACCAGGCGAGCGAGGCGCTCGTGACGGGCTACATCGCGGCGCGCAGCGACGGCAAGGCGAGTTCGTCGAACCGCCGCCTGTCGGTATTCCGGCGCTATTACGGCTGGGCGGTGCGCGAGCATCGCGCGGCCGCCGATCCGACGCTGCGGATCGTGTCGGCGAAGCAGCCCGCGCGCTTTCCGTCGACGCTGTCCGAGGCGCAGGTCGAGTCGCTGCTCGCCGCGCCCGACGTCGCCACGCCGCTCGGCCTGCGCGACCGGACCATGCTCGAACTGATGTATGCGAGCGGGCTGCGGGTCAGCGAGCTGGTGACGCTGAAGACGGTCGAGGTCGGCCTGAACGACGGCGTCGTGCGGGTGATGGGCAAGGGCTCGAAGGAGCGCCTCGTGCCGTTCGGCGAGGTGGCGCACGGCTGGATCGAGCGCTATCTGCGCGAGGCGCGGCCCGCGCTGCTGGGCCAGCGCGCGGCCGATGCGCTGTTCGTGACCGCGCGCGGCGACGGCATGACCCGCCAGCAGTTCTGGAACATCATCAAGCGCCACGCGCAGCAGGCCGGCGTGCGCGCGCATCTGTCGCCGCATACGCTGCGCCACGCGTTCGCGACCCACCTGCTGAACCACGGCGCGGACCTGCGGGTCGTGCAACTGCTGCTCGGCCACAGCGATATCTCGACCACCCAGATCTACACGCACGTCGCCCGCGAACGACTGAAGACGCTGCACGCGGCGCATCATCCGCGCGGCTGAGCGCGGCGGGGCTGGAGCAGCGCGCGCAGCCGGTGCTTGAGGATCTTGCCGGTCGACGCGGCGGGCAGCGCGTCGAGCACGCGGATGCGCGCGGGGCGCTTGTACGGCGCGAGCCGCTCGGCGCACCACCGCGCCAGTTCGTCGGCCTCGAACGGCACCCCGGGCGCCAGCTCGACGAAGGCGATCACTTCCTCGTTGCCCTCGACCGCGTGTCCGACCACCGCCGATTGCACGACGGCGGGGTGCGCGTTCAGCACTTGCTCGACCTCGGCCGGATAGACATTGAAACCCGAACGGATGATCAGTTCCTTGCTGCGCCCGGCGATCGTGAGGGCGCCGTCGTCCCCGAGACGGCCGAGGTCGCCGGTCCGCAGCCAGCCGTCCGCGTCGATCGCCGCCCGCGTCGCGGCCGGGTCGCGGTAGTAGCCGAGCATCAGGTTCGGCCCGCACACCCGGATCTCGCCGGTGGCGCCGGGAGCGACGGGCGAGCCGTCCGCCGCGACGATGCGCAGCGCGACGCCGGGAATCGGCACGCCGACCGAGCAGTCCGCGCGCGGCGCGTCGAGCGGCGTCTGCGTGATGGTCGGGCTGCTCTCGGTCATGCCGTAGCCGTTGTGCAAGGTCACGCCATAGACGCGCTCGACGCGCGCCTTCAGGTCCGCGTCGAGCGGCGAGCCGCCCGAGTACGCGAAGCGCAGGCGCGGCGCGTGCCAGCGGTGGCGGTGGGTCTGCATGTGCTCGAGCAGCTTCGCGTGCATGGCCGGCACGCCCTGGAAGATCGTCACGCCTTCGTCGGCGAGCGCGCGGCGCGCGGCCTCCGGGGCGAAGCGCGGCGCGAGCCGCAGCGTCGCGCCCGCGTACAGGCTGCCGAGGCAGACCGACGCGAGCCCGTAGACGTGCGAGATCGGCAGCACGGCGTAGACGAGATCGTCGGGCGACACGCGGCGCAGGGTGCTCGACACCGCCGCGATATACAGCAGGCTGCGGTGCGACAGCATCACGCCCTTGGGCGTGCCGGTGGTGCCCGTCGTGTAGATGAGCGCCGCGCACTGGCGGGCCGCGGCGTCGGCGACGGGCTCGGCGTGCGCATCGGGATCGGCGCGGTGCGACCACGCGCCGAAGTCGACCGCGAGCGGCTCGGCCGCTTGCGCGCGATGCCGCTCCGCGTGCGCGCGGGCGTCGGGCGACGCCTCGGTCGCGAACGCGATCAGGCGGGGCCGCGCGTGCGCGGCGATCGCGTCCAGTTCGGCCGCCGCCAGCCGCGCGTTGGAGACGAGCGCCCACGCGTCCAGCCGGGCGGCGGCGAACAGCAGGACGATCTGCGCGACGCTGTTTTCCGCGACGATCATCACGCGGTCGCCGCCGCGCACGCCGAGCCGGGCGAGCTGCTCGGCCGCGGCGTCGACGGCGTGCGCGAGCTGTGCGTAGGTGAGCGTGCGCGCATCCTCGATCAAGGCGGGACGATGCGGGTCGCGTTGCGCCGCAAGCGACGGCAACGCGGCGATCCGGGAAGGCAGCGCGGCGAGCAGCGCCGGCAGGTCGAGGCCGGAAGTCGGGATCATGGCGTCTCCGTGACGGGGCGGCGAGACGCCGCCCTGAATTTGCGAACGATCGTGCCATGCGGGCGCCGCCTGCACAACCGGCCAATCGGACAATAGTTTCTCGCGGCGCGCGCAATTAAAATGCGGGCATGAGCAAATCCAGACATGTTTCGGAAACGCCCGCGACGCAGTTCCTGCGCCGCCACGGCGTTGCCTTCGAGGAACACCTGTACGACTACGTCGAGCACGGCGGCACCGGCGAGTCCGCGCGCCAGCTCGGCGTCGACGAGCACGTCGTGGTCAAGACGCTCGTGATGGAAGACGAGCATGCGAAGCCGCTGATCGTGCTGATGCATGGCGACCGCACCGTATCGACCAAGAACCTCGCGCGGCAGATCGGCGCGAAGCGGGTCGAGCCGTGCAGGCCCGAGGTCGCGAACCGGCATTCCGGCTACCTGGTCGGGGGCACCTCGCCGTTCGGCACGAAAAAGGCGATGCCGGTGTACGTCGAGGCGAGCATCCTCGAATTGCCGTCGATCTACCTGAACGGCGGCCGGCGCGGCTATCTCGTGCGCCTCGCGCCGGCGGCGCTGACGACCCTGCTCGATGCGCGCGCCGTGCAGTGCGCGAGCGTCGACTGAGGGTTCGACCCACGCTGTTCGGCGCGCCGCTTCGGTAGAATGGGCGCCGCCGCGGTTCCGCCGGCCGGGCCCGCTCCTGTCGGGGCCGCGCCGGCCGGGCCGCTTCTCCAATCCGTTTGTTGAAACAAGAGTGCTTCGCATGCAGATTCTGCTCGCGGCCATTGCCGCCTACCTGATCGGATCGATCTCGTTCGCCGTCGTCGTCAGCGCCACCATGGGGCTCGCCGATCCGCGCTCGTACGGGTCGAAGAACCCGGGCGCCACCAACGTGCTGCGCAGCGGCAACAAGAAGGCCGCGATCCTGACGCTCGTCGGCGACGCCTTCAAGGGCTGGCTCGCCGTCTGGCTGGTGCGGCATTTCGGCATCGGCGGCGAGATCGGCGTCGCGTGCGCGGCGCTCGCGGTGTTCCTCGGCCACCTGTATCCGGTGTTCTTCCGCTTCCAGGGCGGCAAGGGCGTGGCGACCGCGGCCGGCGTGCTGCTCGCGATACACCCGGTGCTCGGGCTCGCGACCGCGCTGACCTGGCTGATCATCGCGTTCTTCTTCCGCTATTCGTCGCTCGCGGCGCTGGTTGCCGCGGTGTTCGCGCCGGTGTTCGACGTGTTCCTGTTCGGCACGCACGGCAATCCGGTCGCCTGGGCCGTGCTGGCGATGAGCGTGCTGCTCGTGTGGCGGCATCGCGCCAATATCTCGAAGCTGCTCGCCGGCCAGGAAAGCCGGATCGGCGACAAGAAGAAGGCGGACGCGTCCGCCGGCGACGGGCAGGGCTGAGGCTCCGTCCGCCGCATCGCCGGCCCGTGCGGGCCGGCGGTCGCGCGCTCAGTCGCGGAAGTTGTTGAAGTCGAGCGGCGTGTCGGTCACGTCCTTGCGCAGCATCGCGATCACGCTCTGCAGGTCGTCGCGCTTCGTGCCGGTGACGCGCACCGCGTCGCCCTGGATGCTGGCCTGGACCTTGATCTTGCTGTCCTTGACGAGCCGCACGATCTTCTTCGCGAGGTCGCCCGTCACGCCCTTCTTGATCGTCACGACCTGCTTGACCTTGTCGCCGCCGATCTTCTCGATCTTGCCGTACTCGAGGAAGCGCACGTCGACGTTGCGCTTGGCCATCTTGTTGATCAGCACGTCCTTGACCTGGCCGAGCTTGAAATCGTCGTCGGCGAACATCGTCAGTTCGCGCTCCTTCTGCTCGACGCGCGCGTCGGAGCCCTTGAAATCGAAGCGCGTCGAGATTTCCTTGTTCGACTGCTCGATGGCGTTCTTCACTTCGATCATGTTCGCTTCGGAAACGACGTCGAACGATGGCATGGCATTCTCCCTGTATAACGTGCGGCCCGCGCGGACCCGCGCGGGCACTCTATAATTGCGGACCGGCCGCCATTTTACCGGTGCCCCCCCATTTGCCCAAGGCCGACGGCCTGCCTGCCCAACCGCGATCCCCGATGTCCTGCCCTGATTCCCCGCTTGCGCTCCTGCCCGACTATCCGCTGCGAACCCACAACACGTTCGGTTTCGAGGTGCGTGCGCGGCTCGCCGCGCGGGTCGCGACGGCCGGCCAGTTCGCCTCGCTCGCGGCCGATCCGCGGGTCGCGGGTCTCGCGCCGCTGGTGCTCGGCGGCGGCAGCAACGTGGTGTTCACCGGCGACATCGGCGGGCTCGTGCTGCTCAACGAGATCGCCGGGCGCACGGTGGTTCGCGAGGAGGCGGATGCGTGGTACGTGCGCGCGGGCGGCGGCGAGAACTGGCATGCGTTCGTCGCCTGGACGCTCGATGCGGGCATGCCGGGCCTCGAGAATCTCGCGCTGATCCCGGGCACGGTCGGCGCCGCGCCGATCCAGAACATCGGCGCCTACGGCCTGGAGATGCGAGCTTATTTCGATTCGCTGGAGGCGGTCGAGCTGGCGACCGGCGAGACCGTCGGGTTCGACGCCGCGCGCTGCGCGTTCGGCTATCGCGACAGCTTCTTCAAACGGGCGGGGCGCGGGCGTTTTGCGATCGTCGCCGTGACGTTCCGGCTGCCGAAGGTGTGGACGCCGCGGCTCGGTTACGCCGACGTCGCGCGCGAGCTGGACGCGCGCGGGATCGCCGCCGGCGCGGCGACGCCGCGCGAGGTGTTCGATGCGGTCGTCGCGATCCGGCGCGCGAAACTGCCCGATCCGGGCGTGCTCGGCAATGCCGGCAGTTTTTTCAAGAACCCGGTGATTCCCGCCGCCCAATTCGAGGCGCTGCGCGCGCGCGAGCCGGACCTGGTGTCCTATCCTCAGCCGGACGGGCAGGTGAAGCTCGCGGCGGGCTGGCTGATCGACCGGTGTGGCTGGAAGGGCCGCGCGCTCGGGGCGGCGGCGGTGCATGAGCGTCAGGCGCTCGTGCTCGTGAATCGCGGCGGCGCATCGGGCGCGGACGTGCTCGCGCTCGCCGATGCGATCCGCGGCGACGTCAGCGCGCGCTTCGGCGTCGAGCTGGAGGCGGAGCCGGTGTGTCTGTGAGGTTGCGGCTGCACGCCTGAAGCGGGCGGCGCGCGGGCGACAGCCGCTGCCGGCTGCGCGGGTCCGGCCGTCAGGATGCGGGGGCATGCCCCGCGCGACCGGGAGCGGCGGCGGGGCGGCCGATGCGCGCCGTCGGGGCCGCGCCTGTCCGGGAAGCGGCGGTCCGGCGGCGACGGCGCTCAGTGATTGAGCCGGCCGAGCAGCAGGAACTCCATCAGCGCCTTCTGCACGTGCAGGCGGTTTTCCGCCTCGTCCCACACGACGCTTTGCGGGCCGTCGATCACGCCGGCCGTGACTTCCTCGCCGCGATGCGCGGGCAGGCAGTGCATGAAGAGCGCGTCGGGATGGGCGTGGCCCATCATTTCCTCGTCCACGCACCAGTCGGCGAACGCCTGCATGCGCGCCTCGTTCTCCGCCTCGAAGCCCATGCTGGTCCAGACGTCGGTCGTGATCAGGTCCGCGCCGTGGCAGGCTTCGTTCGGATCGTCGAACACTTCGTAGAACGGCGCGCTGTCGGGCGCGACCAGCTTCGCGTCGAGCGCGTAGCCGGGCGGGGTGGACAGGCGCAGCTTGAAGCCGAGGATCTGCGCGGCCTGGATCCAGGTGTACAGCATGTTGTTCGCGTCGCCGACCCAGGCGACGGTCTTGCCGCGGATCGGGCCGCGATGCTCGTAGTAGGTGAAGATGTCGGCGAGCACCTGGCACGGATGGTATTCGTTCGTGAGCCCGTTGATCACCGGCACGCGTGAGTTTTCCGCGAAGCGCTGGATGGTGTCCTGCTCGAACGTGCGGATCATGATGATGTCGACCATTCGCGAGATCACCTGCGCGGAATCCTCGACCGGTTCGCCGCGGCCGAGCTGCGTGTCGCGCGTGCTCATGAAGACCGCGTGGCCGCCGAGCTGGAAGATGCCGGCCTCGAACGACAGCCGCGTGCGCGTCGAGCTTTTCTCGAAGATCATCGCGAGCGTGCGGTCGTGCAGCGGGTGGTAGGTCTCGTAGTTCTTGAACTTGCGCTTCAGGATTCCGGTGCGCTCGAGTACGTACTCGTAGTCTTCCAGTGAGAAATCCTTGAACTGCAGGTAGTGCCGAATGGTTTTGGTGGTCATGAAACGAGATACGGCCGGTTCACCCGGCAGGCTGCCGGACGGCGTCGCCGTCGGATGTGATGACTCGAAGCAGCATAAAGGATTTTCCCCGCTTTGACGAGCCGCGCCCGGCGTCGGCGCGATGCGGACGACGTCGCGCGGGACGACGCAGCATGGCGCGGTGCGGTATAATCCGGCGGTTTCCTCAAGCCCGGTGGGCGAGGGCTCAGGCCCGGTCTGCCGGACACAAGCGGTACGTCGCGTCACATGGGCGCGGCGGGCTGTTCCGGCCGTCGACGCGGTTCGTCACGGGCGCGTTTCCTTGTGTTCCGAAGTGTCCAGGCGAAGGTTCGCCGGCGCGCTGCTGGGCCGTCACTTGGGTACCCTCATGGCTGAAACTTCCCCGACCGAATACTTCATTCAGGGCATCACCAAATCCGGGAAGAAGTTTCGGCCGAGCGACTGGTCGGAGCGTCTGGCCGGCGTGATGTCCTGCTTCGGGCCGGGCACCGGAGGGCCGAACGCCCGCCTTCAATACTCGCTGTACGTGCGCCCGACCCTGCTCGGCGACACGAAATGCGTGATCATCGATTCCCGCCTGCGCGACGTCGAGCCGATGGCGTTCGATTTCGTGATGAATTTCGCGAAGGACAACGATCTCGTCGTGACCGAGGCGTGCGAACTGCCGGACTACGACAAGCACGGCAAGTAACCGAAACGTAAGCGGCCCGCATGGCGCGGGCGGGTGCGCGAACGCGTCCGCCTGCGCGCGCCCAAGCAAAAAGCCCGCTCGAAGCGGGCTTTTTGTCGATCGCAGAGGAAACAGGGCGCCCGCGCGAGGCGGGCGCGCCGGATTTACTGCGCGGCGGCCTGCAGGCCCTTGACGGCGGCTGCGAGGCGGCTCTTCTGGCGAGCGGCCTTGTTCTTGTGAACGATCTTCTTGTCGGCGATCGTGTCGATCGTCTTCGTCGAGAGCTTGAAGATTTCAGCGGCCTTGGCTTGGTCGCCGGCTTCGATAGCCTTGCGGACAGCCTTGATGGCGGTGCGGAATTTCGAGCGCAGGGCCGAGTTGTGCGAGTTTGCCTTCGCAGCCTGGCGGGCGCGCTTGCGTGCTTGTGCGGAGTTAGCCATGACGGTTCCTTATCCTGTCCTGTTCCCAGAGCTTGGAGCCTGACGGCCAAGCGCTGCTTTTCGATTCGACCCCCGGGAGCGATTGCCCAGGAGCGCAAAAAAACGTTGGTTTAACCGAGGCCGGCAACACGCCCAGCGAAGCTCGCTGTACATATAACAGGCTCAGAAACCGGGGATTATAGCAACAAAATCAAGCCAGTGGCAAGCTTGCCGTTCCGGCCGCACGACTTGGGGGGCTTTTCGGCCGCCGGCCGTGTGCGGGCGCGCATGGCCCGTATAATAAGCGCCCCATGAATCTATTCCGAGCCCTGCTGACGGTCAGCGGCTTCACGCTGCTGTCGCGCGTGACCGGACTGGCCCGCGAGACGCTGATCGCCCGAGCGTTCGGCGCCAGTCAATTCACCGACGCATTCTACGTCGCGTTCCGCATTCCGAACCTGCTGCGCCGCCTGTCCGCCGAGGGCGCGTTCTCGCAGGCGTTCGTGCCGATCCTGGCCGAGTTCAAGAACCAGAAGGGGCACGACGCCACGAAAGCGCTCGTCGACGCGATGTCGACCGTGCTCGCGTGGTCGCTCGCGGCGCTGTCGGTCGCGGGCATCGCGGGCGCGTCGTGGGTCGTGTTCGCGGTCGCGTCGGGCCTGCGCACGGACGGGCAGGCGTTCCCGCTCGCCGTCACGATGACGCAGATCATGTTCCCGTACATCGTGTTCATTTCGCTGACCACGCTTGCGTCGGGTGTGCTCAACACCTACAAGAACTTTTCGCTGCCCGCGTTCGCGCCGGTGCTGCTGAACGTCGCGTTCATCGCGGCCGCGGTATTCGTCGCGCCGCATCTGAAGGTGCCGGTGTACGCATTGGCCTGGGCGGTGATCGTCGGCGGCGTGCTGCAGTTGCTGGTGCAACTGCCGGGGCTGCGCAGGATCGACATGGTGCCGCTGATCGGCCTCAATCCACTGCGCGCGCTGCGTCATCCGGGCGTCAAGCGCGTGCTCGCGAAGATGGTGCCCGCGACCTTCGCGGTGTCGGTCGCGCAGCTGAGCCTGATCATCAACACCAATATCGCGTCGCGGCTCGGGCAGGGCGCGGTGTCGTGGATCAACTACGCCGACCGGCTGATGGAGTTCCCGACCGCGCTGCTCGGCGTCGCGCTGGGCACGATCCTGTTGCCGAGCCTGTCGAAGGCGCACGTCGACGCCGATTCGACCGAATATTCGGCGCTGCTCGACTGGGGGCTGCGCGTGACCTTCCTGCTCGCCGCGCCGAGCGCGCTCGCGCTGCTGTTTTTCGCGGGCCCGCTCACGGCGACGCTGTTCAACTACGGCAAGTTCGACGCCCGCACGGTGGAGATGGTCGCGCGGGCGCTGGCGGCGTACGGGATCGGGCTCGTCGGGATCATCCTGATCAAGATCCTCGCGCCGGGCTTCTACGCGAAGCAGGACATCAAGACGCCGGTGAAGATCGCGATCGGCGTGCTGGTGATCACGCAGCTGTCGAACTACCTGTTCGTGCCGCTGATCGGCCATGCGGGGCTCACGCTCAGCATCGGGGTCGGCGCGTGCGTGAATTCGCTGCTGCTGTTCATCGGCCTGCGTCGGCGCGGCATCTACCAGCCGTCGCCGGGCTGGCTGCGCTTCCTCGCGCAGCTGGTGGGCGCGTCGCTCGTGCTCGCGGGCGTGATGCACTGGTTCGCCGTCAGCTTCGACTGGACCGCGATGCGCGCCGCGCCGCTCGCCCGGATCTCGCTGATGGGCGCCTGCCTGATTCTGTTCTCTGCACTATATTTCGGTATGTTGTGGCTGATGGGCTTCAAGTACGCGTACTTCCGACGGCGTGCCAAATGACGAACCCAATGACCCGCGTTCTCGATTATTTCAGTTCGCTTGTCGCGGAGGATGACGGTTTGCCGCTCACCGAGGCGGCGCTGTCGCTCGCGCAGGATGCGTATCCGGACCTCGACCTGCAAGGCGCGCTGGCCGAGCTGGATGCGCTCGTCGTGCGGCTGCGCAAGCGCTTGCCGGACGGCGCGGGGCTGCGCGAGAAGATCACCGCGCTCAACGATTTTTTCTTTCGCGAGCTGGGTTTCGCCTGTAATCACAACGATTACTACGATCCCGACAACAGTCATCTGAATGTCGTGCTCAAGCGGCGGCGCGGCATTCCGATCTCGCTCGCGGTGCTGTACCTCGAAATGAGCGAACAGATCGGGCTGCCGGCGCGCGGCGTGTCGTTTCCGGGGCACTTCCTGTTGCGCGTGAGCCTGCCCGACGGCGACGTGATGATCGACCCGACCTCGGGCCACTCGCTGTCGGAGTCGGAGATGGTCGAGATGCTCGAGCCTTACGTGGCGCGCGCGGACGGCCTCGTGAGCAGCGCGTTGCGCGCGCTGCTGCAACCGGCGATCGGTCGCGAGATCATCGCGCGCATGCTGAACAACCTGAAGGCCATCTATCTGCAGACGGAACGCTGGCAGCGTCTGCTCGCGGTCCAGCAGCGCCTCGTGATCCTGCTGCCGGGGCAGCTTGACGAGGTGCGCGACCGCGGCTTCGCGTATGCGCGGCTCGACTACCTGCGGCCGGCGCTCGAGGATCTCGAGGCCTATCTCGGCGAATGCCCGGAAGCCGACGACGCGACCGTGGTCGAGGCGCAGGTCAGCGAGCTGCGTCAGCGCATGGCGCGCGGCGACGCCTGAACGGGCCGCCGGCGCGCCGCCCGGCGCAGCCGGGCCCGCGCCCTGCATGCCGGCTTACTTCGGCTGCATCCGGATCGCGCCGTCGAGGCGGATCACTTCCCCATTCAACATCGTGTTCTCGAAGATCTGGCGCGCCAGCATCGCGTATTCGATCGGCTTGCCGAGGCGCGCCGGGAACGGCACCATCGCGCCGAGCGCCGCCTGCACGTCGGGAGGCATGCCCAGCAGCATCGGCGTCTCGAAGAGGCCGGGGGCGATCGTCATCACGCGGATCGCATTGCGCGACAGGTCGCGCGCGATCGGCAGCGTCATGCCGGCGACGCCCGCCTTCGAGGCCGCATACGCGGCCTGGCCGATCTGGCCGTCGAATGCGGCGACCGATGCGGTGCTGACGATCACGCCGCGTTCACCGGTCGGCGCAGGCTCGTTGGCGGCCATCGCGGCGGCCGCGATGCGCGTCATGTTGAAGGTGCCGACGAGGTTCACCATGATCGCCTTGGTGAACAGGTCGAGCGGGTGGGGGCCGTCCTTGCCGACCGTCTTGGCGGCGGGCGCGATGCCCGCGCAATTGACGAGCCCGCGCAGCGGGCCGAGTCCCGTCGCGGCAGCCACCGCGGCCTGCGCGTCTTCCTCGCGCGTCACGTCGCAGCGGACGAACACGCCGCCCAGCTCGCGCGCGAGCGCGTTGCCGGCGTCCTGGTTCAGGTCGGCGAGCACCACCTTGCCGCCCGCCTCGGCGAAGAGGCGCGCGGTACCCGCGCCCAGTCCGGATGCGCCGCCCGTGATCAGGAAGACGTTGCCTTGAATCTCCATGTTTGCTCCTGTCTTGTTCGAATCGAATCATGCGGCGGTGTGCCGGCACGCCGCCGCAAGCGGATCGATTGTACGGGGACGCGCGCGCGGACGGCGGGAAGCTAACGATCGTGCGAAAAAAAACCGCCCGGGACGGGCGGTTCGTGGGCGGCGCGAGGCGCGGCCGTGCTTACTTCAGTGCGTCGAACACGCGCTGGCGAATCTCGTCGACGCCGCCGAGCCCGGAAATCTTCCGGTAGGCGGGCGCCTGCAGGCCGTTCTCGGCGCCGCGCTGCGCCCAGTCGCCGTAGTACGAGATCAGCGGCTTGGTTTGCGCTTCGTACACGTCGAGACGCTTCTTGACCGTCTCTTCCTTGTCGTCGTCGCGCTGGATCAGCGGTTCGCCCGTGACGTCGTCGACGCCCTCGACCTTCGGCGGGTTGAACTTCACGTGATAGGTGCGGCCCGACGCCGGATGGGTGCGGCGGCCGCTCATCCGTTCGATGATTTCGGAGAACGGCACGTCGATCTCGAGCACGTAGTCGATCGCGACGCCCGCGTCCTTCATCGCGTCGGCTTGCGCGATCGTGCGCGGGAAGCCGTCGAACAGGTAGCCGTTCGCGCAGTCCGCATCCTTCAGGCGCTCCTTGACGAGGCCGATGATCAGCGAATCGGGCACGAGCTTGCCTTCATCCATGTAGCCCTTCGCCTCGACGCCGAGCGGGGTGCCGGCTTTCACGGCCGCGCGCAGCATGTCGCCCGTCGAGATCTGCGGGATGCCGAACTTTTCCTTGATGAAGTTTGCCTGGGTGCCCTTTCCCGCGCCGGGCGCGCCCAACAGGATCAAACGCATGGTGATTATCTCCAAGTATGTGAATGCTTTGGCGCGAGACGCTCAATGATCGCCGCACGACGCTTCACGGTTGCCTTCGAGCACCGCTGGCCGGTCTGACGGCGGCGCATCGGCACAGCGTGCGCGGCGGCCGGCAGCAAGGCGGGCTGAGGTCAAGCAGGGGAAGCGAAGCGGGAGATGGCTCGCGCAATCGTTCGATTATGCCACGGGTTATTTTGGACCCGGCTGAAAAAGGGCCTGCACGCGTGCGAGGTCGTCCGGCGTGTCCACGCCGGCCTGCGGCGCGTGCGCCGTGATGCGCACCGCGATCCGCTCGCCGTGCCACATCGCGCGCAGCTGTTCGAGCTGCTCGCATTGCTCGAGCGGCGCTTGCGCGAGCGTCGGATAAGTGCGCAAGAAACGCGCGCGGTACGCATACAGGCCGATGTGCCGGTAGACGGGCGCGGCGGGCGCGGGCATCGCCGCGACGTCGGGCCAGTGCGGCTGGTAGGCGTCGCGCGACCACGGGATCGGCGCGCGCGAGAAATACAGCGCGACGCCGCGCGCATCGAGCACGACCTTCACGACGTTCGGATTGAACACCTCGTGCGGCGCCTCGATCGGATGCGCGGCGGTCGCGATCGCGCAGTCGGCGCGCTCGGCGAGGTGCGTCGCCACGTCGCGCACCAGTTGCGGATCGATCAGCGGTTCGTCGCCCTGCACGTTGACCACGATCGTTTCATCCGACCAGCCGAAGCGCGCGGCGACTTCCGCGAGGCGATCGGTGCCGGACGGGTGGTCGGCGCGGGTGGCCACGGCCTCGAAGCCGTGCGCGCGGGCCGCGTCGAGCACGCGCTGCGCATCGGAGGCGATCAGCACCTGCGCGGCGCCCGCGTCGCGCGCGCGCTCGGCGACGCGCACCACCATCGGCTTGCCGCCGAGGTCGGCGAGCGGTTTGTTGGGCAGGCGGGTCGACGCGAGGCGGGCCGGGATCACGGCGATGAAGGGCGGGGGCGAGGTCATCGGGAGAGCGGGTCGGGCAAGGCGGGATGCGGAATGGAAAAGGTCCGCGCGCGTTCGGCGCGCGGACGGTGCGGCGTGCGTCAGGCCGCCGGATCGACCGGCGTGCCCTCGACCGTCTGGCGGGCCTCGTCGACGAGCATCACGGGGATGCCGTCGCGGATCGGATAGGCGAGCTTGTCGACGGCGCAGGACAGTTCCTGCGCGCCGCGATCATAGTGGAGCGGGCCTTTGCAAACAGGGCACACAAGGATTTCAAGCAGGCGAGCGTCCACGGAGTTTCTCCACAACGAGAGCGATAAGGCGGGGATCGAGCGCGGCTTCGACCGGGACGACCCAGATTCGTGCATCGCGCCAGGAAGCGCCCAATTTTACTGCATCCTTCTCGGT